>NZ_JBFOCM010000041.1:0-311738 GCF_040907825.1 Aeromonas sp. s7(2024)
AGGTTATGTCCCAATTACGTGTTGCATGGGGCGCCCCAGCGCCTCATGCAAACATGTTTTGATATTTACGCCTTTTCCGTAACGCTCCAGCATCCGGCGCCAACCCAAGTAGTTCTTCAGGTAGTGCGTCGCCACGCCATGGAACCGCTCCATCCACTCTTTCAACCGATGGTGATATCCGTTCACATGCTGGATGTGATACGCACCGACTACCCGTTCGCCTTGACGATTGCGCACCACCTGATGGGTTATACCCTGTTCCTTGCTGAAACAGGCATACACACCCGCCCCATCGCTACACAGCACCGCATCCGGTGACACCAACGGCTTCAACACTGCGATGACCGTATCGGCATTTATTTTCTCCAACTGGAAATCCGCATGGTGGCCTGCACGGTCTTGTACCACCATCACCGGGATGTAATCTGGCCCGGTTCCACGAGTTCGACCTTTACCACCGCGATGACGTGGTGGACGCGGCAGTCCCCGCTGCCCCTTGAACGATTCAAGGAAGAAGGTCTCATCCACCTCAACAATGCCCTCTTCCCGGGTGGCCTGATGGGTTGCCATCGCGCGCAAGAATCGGTGACGCCAGAGGAACGCGGTGTTTTTGCTGACCCCACAGCGCCGCGCGGCCTGGCGGACAGTCAGTCCTTCGATGAGAGCTTGCGCGTAGTCTTCCCAGCACTGTGCTTTACGCAATCTGGCCAAGGGCGTCTTGGTCAGAACGGTGCTGGTGCGCAGACACAGTTTGCAACGGTAGCGGCGCAGTCCCCGACTCCATCCCCAAGGCGCCAGCTGGGTAACATCGGCCTGACAATGGGGGCAGCCACTGCATGCCGGTAACTGAGTATTGAGCGAGGTAATGGTGTGGGGTGCAGTAAGCTCCTGCTGAGCAACACGGCGCTGGCGCAGGGTTAACTGGGGAAAAAGGGACAACAGGTGTTGAAAGGCTGGGGTATCCATGATGGTAGACCTCAAGGTGATGGCCTACTTCAAGATTAGCCTTTCAACACGTAATTGGGACAGAGCCATAAAAAACCGGGCTATCGAGCCCGGTTCAAGTGAGGTTGGAAAAACAGTCCGTACTGCGAGCCGTTTGTCCAGCCTGACTCAGATATCGATCCGGCGAGCTTGCCAGAACTTGTTGCGCCAATATTGGCTATCCAACTTGGAACGCGTCACACCGGCTCGAGTCGAGGCGTGGATGAATTCACCATTGCCAACATAGATACCAACGTGGTTGAGACGACGATTGATTTTGAAGAAGACCAAGTCACCCTCGACCAGATCCTGCTTGGAAACGCGCGTCCCTTCATGGACTTGGGAGCGGGTATCGCGGGGTAATTCGATACCGACGGCATTGCGGAACACTTCACGGGCAAAGGCGGAACAATCGATACCGCGCTGGCTGCTGCCACCCATCCGGTACGGAACACCACGCCACTCTTTATATACAGTCAGGATTTCATTCACATCAGGTGTCTGGGAAGCTTCCGGTTCGATGACAGGTTCAACCATGGAAACTTCGATCTTGCTCGCGACCTCGGGTTGGGGTGCCGAGGCACAACCCACCATTCCGAGCGCGACCAGCAGTAGCATCAGGTGGCGCAATCCTTTATCCCCGCTAAATAGTAAATCTTGTTAAAATACGGCCCCAAAGGGCAATTTATAAGGCAACAGCACCCGACTATATCCAAGAATTCTATCGAGGCAAGTGAAAATCCCTATCAAGCTCACATTTTTGCAAGGAAATGCACGATTTTTCATAATTAATGTGATCATGCCCAAACAATATACAATCGCAAAAAGAGCCTTGGGCCTCCTAGATAACTGGCTTTTATCCCTGCTTCAGCACCTTTTTAAAGTGAAAAATCATGATCGAAACCGATCTTTTTTTGTTAAAACCGGCCAGGGTATGCCAGGAACTGCTTGCTCAATTGCCTGAATGGCTGTCAACCGATGAGCAACATATCTGGCAAGCCATGACCCATCCTGAACGGCGTCAGGAATATCTGGTGAGCCGCGCCCTGCTGCGCCAGCTATTGGCTGAGCGGCTGCAACAACCTGCCGCCAGTCTGCAATTTTGCAACGGCCCCCACGGCAAGCCCGGACTGCATGATGATGCTTGGCAGTTCAATCTGAGCCACAGTGGCAGCTGGCTGGTGTTGGCGCTCTGCCCGCAGGGGCCGCTTGGAGTGGATATCGAACTGGGCAAACGGCGGCATCATCCCCTCCCCCTGGCCCGCCGCTTTTATGCACAGAGTGAATATGAGTGGCTCTGCGCACAGCCTGCTCAAGAGCAGGAGAGCGCCTTCTACCGGCTCTGGTCACGCAAGGAGGCGGTACTGAAAGCCCACGGTGGCGGCATAGCGGCGGGGCTGGAGAAGGTACGATTTATCCCGGAGGAAGGATGGCGACTCGACAACCGGCTCGATGAGACCCCTTATCAGGTACAGGATTGGCCCTTTGCCAGCGGCTGGCTCAGCCTCGCAGCGGCGGCAGCCCCTGTGACCTTTTACCGGCTGGATGAGCGCTTGAATTGCCACTCGCTTAACCCCATGTTACTCAACACCCTTTCTGAAGAGTCCAACTCATGATCGTCGACATTACTCCCCAGAATTTTCACGCTGAACTTATCGATGCGTCCATGAAGAAGCCGGTCGTCATCTATTTCCATGCTCCGCAGATGCCGGAGTGCCAGGGGATGACACCGCTGATCGAATCACTGGTTGGGCCCGCCAATGAGCAGGTCACCCTGGCCAAGGTGGATATGAACGATCCCCAGTTGCAGCCGCTGGCCAGTCAGCTCGGCCTGCGCGCCCTGCCCGCATTGGTGCTGTTCCATCAGGGTCGCCCTGACGAACAGGGGATCATCGAAGGGCCGCAGGATGAAACCACCCTGCGCCAGTATTTCGCCGCCTTCGCCCCCAAAGAAGAGGAAGAGTTGCTGGCCAAGGGGCAACAAGCACTGGCTGACGAGCAGCCCAGCATCGCCTATGCCCATCTGACCAAGGCACACCAGCTGGCTCCTGAACGCCACGACATCAGCCTGTGGCTCATTCAAGCTGCGCTCGACCTCAACCTGCTGGATGAAGCACAGGAGCGCCTCGGCACCATCCCGATGGCGGCGCAGGACAGCCACTTCCATACCCTGAGCTCACGACTGGCGCTGGCCCTGCAAGCAGCAGACAGCCCGGAACTGCGCGCGCTGGAAGCCCGTCATACAGAACAGCCTGATGATTTTGCCCTGACTCAGGAGCTGGCGGTGCAATACAACCAGGCTGGTCGTCAGGAAGAGGCGTTGGGACTGCTGCTGGAGATCCTCAAGCGGGATTTGGCATTCGGCGATGCCAGAAAGACCTATCTCGATATTCTGGCGACCATGGGAAGCACTCCGGCGGCGCAGAGCTACCGTCGCAAACTCTATAGTCTGCTCTACTGAGCGGAATCGAACTGGCTGGTAATGATGGGGGAGTGTCGGGAGACCGGCATGACCTCATGGGTCAAGTACGAAGAAGGTATTGTGGGAATAAGGTGCTGTGGGAATAGTGGAGATACGGTGAATTTCAGGCAAAAAAAAATGGCGCAAAACTGCGCCATTTTTTTCGCATGGATTACTTCTTGTAGGAAGTAGCCATGTTGTCGATGCGCTGGTTAGCACGCATAGCTTCTTGCTTGGCTTCGGCAACATCAGCAGCGATTTTGGACTGATCAGCACGAACTGCGCTAACATCTTGAGCCAGTTGGTCAACTTTGTTAGACAGATTCTGAACGGAAGTTTCCAGTTCGCTGGTGTTTGCACAACCGCCCAGCAGAGCGGACAGACCAACAACACCTACCAACAACAATTTTTTCATTTTTAAAGCTCCCTTGAACTCGCCAGACGTTTAGCAAGCGGCGTGATTATGGCACAAAAAAATCCTACTTTGCATAGTCCCCACCACAGATAAATGCATTAAAACCCTCATTTTTTTTTGAATGAACAGTTTTTGTCCAGATTCGTCTAAAAAATGAGTGCCGTGTGGTGGGGGCACGGACAAAGGTTAACCAAATTTTTGTCTTATTACAATTTCGTATGAGGCTCAGGCTGTACGTTCTGACAACAATTGACGATATTGCACCAGATCCTCGATGGTCAGCACTGGCATACGGTGCTTGCGACCGAACGCAACCAGATCTGGCAGACGCGCCATCGAGCCATCTTCTTTGGTCAATTCACACAACACACCAAACGGTTTGAGGCCGGCCAGCTGCATCAGATCGACCGTCGCTTCGGTATGACCACGGCGGGTAAGCACCCCACCGGTTCGCGCCCGCAGCGGGAAAACATGACCCGGGCGGTGCAGATCTCCCGGTTTGGCACCGTCAGCGATAGCCGCGCGGATGGTGGTGATGCGATCAGCCGCCGAGACACCGGTCGTGACACCCTGCGCCGCTTCGATAGTCACGGTAAAGGCGGTCTGGTAGTGGCTGGAGTTGGCCTCCACCATCATCGGCAGTTCGAGCTGGCGAACCCGCTCGTCGGGCAGGCAGAGGCAGACGATACCGGAGCACTCGCGGATCATCATCGCCATCTGTTCATTGGTCATGGATTCGGCGGCGAAAATGAGGTCGCCCTCGTTCTCCCGATCTTCATCGTCGGCCACCAGCACGCCGCCTCCGGCACGCAAGGCAAACAGAGCCGCTTCGACACGGGCAACGGGATCACCGAATTCACTGAGTAGAGACTGATTCATGGTAAAACTCCTAAACAAGACAAGGACCAGAATCAGGGCATGGAAAGGCAGACAGAGATGGGCATGCAGCGGCCAGCCCACAAGGGCCAACGCGGCAAGGTCTGTCTTATCCTCTTTCATCCGGACTATGACCGTCGGCTCCGGCATCTCACCGGATCTGCTGACCCCGACCTGGCAATCAGCCAAGTCGGGCGCTCGCGGGCTCCCCGAGTCAATCGGGATACCGCCGGTGGGGAATTGCACCCCGCCCTGAGAATAAGCGCAGACAGCCTAAAGAAAAACGGTTGCAGATACCAGCCAAAATCCCCCGCAGGCTGAAAAGCGTTTCAACATTGCGCCCGGGATCCCGCTCTGCGGCCTGCTCGCCAGCGCGAGAGGCTATGACTGGCGAATTTCTTTATGGCGCGGATCGGTTTATGGCATAGTTCCCGAAACCAAAAAACAGGGCCCGAAAAGAGAGCCTGAACAACGCTGCCGGCGCAGACAGCAGCGCCAACACCACAAACGGAAAATGACAGAGATGGAAAAGAAAATACTGCTCACGGATTGCCCGGATGCCAAAGGGCTCATCGCCAAGATCACCAACATCTGCTATAAGCACCAGCTCAACATCATCAAGAACGATGAGTTTGTGGATCACGAGAATGGCCGCTTCTTTATGCGTACCGAGCTGGAGGGACGCTTCAACGACGAGACTCTGCTGGCCGACCTCGATGATGCCCTGCCCACCGGTGCCCAACGCCGTCTGGTCAAGGCGGGCAAGAAGCGCATCGTCATCCTGGTTACCAAGGAGACCCACTGCCTCGGCGATATTCTGATGAAGAACTACGCGGGCGCGCTGGATATGGATATCGTCGCGGTAATCGGTAACTACGACACCCTGGCCGAGCTCACCGGCAAGTTCGATATCCCGTTCCACACCGTCAGTCACGAGGGGCTGAGCCGGACAGAGCATGAGGAACAGGTACGCGCCATCATCGACGGCTATGAGCCTGACTATGTGATCCTGGCCAAGTACATGCGGGTACTGACCCCGAGCTTCGTCGAGGCCTATCCGCGCAAGATCCTCAACATCCACCACTCCTTCCTGCCCGCCTTCATCGGTGCCCGCCCCTACCGGCAGGCGTTCGACCGTGGCGTAAAGCTGATCGGCGCCACCGCCCACTTCGTGACCGACGATCTGGATGAAGGCCCCATCGTCGAACAGGACGTGATCCACGTCGGTCACACCTTCAGTGCGGACGACATGGCCAAGGCGGGTCGGGATGTGGAGAAATCGGTGCTGAGCCGCGCGCTGGAGCTGGTACTGAACGAGCGGGTGTTCGTCTACGGCAACAAAACGGTGGTCTTCAAGTAATCCGCCCACACGACTCGTATGCAAACGCCAGAAACAACAACGGCTCCCGCGGGAGCCGTTGTTGTTTCTGCGCCGAGTGTCAGAGCGGCAGATCGTTTACCGTCACCGCGCCCTTCTCCAGCTTCAGCTCGGAGGTCAGCGCTTGCTTGTCGGCCTTCAGATAACCCATCAGGGTCAGCTGATCGAGCATGGGGGCCAGTTGCGGCACCGCCTTGCCCAACTTGTCGCTGAGGCTGGCATGCAGCACGCCGGAGAGGGCCTGCATTCCCGCGTCGCTGTTGAACAGCTGCTCCAGCGAGGTGGAGGCCAGCTTCACGTCCCCCTTCATGGTCACCGCCTCACCATTGAGCTTGGTGCTGAGATCGGCCAGTTCAAGGGTCGCGCCACGTTTGAGCATCTTGTCCAGCGCCTGCTGGATGGCGGCATCTTCAACTCCCTTGCCACCGGCAGCCTGCAGCCCCTGATACCCTTCCAGATCCAGACCGTTGAGGTTGAGCGCCAACTTGCTGTCGGTCACCGCCAGGGTGTCGGTCTCGTTCTCCAGATCCAGCTTGGCAATTTTCATCTGATAACTGCTGGAGAGGGTCTGGGCATCATCACCAGTCAGCTGAGTCTCGGTAGTCATCCCCTGCAGGGCAACCTTGACGCTGTCAGGAAGTTGTACCGTGAGGGCCGAGAGGGTCATCTCGCTCTGGGGCGAGAGGAGCACACCGCTGATCTCGGCAATGTCGGCACTCCCTTTCAGATCGGCCAGCACCAAGTCCATCTTGCTCTGCTCTTCATGGACCGTCATCCCCTGCCAGGTCATGGTGAGGTGACCATTCCCCTCCAGATTGCCGTGGAACTCGCCGCTCAGAGGCAGGAAGCTGAACTCGTCCAGCCCCTGTTTGATCTTGAATTCATTGGCCCAGAAACGGCTGCTGTTACCCTGGGTCCAGAGACTGGTGACCGACTCCAGACCGAGTTCCCACTGCTCCATACCCAGTGCGGTAAAGACCGGAGCCAAAGTGCCGTTATGGGTATCGAGCAGGAAGTGGCTCTTGATATAGAGCGGCAGGATCTGGCTCTTAACCACAAGTTGCAACTCGATGGGCTGACTGCCCTCCAGCTCGCTGTCGATGGCAGCCAGCTCCTCCGGCGTCACCACGACCTTCAGGATCCCGTCACGGGTGAAGAGGTTGCTGCTGCCCGGCTGCCACTGCATGTCGATGCCAGTCTCTTGCTCTACCTTGGCGATTTGCTCCGCCATGATGTTGTCGAAGCTGTTGCCCGTGTACCAGCACGCAGCCAGACCACCACCTACCAGTGCCGCACCCACGGCGAGGGCCACTATCTTTTTCATATATCCATGTGTCTCCAGGGAGTTGTCACTGCACTCTACGGGGCGGACTCGGGGCTAGGCAAGTCCAATCAGATGGCGAGTCCACTTTCTTGCGGCTCGCCACAACATCACAGCAAGGGGCTGAAGAGATAGAAGATGTTCTCCATCGCCTTCTTGTACCAAGGGCGGGCCTGCCATTGGGCCAGGGTCATCGGGGTGGCTTCCGCCATATAGCCCTGTACCAGCCGGGTCATCTGAGCCACGAACGAGGGGTTGTCCACCAACAGGGTCACCTCGAAGTTGAGCCAGAGGCTGCGCCGATCCAGATTGACCGTCCCCACCAGCGCGAAGTCATCATCCACCAGCACGCTCTTGGTATGGAGCAGACCGGCATCGTAGCGGTAGATCTCCACCCCGGCCGCCAGCAGCTCCTCCATAAAGGCGTTGCAGGCGTAATTGGCCATGATGGAGTCGTTGCGTGCCGGCAACACCAGCTGCACCTGCACCCCGCGCGCCGCTGCCGAACTGAGTGCCGCCGCCAGCGGATCGTCGGGTACAAAGTAAGGGGTCGTCAGCACCAGATGGCTGCGCGCCTGATAGATGGCCAGCAGCAGGCTCTGCTGGATGCAGTCGCCGCCGACGAAGGGGCCGGACGGGATCAGCTGGGCGCGGTAGTTGGTCTGGGGCCAGGCCTCCGGCTCATGCTGCAGACTGTCGAGCAGCCGCTCGCCGGTCTCCATCTCCCAGTCCCAGACAAAGATCGACCACATCAGCGGCACCATGGGCCCCTGCACCCGGATCATGATGTCGACCCACTGGCCGACCCCGGCATCCTGTTTGAAGAAACGGGGATCCACCATGTTCATGGAGCCGGTGTACCCCACCCTGTCATCGATCACCACCAGCTTGCGGTGCATCCGCAGATCCTGACGCTGGAACAGAATGCGCCAGGCGCCGACCGGCAGCACCTCCACCAGCTTGACCCCCGCCTTGCGCAGCTTTTTGGGCCAGTGGGAGCGGAAGAACTGCTTGCTGCCCACCGAATCGAGCAGCAAGCGACAATCCACGCCGCGTTGCGCCACTTCAATCAGCGCCTCGCACACCTCGTCGGCATCGCCGCCCGGATGCCAGATATAGAACTCCAGATAGCAGGAGAGCGTCGAGCGACGGATATCCTGGGCAATCTCGCGCAAGATCCAGTCCGGCTTGTTGAGCAAGGTCATGCGGTTGCCTGAGAGCATCGGCATGGCGAGCCGTCCCTGGATGAGATCGTGCAGCGGTTGCGCCTTGGCGCCCACTTCGCAGCAGTGCTGCGGGAACAGACGGGCCAGTTGCCGGATCCAGATGGCATAAGGGCGATACATGGCCTGGGCGCGCTCGGCACGGCGGCGCCCCAGCTTTATTTCACCAAACAACACATAGAAGCCTACCCCGGCAAACGGAATGGCATAGATCAGCGCCAGCCAGGCCAGCGACACCCCAATGGGACGGCGTTTCATCACCACCCGAAACGACACACCGGTGACAATCACGGTATGAAAAAGCAGTAGCAGCCAACCCAGAAAACGGGAAAACAGCAGTTGAAGATCGTGTTCCAGACCGTTAAACAACGGGGACTCCTTCTAATCGACAAACAGCGCGGTGGGCAGATCCCAACCGGCCGGGATGGTATGCTGTAAGGCAAATCCATTCTATCAGGTCGCACGCATGATCCTGCAATCTATGCTGCTCAGCCTGGCCATGCTAGGCCAAGGCTCATATGACATCAATGAGCAACAGATAAACCAGTACCTGCAATCTCAGGTGCAAGTCGACAAACAGCTGGAGCTGCCGGGCATCATCAAGGCCCATGTGACGCTTGAGCAGAGCGATGTCCAGGTCGGTCGCCAACGCCCCGATACCGCCCGGGTCTATGGCAAGGGCAAGCTCAAAATCGCCCTGCCAGACAATACCGAATATGACGCCCGCCTGCAGATGACCTATGAGGCGAGACCCCGCTATGACAAGAGCCAGAGCGCGCTGTTTCTCGATAACATGAAGCTGGTGGAGTACAAGCTGGAGCCGGAGGCGGCCGAGAAAAAATTCGGGCTGATGCTCAACATGCTGCTGCAGAGCATGGAGAAGCGGCTCGAGACCAAACCGGTCTACAAACTCAATGACAAGGATCCGGATCAGGCGTGGCTGAAGGAGAATCTGCTGGGGCTGGAGCTGTCACCGGGCAAGATCCACCTGCTGACCAAACCCCGCTAAACCGCTCAATTCAGGAGGGGCTGGGTGGTATCCCGTACCAGCAGCTCCACCTGATAACCCTGCTGCTGCTGCCGCTCGTAGAGGGAGAAAAGCGACCCGCTCAATTGATTGAGGGGCATATCGGCAAACCCGGCCTTGAGATAGAAAGGCTTCTCGAAGGGCAGCGCCTGACAGACCACAGGTTTGTCCAACAGACCGTGGCAGGCGTGCTGCAACAGCCGAGATCCCAATCCCAGCGACTGGTAATGGGGCAACAGGCGAAAGCCGCACAGATGGTAAAACTCCTCCTCGTCCCGCAGCCGTACCGCCCCCACCAGCCAGTGAGCATCACGCACGACAAAGATCCGCTCGGCCAGATCCGGCACATAGTGGGAAAACGTCGTCTCGTAATAGTCCCTGATAAGGGAGAGGTCGGCGTCGCAGTACTCTTCGAAAGTGAGTTCCATCGCCAGCTTGCTTGTCACAGACAAATCCTTTGATAATCAGTTATTAGTGCCAGATACGGTGCGCTAATCCGACCACATGACGCCAGCACGATAGCATGCCTTTCGTCAACAAAAAAGCGGACGTCGTGGGCAGCTTGCTTACCCGGTGGAAGAGGCCATGACCCACCGCCCGACTGGCAAAACCGTGCTTTATGATGACAATCCTTTATTGCGGCGGATACTTTGATCCCGGTCACCGAATCGGATCATTTGCCCCCTGTTGGCCGCTTGTTCTGCCCTCGTCATGATGCTTTACTCAACATGGTCATCACAAGAAGGAGTATTAGGGTTGAAAGCATGGATGCTGGCAGGCCATATGTTGTTGATCCCTCTGAGCGGATGGAGCCAGACTCCCCCACCCGCGGAGGTGATTTTCCTGACCGCAGCGCCCTCCCCCTTGCGTCCGAGCAAAGATGCCACTCCAGCCTCACAACCCGACACCGCTCAAACAGCAGCAGTCGCCACCAACGGCAAGAAGCAGATCCAGGTCTATAAATCGGTGCAACAGAACGGGGTGGTTCGCTACTCCGATATGGCACCCGAACAGGGCCATTACGAGCTGCTGCTGTTCAACGACTGCTTCGCCTGCGATCCCAAATCCAGCGTCAACTGGCAGACCACAGGGCTGTTTCTCTATGACTATGCCAGCACCATCAAGGCGGCCGCCAAAACCTATCAGGTTGAGCCTGCGCTGATCCGGGCGCTGATCCATGCGGAATCCGCTTTCAATCCGCTGGCGGTCTCCCGCAAGGGGGCGATGGGGCTGACCCAGCTGATGCCCGCCACGGCGCGGGAGTTGGGGGTCGGCAATGCCTTGCTGGCGGAGCCGAATATCTTCGGCGGGGTGAAATACCTGGCGGGACTGCTCAAGCAGTATGATGGCAACGTGGCGCTGGCGACCGCGGCCTACAACGCCGGCGCGGGCGCCGTACAAAAACATGGCGGTATCCCGCCCTATGCGGAAACCCGTGCCTATGTGGAGCGCGTCCAGCTCCTCCACCTGCGCTACAAAGAGATGCTGCAGGCCAAAGGGCTCTGAGGTTAGCCTCGGTTAATGCTCTTTTCTCGCCCCTCCAGAAACAAAAAACACGCCCGCAGGCGTGTCGATACCACACTTTGTTTCGCAAATGATTACTTCTGCTCAGTCGCCACCAGGCGATAAGCCAGCGCACCCAGAATGGCACCGACAATCGGGGCAACCCAGAACAGCCACAGCTGGCTGATAGCCCAGTCACCGACAAACAGCGCAACACCGGTACTGCGGGCCGGGTTGACCGAGGTATTGGTCACCGGAATGCTGACGAGGTGGATCAGGGTCAGGCACAGACCGATGGCGATCGGCGCGAAACCGGCAGGCGCACGGCTATCGGTGGCGCCCATGATGACGAACAGGAAGAAACCGGTCATCACCACTTCACACACCAGTGCGGCAGTCAGGCTATAACCACCCGGAGAGTGCTCGCCGTAGCCGTTGGAAGCAAAACCGGCAGAGAGATCAAACCCGGCCTGACCGCTGGCAATCACGTAAAGCACGGCAGCGGCGGCAATGCCACCCAACACTTGCGCCACGATATAAGGCAGTACACCGGATGCAGGAAAACGGCCACCCGCCCACAGACCGACGGTCACGGCCGGATTGAGGTGGCAACCGGAGATATGGCCGATGGCAAACGCCATGGTCAGCACGGTCAGACCGAAAGCCAGCGAGACCCCCAGCAGACCAATCCCGACGTGAGGAAAGGCCGCAGCCAGCACGGCGCTGCCGCACCCGCCCAATACCAGCCAGAAAGTGCCCATAAACTCAGCAGCAACAGGTTTCACATTATTTCTCCCATTTGAGATAACACCGAACAAGACCCGAGAAGGGCCCATGCTTGAACAAGCGCAGCATTATGGGAGTGTGAGTCCAGATTGCGAACCCGGCAGGCAGAGCTCACTCAATGTGACGTTCGTCACAATTAGTTGATTAGATAAGGGATTTATCATTAAGACAGCTGGCTGCACATCTCATACCCAAGGGCGTCATGCGACAACTTGTGACACCATTTAGCTCGAGTGCTCATCCCTTGAACGATAAAAACAGAGGCGTGGTCAGTCTCCTACAGGGGCAAAACGGCTGACAACCTGCCCCTGATGCTCAATCCACTCCATAAACATGGCGACGGGACGGGCATAGACCTGACCATCCTGCTCGGATTGATAAATGACCAACTGCTCCTGGGTTTCGGTATGCAAAGCCAGGGCAAGCACTTGATAGTAACCCCCCTTGAAGTGGCGATAGCGGCCTGGAACGGGTGCTTGCATGGGAAAACCTCGCAGAAGTGAACACCGATGAGCGAACCACATAAAGATGACACCATGAGTGCCAGTCAACTCATCGAAAAGGGGGACGAAGACGATTTTTTACACAAGCCAATCGTGCCACAGGATCCGGATATTGCAACACAGTCAGGCAGCTTTGTTAATTCGTTCCCCATGTTTCACTAGTTAACCTTGGTTAGCACCAAAGATTGTGCTGAATTTAACGTTCTAGCAACCCTGTTTTAGGGCTAAAAATCAGGGAATTCTTCTAAAAAGAGGATTGTTCTAGCATTCAATTCTGTGAAGAATAGGGGAAAAGAAATTTGATACTAAAAATCGCCTTTTTCGCCAACGCGTCCCTGTGGGGAAGGAATCACACTCACCATGTTCACAATCGACAAGTCGCACAAGCTCGACGATGTCTGCTATGACATCCGCGGCCCGGTGCATAAAGAGGCTCGCCGTCTCGAAGACGAAGGCCACCGCATTCTCAAGCTCAACATCGGCAACCCGGCCCCGTTCGGCTTTGATGCGCCGGAAGAGATCATCAAGGATGTGATCCTCAACATGCCGCTGAGCCAAGGCTACTGCGACTCCAAGGGGCTCTTCTCTGCCCGTAAAGCGGTGATGCAGTACTACCAGCAAAAAGGGATGCGCAAGGTCGATATCGACGATATCTACATAGGCAATGGCGCCAGCGAGCTGATCGTGATGGCGATGCAGGCGCTGCTCAACAATGGCGACGAGATGCTGGTGCCCTCCCCCGACTACCCGCTCTGGACCGCCGCCGTCACTCTCTCCGGTGGCCATGCGGTGCACTATCGCTGCGACGAAGGGGCTGACTGGTACCCGGATCTCGACGATATCCGCGCCCGCATTACCCCGCGCACCCGCGGCCTGGTGCTGATCAACCCCAACAACCCGACCGGTGCCGTCTACGGCAGCGAGTTCCTGCTGGAAGTGATCGAGATTGCCCGCCAGCACAACCTCATCATTTTCGCCGACGAGATCTACGACAAGATCCTCTACGACGATATCTCCCACACCAGCGTCTGCACCCTGTGTGACGATGTGATGGTGGTGACCTTCAACGGCCTCTCCAAGGCCTACCGTGCCTGCGGCTTCCGTCAGGGCTGGATGGTCATCACCGGTCCAAAAGGCCGTGCCCGCGGTTACATTGAAGGGCTGGAGATGCTGGCCTCCATGCGGCTGTGTGCCAACGTGCCGATGCAGCACGCCATCCAGACAGCCCTTGGCGGCTACCAGAGCATCAACGAGCTGATCCTGCCGGGTGGCCGCCTGCGCAAGCAGCGGGACAAGGCGTGGGAGCTCTTGAACGAGATCCCTGGGGTTTCCTGCGTCAAACCCAAGGGAGCGCTCTACATGTTCCCGCGCCTCGACCCCAAGGTGTATGACATCCGCGATGACCAGAAGATGGTGTTCGACCTGCTGCAGCAGGAGAAGCTGCTGCTGGTACAGGGCACCGGTTTCAACTGGCCGGCGCCGGATCACTTCCGGCTGGTGTTCCTGCCCCGCGAAGAGGAGCTGGAGGATGCCATCGGCCGCCTCGCCCGCTTCCTCAAGGGCTACAAACAGTAAGCAAAGCTCATGAAAAAGGCTCCCGCGGGAGCCTTTTGTTATCTGTGGTTTTATTCGTGCCATCAGCCGTGCAGCAGGGCACCGGCCACCAGCACCGCCATGGTGATGAGGGCTACGCCGATGATAAAGGGCAGCACCCAGCGCACAAAGCGATCGTAGGGGATCTTGGCGAGCGCCAGACCTGCCACCAGATGGGCGGCGGTAGGGGCGAACAGGTTGATCCAGCCGGAGGCGGACTGATAGGCGGTGATCACCAGATCCCGGGAGATGCCGGAGAAGTCCGCCAGCGGCCCCATCAGCGGCATGGAGACGGTCGCCAGCCCCGAGGTGGAGGGGATGAAGAAGCTCAGGATGATGTGCACCAGATAGGCCATCAGGATGAAGACCGACGAGGAGAGTCCGGTCACCAGCCCCTCGGCCCAATGCAAAATGGTGTCGATGATGACGCCCTGCTCCATCACCACATAGATGCCGCGCGCCACCGCCACCACCAGTGCCACCCCGATAAGATCCCGAGCGCCGCTCAGGAAAGTCGCCACATAGTTGGACTCCGGCATCCGGTTGAGCAGCGCAATCAGAATGGAAGCGCTGAAAAACAGGGTCGAGAGCTCGTCAAACCACCAGCCAAAGGTGGGCAGCACGTCGATCCCCAAATCCGACCAGGGCACCACCGCATAGATCATCAGCAGGAAGGTGCCGAAGAAGACCAGCATGGTGAGTTTCTGCTTGCCGGTGAAGGCGAGGTTGCCGCTCTTCATCTGGGAGAACTCGTCGTCATAGACGATGTCGGCCAGCACGGAGCGGGACTTGTCCTGCTGCACCTGCTTGGCGTAGCGCATCACGAACCAGGAGGCGAAGATCACCAGCAGCAGCCACTGGATGACCCGCAAACCGATCCCTTCGCCGATGGGGATACCGGCAAAACCGGAGGCGATGCCGGTAGCAAACGGGTTGACGGTGGAGGCGAGCACCCCGACCCCGGAGCCGAGCAGGATAATGCCCGCCGCCACCATGCGATCGAAGCCGGCCGCCATCATGACCGGCACGATCAGCGCCCAGAAGGCCACCGTCTCCTCTGCCATGCCGAAGGTGGAGCCACCGAGGGCAAAGAGAGCGATCAGCACAGGGATAAGCAGCCGCTCACGGCCGGCAAAGCCGCGCACGATGGCTCCCACCCCGGCATCCAGTGCCCCGCTCTGCATGGTCACCGCGAGAAAACCGCCGATGATGAGCACGAACAGCGCCACATCGGCCGCCTTGTGAAAACCCTGGATGGGCGCCTTGAGCACCTCGAATACCCCTTGCGGGTGGGAGGGGAGTTCGGTGTAGCTGCCGGGCACCGGCAACAGCCGCTCGTCGCCGCTGTAATCGGCCACGGCCGCTGCCGCCACCGGCTGCTGGGTCTTGGCGGTGACATAGTCATATTTGCCCGCTGGCAGCACCCAGGTCAGGGCGGCCATCAGGGCGATGATGATGAAAAGCAGGGTATAAACAGTGGGGAGTTGGCGCTTCTTGGGCGCCTCGTTTGGAGTGGTCATAGCTTCCGTACCTCGGCAATGCCGTCATGTGATCCGATCAGCGCAAGACTAGCGGGTTTGATATGGGAAAAAGGTGATCGATGATAATAAAATTCCGCAAACTAGCGGAATGTTTGCCAAAAAAACAGGGCCCCGCGGGGCCCCGTTTTCACTTGAGTCAGACTCAGAGCTCGACCACGTCGAATTTCACATCCGGATTTACATCCGCATCGTAATCGACCTCATCCAGACCGAAACCGAACAGGCGCAGGAACTCCTGCTTGTAGCCGGTGTAATCGGTCAATTCGGAGAGGTTTTCGCTGGTGATGGATGGCCACAGGTCGCGGCAGGTCTGCTGCACATCTTCACGCAGTTCCCAGTCATCCATGCGGATGCGAGCCTGATCGTCCAGCGCCATGTCGGACGCGTAGAGACGGGTGCGCATCATGCGATCTACCTGCTCCATGCAACCCTCGTGAATGCCCTTCTCCTTCATGATCTTGAAAGCCATGGAGATATAGAGCGGCATCACCGGAATGGCGGAAGAAGCCTGGGTCACCACGGATTTGAGCACGGCCACGTGAGCGGTACCGCCCTTGGCAGCCAGATCGCCACGGATGGCTGCAGCGGCGCGGTCCAGATCTTCCTTGGCGCGGCCCAGAGTGCCATGCCAGTAGATTGGCCAAGTCAGATCGGTACCGATGTAGGAGTAAGCCACGGACTTGGCGCCGTCAGCCAGCACGCCTGCATCACGCAGGGCTGCCATCCACAGCTCCCAATCCTGACCGCCCATGACGGTGATGGTGTTCTGGATCTCTTCCTCGTTCGCCGGCTCGACGGTGGCGGTGATGATCTGATCCTTGTTGGTATCGATGGCGGTGGTGGTGTAGACCTCACCGATGGGCTTGAGGGCAGAGCGCACCACTTCGCCGGTTTCCGGCATCTTGCGCACCGGAGAGGCCAGGGAGTAGACAACCAGATCGATTTGACCCAGATCCTGCTTGATAAGCTCGATCACCTTGGCGCGGCACTCGTTGGAGAAGGCATCGCCGTTGACGCTCTTGGCGTAGAGGCCCGCCTCTTTGGCTGCCTTGTCGAAGGCGGCAGAGTTGTACCAGCCAGCGGTACCGGTCTTGGACTCGGTGCCCGCTTTTTCAAAGAAGACGCCGAGGGTGGCGGCACCGCTACCGAAGGCAGCCGCAATCCGGGAGGCCAGGCCATAACCGGTAGAAGCGCCGATCACCAGCACCTTCTTGGGACCATTCTCGATGGTGCCCTTGGCCTTGGTATAAGCGATCTGGCGACGAACATTGGCTTCACAACCGACCGGATGAGTGGTGGTGCAGATAAAGCCGCGAACCTTGGGTTTGATGATCATATGGGGTCTCGGATCCGTTTAATGGATGAAATCGGGGCATAAGATACCTCATCTTGCCGCGATAAGGTGCTCTGATGTGTTGAACTGCGGCAAAAATGGCCATTCAGGGTGACAGCTGCCGTCAATAATGCACAATTTTTCGGAAAGCCTCACTTCATCAGTCCGGTAATGAATCTTCCCATATCTATGGAAACCGATGACATGTTTCAACACAGGTGCAGTACGACCAACATGATACAAAAAGGCCCCGAACTCTCGGGGCCTGGGGGTAATGTCATCGAACTATATCAAGCGGCATGTGATCGCCATTTAAAATGATTAATCTGTGTTCTCATTGACTTGGCCATCTCATCAAGACGCTGACACTTGGCCGATACATGGGCTGCCGAGTCCGAGGTATGTACTGCGATATCGGCAATATTGACCATGCTGCGCGTCATCTCTTCGGTGACTTTGCTTTGCTCTTCGGCTGCAGCGGCGACCTGCACATTGAGATTATTCAGATCATCCACGGCACTCACAATTTCTTCCAAAGAGACGCCGCAGGTCAGCATCAGGGTATTCGTCTTCTCCACTTCAGATAATCCGATATTCATACTATCAACAGCCATAGTTGCATTCTGTTGCAGGCGATTGACGGTATTCTGGATTTCTCCGGTAGAATTTTGGGTGCGCTGAGCAAGTACCCGGACTTCATCAGCCACCACCGCGAAACCGCGCCCCTGCTCACCCGCTCTGGCGGCTTCAATTGCCGCATTCAGTGCCAGTAAATTGGTTTGTTCGGCAATCGAGCGAATAACCCCCATCACCTGGGTAATGTTATTGCTTTCGATAGCCAGGTTTTGCAGCACAGTGGATGTATTTTGCAATTGACCAGAGAGCAGAGCCATATTCCCAATGGTCTCCTTGACAACCGCTTGCCCCTCTTCTGCCTTGTTTTCAGCCTGACGGGCGGCAATTGCAGCACTATTTGTATTCTGGGCGATTTCGTTAACCGTTGCGCTCATCTCATTCATCGCCGCAGCGCTCTGATCTGTCTCCAGACGCTGCTGGGCCATTTGCTCTGCACTGGTTAGCCCCAGCTCGTTCAGTGCATCGGCGCCTGTCGATAACTGTTCGGCCACGTCATCCATTTCGCCAATCAATCTGCGGAAATGGCTAACCATATCATTCAGCGCCCGTGCGACTTGCCCCAATTCATCTTCCCGAATAACAGGGACGGTGACGGTCAAATCCTGCTCATGCTGCAATTTGTAAAGCGCTCTGCGCAAAGCGGTGAGCGGTTGACTGATCCCGCGAAAAATCCAGATCCCCAGCACGGATAAAGCGAACAGGGCAATCCCGGTAATGGAGAGGAAGGCAAATGAAAAATCAACGGCCAGACTTTCCAAGGTACCAACATGCTCATCTGCAAATCTCAGCTGGAGTTCAACCAGCTTGCCCAGCTCCTCATTAAAAGGATCAACCGTGCTGTATAACTGATGAATTGCCTTATCAAGAGGCGCTTTTAATGAAAGATCACTCTGAATACCATCCAGTGTAATGTCGGCTTTGTTCATCAATACCTGGGCAGACTCCGCAATCGCCCGCTCTTCCGCAGACATCTTCTGGGCCATGTAACGCTTCCATTCCGTTGCTGCTTTTAACTGCGCTTCAGTAACGGAACGTTTTGCCTCTTCACGGGTGATTAATCCAACATGCGCTTTATTGATCGCATCAACGACACTGACCGCATACAAGTCTGAAATCAGCTTCAGTTCGGATAACTGCTGCACCTCCTCTTCATTCACCTGATGGGCAGCCTGATTCATCAGGCGCATCCCCCAAAGGGAGAGAGTGCACAGCAAAATCATACAAAACAGCGGTACCACAACCAGCATCAATAATTTGCTACGAACCGAGATCCCTTTCATGGTGTCGTCCTCATACTCAGGCCACTGGTCGTTTAATATGCAATTGATACACCAAGCATCACGCGACCACTCATTTCAATACAATCACCCGCTTACCTCATTAAAAAGCGCGGTCTGTGCACCATAGTGCAATGCAAGTTGCAACCTGTTCGCAAAACCAGACCTTAAACACATCACCGCAGAAGAAGGGCTAATGCCCTTATTGATAATGCGCTTTTTGAGTCTATTCATCATTTCGTTGATGTCTAATCTTCGCAAAGCAAAATCCGTAGCGCGTTGCAGCCTGCATCGTCCATGCACTGATGGCGGCAACGTCCACGAAACTAGCAAGCAATGCGAGTGATGTGGCCATCCTGCAGCTTATAGAAGGCATCTTGGGGCAACTCCTGTGACCAGGTCGCCTCATAGTCGAGATCGGCATAGACGCCACGCAGCATGGCACCGAGCAGGCCGTGGGAGATAACGATGGCCCGCTCGGCAATGGCAGGATCCTGCAACCACTGGTGTGCCCGGAGCTGAATACTCTCGAAGCTCTCGGCCCCCGGTGCCTGCAGATACCAGTCCCCCTTGCCGGTATCGAGCTCGGGATGAGCGAGCCGCAGCACCGGGATCTGGCAGCTCTCCCACTCCCCCATACCGAGCTCCATCAACCGATCGTCCCAGACGATGCGATCTGCCGTCAGTCCCAACTGCTCGCACACCAGCAGTGCAGTCTGACGGGCGCGACCGAGCGGGCTGGCATAGACGGTCCAGCGGGCGGGATCCGCCAGTTCGGCGGCAAGCCGCCGCCCCATGGCGAGGGCTTGCGCCTCACCCTTGCCGGTCAGATCGGAGTTGCAACGCCCCTGCAGACGCTGCTCGGCATTGAAGCGGGTCTGGCCGTGGCGCAGCAGATAGATGAGTCGAGACATGATTTCTCCAGCACGTTCAGAGAGATAGAAAAATAAAGGGGACGATGATAGCAGATGAGCCCGGTGGATGGCCCAAACAGACGTGTAAACGCAGGCGTAAAAAACGGGTCAGTGCCGACCCGTTTGCTGTCAATTTGGCCAGATTAAACCGGCTCAGCCCTTCTTGATCTCCCGCAAATAGCGGTAGATGGAGTGGACCGAGATCCCGAGCTGGCGCGCCGCAATCTGGGCGCTGTCTTTCAGTTCGAAGATCCCCATGTCGTGCAGCTGGTTGACGATGACCCGGGTCTTCTGGGACGGAGGCACCGCCTCGTTGCCGCGCACCTCGGCACTGACGGTGTCGATGGTGCTGTTGAGCGCTTCGTCGATGTTGCGGGCGAACACCTCCGGGGTGGCATGGCTCTCATGGGGGTGCATGCACTCCGGCATCATGGTGCGCAGCACAGATTGCAGCGGGGCATCCATGTCGCTGTTGATGCAGAGCAACCCGATGGCCCTGTGCTCCCCGTTGCGGATCACGGTCGTGATGGAGCGCAGGGTCTTGCCGGTGGCACACTTGGTCATGTAGGGGCTGGAGATATCCTGCCCGCTCTTGAGCTTCATCATCGCCAGGTTGGTGATGGGGGCGCCGACACTGCGGCCGGTGATATGGCCGTTGGCAATCTTGACGATCGAGGGATTGCGCGCATCCAGACTGTGGAGCAGCACTTCAGTGTGCTGACCATACATGGCGGCGATGCCATCCACTATGTTCTCCATCGACTTGAGGATCTCAAAATCGCTCGGACTCAACTCTTGCAGCTTCACAATGGGACCTTCTTGCAAGGGTTGCTGCCGGACAATGGACGCCGGGCAGCAACCGACAGGGACATCAGGCGGACATGATATCAATAATGGTGCTGTCTGTGGCAGACATGCCCTCCTTCACCATCTGGCCGACGTTGCGGATGGTCTGATCCACGTCACCTGCGACGATCCCCTGCCCCGACACCGAGTGGCTGTTGAGGGCCATCAGGAAACCGCGCACCGCCGCGCCGGAGGAGGTACTGACCTTCATGGCGCAGGAGGCTTTCGCCCCGTCACATACCATACCGGCACTGTCGCTCAGTACGTTCTGGATGGCGAAGCAGGATTGCTCGAAGCTGCCGCCCGCCAGATAGACCATGGCCATGGAGGCGGCCGCGCTGGTCACGGTATTGCCACAGAAGGCCGACAGCGGCGGATAGTGGGACTTGATATAGATGGCGCCCAGATGGCTCATGATGAGGGCGCGAGCCAGCTGCTCTTCGCTGGCCGCAAAACGCTCGGCAATCACCATCACCGGAATAGTGGCAGCAATGCCCTGGTTGCCACTGCCGAAGTTGCTCATGGCTGGCAGGGTCGCCCCCCCCATGCGGGCATCGGAGGCAGCCGCCGTCATCATCACGATGCGGTTCATCACATCCTCGCCGATAAGACCGGCATTGATGTTCTGCTGCATGGTGCGGCCAATCTCGAGGCCATAGGGGTTGTTCATCCCCTCGGCAGAGAGCTTGCCGTTGAGCTCGGAGGCTTTGAGGATGAACCTGATCTGCTCGAACTCCACCTGAGTGGCGAACTCGTAGATGGCGGCGATGCTGATATCGACGCCGTCGCAGATGGAACCGGTGGCACCGCCCTGGCTCTGATCAGCGGTGAAGGTCACCTCGCCATCGCGGCGCTGCTCGACGATGCGGGTATGACCGCCGCAGAGGGTCACTTCGGCACTGTGCTCTTCACCCTTTTCATCAGTGCCATAAACGGTCACGCGGCAGAAGATAAACTCGGGGGCGGCGGTGCGGCTCACGTGCACCTTGCCAGCATCGATCAGCTGCTGGGCACGATCCACCTGTTCTGGCTGGATCGCGGCCAGCACCTCCAGCCCGGCATCGGCGTTGCCACCGATGGCTCCGGCCGCAGCCGCAATAGCCAGACCGATCTTGCCGGTGCCCGGCACATAGACACCCATCGAGTTTTTATAGAGATTGTCCGACACTGCAACCTCGAGGCGACCGGGCTCACAGCCCAGTTGCAGGGTGGCGACAGCCGCGGCATAGGCGGCGGCGATTGGCTCGGTACAACCCAGAGCTGGTTTGACAACCTGTTGAATAATCTGCAGATACTGCTGCCACGCTTGTTTCATCACTTGAACCTTTTTATCAGCATTAACGAGCGATATGGGCGATCGCTTCCACTTCAACCTTGACGCCCATCGGCAGATCCTTCACTGCGAAGCAGCTGCGCGCCGGACAATCTTTCTGGAAATAGGCTTTATAGACCTCGTTGAACGCGGCAAAATCGCTGATCTCGGCAAGGTAGCAGGTGGTTTTGAGCACGGTATCCAGCGAGCCGCCAGCGGCTTCCAGCACGGATTTCAGGTTTTCCAGTGACTGGCGGGTCTGGGCGGCAATCCCCCCTTCCACCACACCACCCTGCTGCTTGCAGACCGGCAACTGACCGGAGGTAAAGATAAGGTCGCCATAGGCAGTGCCGTGGCTGTAGGGACCGATAGCGTCAGGTGCCGCTGCTGCCGTGATGATGCGTTTCATATAGCCACTCCTGTTTGTGCAATTTTTTTTGCAATCATGAATCTCATTCCGCTCAACATTATTTGCTTTTTATTTTATCCATTCAACAAAAAGATACAGAAATGGCGTTTAAAGGCACCTTTCGGCCTCAATATAAACCGTGATCACCATCCTGATTTGAACAAAAGTACTCTTATGGGCATTGTTTATGACAGTTTCATTCAACTATATTTGCGCCGCTTTCCCACACCCCTACAAAAAAGAAGGTTTTAATGGACGCGCATAGCACTACACTCGCCAGCCCCGTGATGGGCACGCTGGAATGGAAAGAAGCGGTTCGCTTCGACAGCACCGACTGGGGCTGGATCATCATGAGCATCGGCATGGCCATCGGCGCAGGGATCGTCTTCCTGCCGGTACAGGTGGGGCTGATGGGCTTGTGGGTTTTTCTGCTCTCGGCGGTGATCGGCTACCCCGCCATGTACATGTTCCAGCGCCTCTTTATCAACACCCTGGCCACCTCGCCGGAGTGCAAGGATTACCCCAGCGTCATCACCGGCTACCTTGGCAAGAACTGGGGTGTGCTGCTCGGCGCACTCTACTTCGTGATGCTGGTGATCTGGGTCTTCGTCTACTCCACCGCCATCACCAATGACAGCGCCTCCTTCCTGCAGAGCTTCGGTGTCACCGACGGCCTGCTCTCCGAAAACCCGCTCTACGGTCTGGTGCTGATATGCGGTCTGGTGGCTCTGGCCTCGCGCGGCGAGAACCTGCTGTTCAAGATCTCCACCTTTATGGTGCTGACCAAGATCAGCGTGGTCGCAGTGCTCGGCCTTATGATGGTGGACAAGTGGGATGCGGCCAACATCACCGCCATGCCCGCTGCCGGTGACTGGATGAAGGATGCCATCATCATGCTGCCCTTTACTCTCACCTCCATCCTCTTTATCCAGAGCCTGAGCCCCATGGTGATCTCCTACCGCTCGCGGGAAAAGTCGCTGGAAGTGGCCCGCTTCAAGGCGATGCGCGCCATGAATATCGCCTTTGGCATCCTGTTCGTGGTGGTGTTCTTCTACGCGATCTCCTTCACTCTGGCCATGGGCCACGATCAGGCGGTTAAAGCCTCTGAAGAGAATATCTCCGCGCTGGCGATGGTAGCCCAGGGGATGCCCGGCCAGACCCTCAAGCTCCTGAGCCTCACCCTCAACATCTTCGCGGTGATGACCGCCTACTTCGGCGTTTATCTGGGCTTTCGTGAAGCCTGTCAGGGGCTGGCAATGAACCTGCTGCGCCGCGTCATGCCGGAAAACCGCATCAACAAAGGATTGGTGGGCAAAGGGATCATGGTGTTTACCGTCATGCTCTCCTGGGGTGCCATCGTGCTCAACGCACCGGTACTGAGCTTCACCTCCATCTGCAGCCCCATCTTCGGCATGGTGGGCTGTCTCATCCCGGCCTATCTGGTCTATCAGGTGCCGGCGCTGCACAAGTACAAGGGCACCTCCCTCTACATCATCATCGTCACTGGCCTGCTGCTTTGTGTCTCGCCCTTCCTGGCGTTCAACTGATCGGTTTCCCCTTATCGACCGCGGGTCACCTTCGGGTGGCCCGTTTTCTATTGGTGCGGCTGACCGCGCCCCGCCCGGAAGTAAAAAGCCAAGGGGATCACAACTTGCAACCGGCCATCACCCAAGGGAGGCCGCTCGGAGTACTATTCAGGCAACACGACTCACGCCCGCACTCAGGTATCGAGGCTTAACATGAAATGGATTTTCAACCCCGCCATCCGGCTGGGCAATCAGCTCTCCTTCAAATACAAATTCCTGCTCTGGTCCTGCCTGATGCTGCTGCCACTGGCCTACAGCATGACCAATCTGCTGGGGCGGCTGCAGGATGACAACGTCCAGGCCAACCGCGAGCTGGCGGGAGTGGTCAATCTCAACCCCGTGCCCGCTATCGAACAGGCCCTGCTCACCCATCGCAATCTGGTGACCCGTCACGCCTATGAGGTGGATCCGGTCGGTGATGATCAGGTCAAGGCAGCCGCACAAATAGTTGCTCAGAGCCTGCAAGCCTTTGCCGACACCCGCCAGAACAACCCCTCCTTTGAGGTGATCCAGCAGGGCTGGGCCGCCCTGCAGAGTGAAACAGGCAAGCTGGAAGTGGAGCAGAGCAACCTGCGCCACGACAAGCTGCTGACTGAGGTGCGCCACCTCTACAAGCACATTACCGCCAGTAGCAGCCTGATCCAGGATCCGGCGCTCGGTACCTACTACATGGTGATCCTCGCCAGTGAGCGGTTGCCGCAACTGCGCGACCTGCTGGCTCAGGTGCGGGATCGCGCCGCCACCATCGCCGATTTCGGCCTGTTTCAGGCAGAGGGCTACAGCGGCCTGCGTTTTCGTCTCGACCTGATCAGCGCCACTCTGCAGGAGTTGGAGGCCGATCTGACCCTGCTCTACCAGATTGAACCGGCCTACCGCGCCGAGCTGGGTCAGCAGACCGATGCTCTGATACAGCTGGTACGTCAGGGGGTCGAGACCATGGAAAACAAGATGATGAAGGATCAGCTGGTGCAGCTCTCCACGAAGGAGGTGCAAGCGCTGGGGGATAAAATGGACGAGGCCATCACCGTATTGGCAGGCCAGGTACGCCAGCGGCTGGAGGCCGACTTGCATCAGCGGCTGGCCGCCAACCAGCGCCATTTCTGGTGGGTCACCGCGCCGCTGACCGCCAGCTTGCTGCTCTACCTCTACCTGATGATCGGCGCCTATCTCTCCCTGCGCGACACCGTAGGGCGGGTGCGTGATATTGCCGCCCGGGTCAACGCCCAGGATCTCAGCCAGCACATCGAGATCGTCGGTCAGGACGAGCTGGCCGCCATCAGCCGGGATTACAACGTGACCCTGGAGACCCTGCGCACCCTGATGCTGCGAGTGCGGGAAAATGGCGTCACAGTAGTGGAGAGCGCTACCGAGATCGAAGCGCGCACCTGCCGCTCGCAGGAGGTGATTGCCGATCAGCAAGGGGAGACCCATCAGGTCGCTACCGCCATCAAGGAGCTGGCCGCCACCTCACAAGACATGGCGGGCAACGCCCTGCAAGCCGCCCGCATGACCCAGGAGGCGCAGAACGTGGTCGGTCAGGGCGAGGATGTGGTGGAACGAACCATCAAGGCCATCGACCATATCAACCGCGAGGTGCTGCGTACCGCCGGCACCATAGGCCAGCTGGAACAACAGTGCAGCCAGATTGGCGGCGTCATCAGCGTGATCCGCGGCATCGCCGAACAGACCAACCTGCTGGCCCTCAACGCTGCCATCGAAGCGGCCCGGGCCGGTGAGCAGGGTCGCGGCTTTGCAGTGGTGGCCGACGAGGTGCGCTCTCTTGCCAACCGCACCCAGGGGGCTACCGTCGAGATCCAGCAGATGATTGAACAGCTGCAATCCGGCGCCCGCGCCTCGGTCACCGCCATGTCGGCGGCCAGCCATGAAGCGCAGGAGGGGGTCGGGCTGGCGCAGGAGGCGAAACAGGCTTTCGGCGCCATCACCGAGAAGGTGGATCGGATGGTCGATACCAACGCCATCATCGCCAGCGCCATCGAGCAGCAGGGCGCAGTGGTCAACGAGATCGAACGCAACGTGGTGCGCATCTCCGATGGCAGTGACGAGGCGCTGCAAGTGGCCAACACCGCCCGCGATGCCGCCCGCCAGATCCACCAGCTCACCGAACAGCTGCGCGCCATGGTACAGAGCTTCGTGCTGTAACAGAGCGCTGACAAGCCGGGCTCAACGTGAGCCCGGCATTATCCCGGTCTCGCCCCTGCCCACAACATCTCGGTTGCTCGGATCATCCAGAAAATCTCTGCGACCCACTTGCCGGGCAGATGCCAACAAAGTAGCCTCGAACGAAAACAAAATGCGGCGTTCCCGACACGCACGGTCTGCGACGTCGAGGCAAGCAAGCCGCCTGCGAGCCACAGATTAAACCCAGCGTCACGTCATCTATCACCCGCTTCAAGCGAGGATTTACCTATGGCCAGATACCAGTTTTTTACCATTCCGGCGTCCAATCGGCAGCAATACACCTTTATCGACATGGCATCTCCGACTTTTCTGAGTGAAAAGGCGGCACTGCTGACCCAAGGATTCGAGGTGGAGGAGGACTTTATTGACGCAACCAGCCCGCGAGAGGCCGTCGAGAAGTACCAATCCAATTTTCTCTATATAGCGGATGAGATAGGCAAGTCCGATAGCAGCTACGCCGCGGCCGTCGCCATGCTGGAGATTGGCAAGGGGTTATTGGGCAATAAAAACCGCTGAGATAAGGTACAGCGGTGAAGAGTGGTGGCCATCGTGGCAACGCGCCCGATGGCCATATGGCAAGATATCAATTCGGTAAGTCAGAAGCGCCCCAGCTGCTGGAGCATCTCGATCAGCTCCTCTTCGCTGCTCGGCTCATAGGCTAGCTGAAGGCTCGGCGCGGCGCCTCCCATCAGCATATAGACGTTGGTGCTGCAGTGGTCGTAGTGATACCACTTACCGTCGATACAGACGTCGGTATAGCATCTCGGGTCCCTTTTCAGATCCATATGCATATCCTTTTGTTACATTCCATCAACATCACTCCTGACCGTAAAATAACCACCGAGGTTCACGCTTGATGCAGATCAAGGGAAGCGGCTGAAAGGGACAGATATCAGCCAGATCTGTGGTCTGAGGATGCCCCGAGCCACCATAGATTATCCGAATGAAGATGGACCAAGCACACCGTCAAATCGCCGGATGTTCCCCGGTAACAAAAACGGCGCCCGCAGGCGCCGTTTTTCATTTTCCCTCAAAAGCGAGGGGCAAACAGAAGGCTTATTCGTCTTCCAGATAGGCGTAGCCTTGCAGGCCCAGCTCCAGCTCGTCGAGCAGGGCTTTGCGAGTGGCATCGTCCAGCGCCGGGTGAGCAGCGATCCGCTGGTAGTTTTCGCGGATCACGGACGGGTCGATGTTGACGTAACGCAGCAGCTGGTCGACGGTGTCGCCACGCACCACGTTGCGAATGTCCATCTTGCCCTCTTCGTCCAGCCACACTTCCGCGCAGTGGGTGTCACCGAACAGGTTGTGCAGATCGCCGAGGATCTCCTGATAGGCGCCGACCAGGAAGAAGCCGACGTGGCACTCTTCGTTCTCGCCGTAGACCGGCATCGGCAGGGTGCTCTCGACCCCCAGACCGTCGACATAGTGCTCGACCTGACCGTCGGAGTCACAGGTGATATCCATCAGGATACCGCGACGGCTAAGCGGACGATCGAGACCGGCCAGCGGCATCACCGGGAATACCTGACCGATACCCCAGGCATCCGGCAGGGACTGGAACAGGGAGAAGTTGGCAAAGCACTTGTCCGCCAGCTTTTCACTCAGCTCGTCAGCCAGCGCACGGTGGTTGCGGTTGACCGGGTTGAGCATCTCTTTGAGTGCCAGACAGGTGTTCTGGTGCAGCATCTCGGCCCAGGCACGCTGTTCAAGGTTCAAGAGGCCCATGGTGTACTGGGTATTCACGTCACCCAGATCGGCTACCGAGTCATGGAAGATTTCCAGCAGGGAGGGATCTTCGCTGCGCAGATCCAGCCAGCCTTTCCACATGTTCTGCAGAATGGTCGGCGCATCTTCGTCCGGCGCGCTGATGTCGTTCATCTCCACCCCTTCGGCACCAATGATATTGGTGACCAGCACGGCGTGGTGGGCGGTCAGGGCACGGCCAGACTCGCTGATGATGGTCGGGTGCGGCAGATCGAACTCGCGGCAGACATCGCCGATACCCCACACCACGTTGTTGGCGTACTCGGAGAGGCTGTAGTTGGCGGAGCAGTGGCTCTGGGAACGGGTTCCCTCGTAGTCCACACCCAGGCCGCCACCGACGTCCACGACTTCGATGTTGGCACCGAGGCGACGCAGTTCAGCGTAGAAACGGCCGCACTCGCGGATGCCGCCCTGAATGTCGCGGATATTGGCGATCTGGGAGCCCAGATGGAAGTGCAGCAGTTGCAGGCAATCCAGCTTGCCCAGCCCGCGCAGACGCTCGATCAGCGCCAGGATCTGGGAGGCGGAGAGACCAAATTTGGACATGGAGCCGCCGCTCGATTCCCACATGCCGGAGCCGGTGGAAGCGAGCTTGGCACGCACCCCGATGTTGGGCTTGATATTGAGACGAGCTGACTCGTCCAGCACCATTTCCAGTTCGGAGGGCTTCTCCACCACGATGTAGACCTTGTGGCCCATCAGGTTGCCCAAGAGGGCGTGGCGGATATATTCGCGGTCTTTGTAACCGTTGCAGACGATCACCGAGCCTTGCTCATGGTGATGGGACAGCACGGCCAGCAGTTCCGGTTTGGAACCAGCTTCCAGGCCAAGCCGGGGCTTGTCGCTGTAGGACTGGCTGATGGTCTCGATGACACGACGCTGCTGGTTTACCTTGATCGGATAAACGCAGAGGTAGTCCCCTTCATAGCCTGACTTCTCGATGGCCTGACCAAAGGCGTTGAACAGCGCATCGACCCGACTCTTGAGAATGTCGGGGAAGCGCAGCAACACGGGGGTGGTCAGCCCGGACTGACGCAACTGTTCGATGGCGTCAGAGAGCACGATATGCGCGTCAGGGCGTGATTTGTCGGGGGCGACGGTCACATGACCGGCGTCATTGATATTGAAAAAACCCGCACCCCAGTAGGGAACGTTGTAGACCTTCAAGGAGTCCTTGCTGGACCAGTTAGTCATGGGCTATGCCTCGCAAATGAGCGACGGGAAGTCGCCTTCGTTACCCTCAATCACATCCAGACCATCTAGTGCAGAGTACGGCGAGCGCTGCCATCACGAGACGCAGCCACCCAAACCAACCCTTTGCACATCGCGGCAAGCCAGAGGCTGCCTGGTGGATCTTGGGGAAGTAACGAGTCTTGATGTGGGGCTGGTGGCTTTACATCAAGCTCAACGGTATGCGGTGCCACTATGCCGTAGCGCCGCGGTACTTTGATGACAGACGACATCAGCCACGCCGTCAGTTCATCATTCGGCAGCGATCCCGACAGAAGGAGAGGGTTCCAAGGAAGAGAAGCGAAGGCGCCAGCACGCATGCGTGTTGATAGACGACAACAACCACAGCCCACCTCACCGTCAGTGACCGCCCATGACAAGGGAAGATGATGAGCCGGTGGCCCACTCGGTCAAATGAAGGATGAGAGTCTGTTGTTCTCCCTGATACCGGAGCCTAACCGGTATTAAAGAAACCATTCCCCAGCAGTGTCTGTCGTTTCTGCGTGCCTCGCCCTATAGGCGTATGATCGGTCGGGTTTCTGGCGGCTCTGCCTGCTTCAGGGTTGCCCTTGGATCGGCGCGGAGTGTACACACTTACCGCGGGCAGTGACAATAAAAAATAGTGTTCAAAATCCCCTTTTAATAAGTCGATCAAATCTTGCTGGCGGGCAGGCAGGCTCTGGGATGGCGCAGGTTATGCGACAGCCCGGTTTCCCCTTGAAAAGTGTGCGAAAACGCCATGGTTGGGCTGACGCCTTGCTGTGCGGTCTCTGAGGGGAATTTGGTCGCCACCGCCAGCGCCTAAATATTGTAATAAATGCCACATTTATGCGATCTCCCTCCCGGACGTTGCCCCGCGCGCCGCACATTCGCCGCTCTTCCCTTGCGTCAAAAAATGTGAAAAACCTGCGCTGACGCAATGAGTGCCCCGCACGGATTGGCCACAATGACCGCTCACAATCGGTTAGAGGCTGACTAATGGATACCCTGCTTGAGCGTTTTCTGCGTTACGTAACTTTTCATACCCGCTCCGATGAGACCAATCCAGCCTGCCCCAGCAGCGAAGGCCAGCTGATCTTTGCCCGCGCCCTGCAAGAAGAGATGAAGGCGTTGGGGCTAACCCGGGTCACTCTGGATGAGCACGGCTACCTCACCGGCTGCCTGCCAGGCAACCAGCCGGACGCCCCCGCCATCGGCCTGATTGCCCACATGGACACCGCCGACTACGAGGCGGAGCACGTAGTACCGCAAATCATCGAAAACTATCAGGGCGGCGACATCTGCCTTGGCAAGGGTGACGAGGTGCTCGCCATCCGTGACTACCGCTTCCTGAAAAACTACCTGGGTCAGGATCTCATCACCACCGACGGCACCACCTTGCTTGGCGCCGACGACAAGGCGGGTATCGCCGAGATCCTCACTGCCATCGACCACCTGCAGGCCCATCCCGAGATCCCCCGTGGCGATATCTGGGTCGGCTTTACCCCGGATGAAGAGATCGGCCGCGGCGCCAACCTGTTCCCGCTGGAGAGATTCCCGGCCAAGTGGGCCTATACCGTGGATGGTGGCGAACTGGGCGAGCTGGAGTATGAAAATTTCAACGCCGCCAGCGCCACAGTTCGTTTTATCGGCAATAACGTCCACCCCGGCACCGCCAAGGGGAGCATGATCAACAGCCAAACCCTGGCCGCCCGCTTCCACGCCGCCATGCCTGCCGAGCAGACCCCGGAGTGCACCGACGAGTATGAGGGCTTCTTCCATCTGGCCCAGATGAGCGGCACCGTGGAGGAGAGCACCCTGCACTACATCATCCGTGACTTCGACGACGAGCACTTCGCCGCACGCAAAGCCGAGATGCAGAACCGGGTGGCCGCCCTGCAGGCCGAGTATCCGAAGGCCCGCATCGAGCTGACCCTGACCGACAGCTATCGCAACATGCGCAGCCAGATCGAGCCGCACATGCATATCGTCGAGCTGGCCAAGGCTGCCATGGAGGCCGCCGACGTGGTGCCGAAAATCAAGCCCATTCGCGGCGGTACCGATGGCGCCCGCCTCTCCTTTATGGGCCTGCCCTGCCCCAACCTCTTCACCGGTGGCCACAACTTCCACGGCAAGCACGAGTTCATCCCGCTGCAATCGATGGAGAAATCGGTCGCCACCCTGGTGGAGCTGGTGCGCCTCACCGCAGCCTGGCGCGGTTAATCGGGTCGCTATCTTTACCGCGACAACCAAGGGGGAGCCGGTTTACCGGTTCCTCCCTTGCTATCTGGCCATCCCCCATCAGGAAAGGGAAACCGGGGGAGGGTCGCTCAGGAGCTACTGGCTGCCGCTGCCATCAAACTGTCATCCCGCTGACATGTCGCGGGAACAGTGCCAGATCATGCTGGGAGCAACGGATCGCCGGAGCCCTCCAGATGTTCACTATCGATACCCTGCTGACCCAGCACTTCCCCCGCCTGCTTGGCTACCCCCTGCTCACCCCGCTGTTAAAGCGGCTGTTGGGCTGGCTGCTCAACGAACGTGCCTTTGCCGACTTTGCCACCCGCTACCCGCACCTGCGCGGCCTCGACTTTGTCGAGCAGGCGCTGACACAGCTCGATTTCGACTATCGGGTCAGCGAGGCGCAGCTGGAGCATATTCCCGCCAGCGGCCGGGTCATTCTTGTCGCCAACCACCCCATCGGCTCGCTGGACGGACTGGCGCTGCTGCAACTGCTCGGTCGCATCCGCCCCGATGTGAAGATCGTCGCCAACCAGCTGCTGGCCCAGCTCGCGCCGCTGCGCCCTCTGCTATTACCGGTAGACAATATGGAGGGCAAGACCGATCGACAGGCCATCCTCGCCATGAACGAGCACCTCGCCCATGAAGGGGCGCTGGTGATCTTCCCCGCAGGCGAAGTATCCCGGCTTGGCCTCAAGGGGGTGAAAGATGGCCCCTGGCAGGCAGGCTTTATCAAGCTGGCCCAGCGCACCCGTACCCCGCTGGTGCCCATCCATCTGGGGGGACGCAACAGCCTCTGGTTCTATCTCGCCTCCTGGCTCAACAAGCCCGCCTCCGCCCTGTTGCTTGTGCGCCAGCTGTTTCGCCAGCAGGGGCAGACCCTGCCGGTGACCATAGGAGCGCGCATTCCGCTCGGCAGCTTTCAGGAGCTGCCCGCCAAGACGGCGGCGCGGCTGGTGCGCAACCACCTCTACCGGATTGGCCATGGCAAGGCGGGACGGCTGCAGACCGAGGCCCCCATCGCCCTGCCGGAGGATCGCCGCCAACTCAAACAGGCCATCGAAAGCTGCGAACAGCTCGGCACCACCCCGGATGGTCAGGAGATCTACCTCTACCGCCGCCATGAACTGAGTCACTCGGTGATCCTGCGCGAGCTGGGGCGACTGCGGGAGATCGCCTTTCGCGCGGTGGGGGAAGGGTCTGGCAAGCGGCGGGATCTCGATGGTTTTGACAACGACTATCACCACCTGATCCTCTGGGATCCGGCCCGACTCGACATTATCGGTGCCTACCGGTTCGCCCCGGTGGCGGAGCTGCTGGCCAGCAAGGGGAAGGATGGCCTCTACAGCCACACCCTGTTTGGTTTCGAGGATAAGCTGCTGCCCCGGCTGGAGCAGGCCATCGAGCTTGGCCGCAGCTTTATCCAGCCCGCCTACTGGGGCAAGCGGGGGCTAGATTATCTCTGGTTCGGCATCGGTGCCTATCTGGCCCGCTATCCGCGCTACCGCTACCTGTTTGGCCCGGTGTCGCTCTCCGGTAGCCTGCCGCCGGCGGCCAAGGATCTGCTGGTGAGCTTCTACCGCCAGCACTTTGCCCCCGAGCTGGCGCTGGCCCCCTCCCGCCGTCCCTACCCCGAGACGCAGCCTCTGTTCGAGGGGTTGGATTACGGCGCCGATCTCAAAGCACTCAAGGCCCGTCTCGACAATCTGGGCTGCGCCATCCCCACCCTCTACAAGCAGTATTCCGAGCTGTGCGAGCCGGGCGGGGTGCAGTTTATGGATTTTGGCATCGACCCCGACTTCAACCACTGCATCGACGGGCTGGTGTGGGTCGATGTGAGCCGCATCAAGTCCCACAAGCGGGCCCGCTATATCGGCAGTCATCTGGCCGAGCCGCGCTTATAACCCTGCAGGCGCCAGGCAAACAGCCAAATGCAAAAAAGGAGAGAGAGGCCATCGCCTCCCTCTCCTTTCGCTCTCATGCTCAGCACCTTTTCGAGGCGCTCGGCCCATCTGGCGTTACTCGGCCGCCTTGCGATCCGAGTGGCCGAGATCCCGCTCAGGGGCGATAATATCGCGCACCCGCTGCTTGATCTCCTTGGCCTCGGGGAAGCCGTCATCGACCACCCGATCCCACACCTGCACCCCACCCACCAGAATGCGGAACTCCCCCTTGCTGGCCGGCACCAGCGCCACCTCCCCCAGATCGCTGTCGAAGGTGGAGAGCAGCTCCTGCGCCAGCCAGGCGGCGCGCAGCATCCAGCGGCAGAGGGTGCAGTAGCGGATTTCGATGCGGGGTTTGCTGATCAGGGTTTCAGACTCGGTCATGAGTGACTCCATAAAAAAGCGACAATGGCGGGAAGTGGCGTACTTCCGCCCAATGGCCGATCCCGGTTTGGTCAAATCAGTGCTGATCAACCCCATGAAAATCGGCCAGCCAATGGCGGGCAATGGTACGCATCGCCGATTCTGGCAGCTCGAACAGGCCGGGTGCAAGAGGGCCTGCCGCCAGCATCCGGATCCCTTCCATGATCTCCGCCAGCACCAGATAGACATATTCACCAATCACGGCGCCATGGACGAAGTTGACCGCCTCACCCCGGTTGAGCAGGTAGATCTGGGTACCATCCGGCCGGTTGAGGGCCAGCACATGGGGGCACACCTCTTCGCTCGGCCACGGCAACTGGGCCAGCGAGAAGGCAAACTCGTCGTCGGCCGAGGTGACCGAGGCGACCATGGTGCCGGGGCGCAGCGCCTGCAGATCCGCCAAATCCAGCGAGCCGTTGCCGGTAGAGCAGATCACCAGCTCGGCACGGCTCAAGGCTTCAGCCTTGGTGATCAAGCGAAAACCGTGAGAGAGCGCTTCGACCTGTCGCAGCACATCGGTCTCCACCAGCCCGAGATGGAGGTTGCGACAGCGCAGGTCGCGGGCGATGCTGCGCCCCACCTTGCCATAGCCAAACAGCACGGCTTCGCAGACGTTGAAGGTACGGTTGAGATTACGAGCCAGCGACTCCGCGGAGTAGACCACGCTCAAACCAATCTGGATATCCTCGGCCTGCTTGAGGGGACTGCGTGCCACCGACACCACGGGGGTCGCCAGCACCTCCTGCTCATAGCGCTGATGGCCGTTCTCGGTCATCTCCACCACCCCGAGGAAACGGGGGCCGAAGTATTCACTCAAGATCACCTGGGTTTTGGCAAAGTAACCGCCAATATCGAGGATCAGCAACCGCTCGTGGGGGGCCACCAGCGGCGCAATCTGCTGGATGATACTGTCGGGATCATTGGTCCAGCGCCGGTTGAGGGGCAGCACCGGATAGTGTTGTGATACCCACTCCAGGGTCGGGCCATGTACCGATTTCGGTTTGGGCAAAATGGCGCCAATCCGTCCAATCCGGGAAAGCGCTTCGATAAAACGGGGGCGATCGGGAAGCAGGTGAGTGACCAGCAGAATACAGAGACCGTCGATGCGTCCCTGTCCGGTGAAATGGCGAAAAAACAGATGCTCAGATCCTTGACTGCGCAACTGTGGCCTCCTTATGTGCCGCAAAGCAGGCAAACAGAACCCGGCGCGGCCGGGTTCTGTGTGTGTCCAAATAAAATGAAAAACCTTTTTATCTGAAACACATAGGTGGCTCAATCATTATCTGCCAAGAGTATGAGCGGGTATGCAAAAATGACTGTAATTGCCTGTTTTTCATGCAAAAATCAGTACAAAGAAGCAGCAGGCCACACCCACCATAGGCTGAGCCCGGTTCCCGCCGCGGCGAGCAAGATCAGCCCACCCCAACGCACTGGCAACGACTTGTCACGCAAAAACCACTCCAGTAGCGGCAACAACCAGACCGGCAGCAACACCACCAGCGGCACCTCCACATATTGCCAGGCCAGCATCTGGACGAAGGCGAGGGCCAGCGCCAGACCGGCGGGTGCTACCTTGATGCCAACAAAGGTGGCAAGCAGGGCGCGAAAACCGGCTAAAGCGGCCAGCGCACCGGCCAGCTGGGCAATCAGCAGACTGCCATCGATGCCAATCACCAGCGCCAACCAGATAAAGCCGAGGGCAAACCCGAGCCCTTCGCGGCTGTCACCGCGCAGACCGCTCCAACCAAACCAGAGGATGGCGGGCAATAGCGCCAGCCAGATCCCGGGTTCGCTCGCCAGTACCGAGGCCAATCCCTGCCACCACACCAGCGCACTGAACACCGCAAAGAGCAGCAGTGAACCGCGCAGATCGTTCACCTGAGCCGCAATGGCGGGCACCAGCAGGGTCAGCGGCAGCCACTGCCACGCCTTGGCCGGAATACCATAGAGACCGCCGAGCAAGGAGCCCACCAGCCAGAGCGCCAGCGCGCCCCACAGATAACCCAGTCGCGGCCAGCGCCACGATAGCAAAGCGGCTCCCAGAGGAGCCGCCAGGGTTTGCAGCAGAAGTTCCGCGCCCATTACTTGCGCACGCCTTCGACAAACAGGTTGATGTTCATCTCGTCCGGGATGTCGGGCAGCATGTAGCTCACGCCAAAGTCACTGCGCTTGATGGTGGTGGAGGCGTTGAAACCGCTGCGGTAGCCGCCCCAGGGATCCTTGCCCTCGCCAATTTTGACCAGATCGAAGGCCACTTCCTTGGAAACGCCGTGCAGGGTCAGAGTCCCTTTCAGCACGCCTTTATCCTTGGTGCCCTCGTAAGCGGAGCTGACGAAGGTCATCTTGGGATATTGTTTCACGTCGAGGAAGTCCGGGCTGCGCAGGTGCTTGTCGCGGGCCTCGTGATTGGAGTCGACGCTGGCGGCATCCACTTCAAAGCTCGCCTTGGCGACCGCCGGGTTGGCGTCATCCATGCTGAAGGTGCCGCTGAAGGTGTTGAAGCGACCCACCAGCTCGGAGAAGCCCAGGTGCCCCACCTTGAACTGCACTGTGGTGTGCGCCGCATCCACATCGTAATCCGCCGCCATCAGAGGGGTAGCCATAAACAGGCAGGAGGCCAGCAGAGCCTTGGTCATTTTCATCCGTTCGTTCCTTCATCTTGGGGTTCACATCAGTGGTTAAAATGCTAACCTCGTTCTGAAGATGAATAATCAGTGATTTATTAAATTCATTATTTACTGAGGATGGAAAATGGACCAGATCGCCGCCATGCGCACCTTTATCAAGGTGGTGGAGTGCCAGAGCTTTACCAGGGCCGCCAACCAGCTCGGCATCTCGGTCGCCATGGCCTCCAAACTGATGCAGCAGCTGGAGGAGTCCCTCGCCACCCGGCTGCTGTCGCGTACTACCCGTCAGGTCAATCCCACTGAGGCGGGCCAGTTCTACTACCAGCGATCCCTCGCCCTGCTGGCGGAGCTGGAAGAGACCCACAGCCAGCTGACCCACCACAACCAGCAGCCGAACGGCACCCTCAAGCTCTCGGTGCCGATGGATTTTGGCTATCTGCACCTCTCCCCCGCCCTGCCGCTGTTTCGCCAGCGCTTTCCCGATCTCAAGCTCGATATCGAGTACAGCGACCGGCGAGTGGCCCTGGTGGAAGAGGGGTTCGATCTGGCGCTGCGGATCGGCCACCTCAGCGACTCCTCGCTGGTGGCGCGCCAGCTTGCCACCATTCGGGTCGAGCTTTGCGCCAGCCCCGGCTATCTGGCACGCAAGGGCAGACCGGAAAAACCCGAGGATCTCAAACAGCACGACTGTCTGATCTACACCCTGACCCAGCCGGAGTGGCACTTCAAACGGGGAAGTGAGCAGCAGAGCATCCGGCCACAGGGGCCGCTGCGGGCCAACAACGGGGTGGCGCTGACCCGCGCCGCTTGTGATGATCAGGGCATCATATTGCAGCCCACCTTTATCGTGGGGGAGGCCCTGCGGTCAGGGCAGCTGGTCAGCCTGCTGCCAGAGTGGGACAAGGGAGATGTGGGACTTTATGCTGTCTATCCGCACCGCCGCTTCGTCTCGGCCAAGGTGCGCTGCTTTATCGAGTTCGTGCAGGAGCGCTATCTCGCCCCGCAACAGTGGGATAAGCTGGCATGATTGCCAGAGCAGAGGATACGGCCTGACTGTCCGGCCTGCTGGTCCGGCTTGAAACCTAACGCTGGTCGGGTGCGGTGGTGGATGCGGCAACAGGGGTGAGCTTGGCTAGCAGACGCTCCTGCTCGGGGTGCAACTGCCAGCGTGGCAGTCGGGTGCGGACAACTGACAACTGCTGCTCACTGAGGGCATAGGGGAGCGCCACTTCAATCTCGGGGCAGTCAAACATGGCGGCCAGCTGCAGGATCAAAATGAGGTTTGCCTCGTCGGTCTTGTGCTTGTTGACCCGTTTACGGATCTCGTGGCGCAGCTGGGTTTCGGGGTCCTGGGTCATCGCCTGCCAGCCGAAACCGAACAACGGCACCAGCGCGCTGACAATCCCCAGCGCCGTCATCGGCTGCTTGGGGGGATGATAGAGTGCGTTGAGATCCAGCCGAACAGGATTCTGACGAACCTCACCCTCACCAAATAAAATCGTTTTCGTCATTGGATTACCCGTTATATTCCACTAGACTGCGCCGCATATTTTACCCCGATATGCCAACGAGGTGCTGATGCTAAGCGATATCGAGATCTCCCGCCAGTCCCCCCGTCTCTCCATTCACGCGCTGGCCGAACGCCTCGCCATCCCCCAGCACCTGCTCAGCCCTCATGGCCACTACAAAGGCAAGCTCAGCCTCGACCTGCTCAAGTCTCAGCCCACACAGAGCGGCAAGCTGGTACTGGTGAGCGCCATCACCCCTACCCCGCTCGGTGAAGGGAAAACGGTGACCACCCTTGGCCTCTCCATGGGGCTCAACCATATCGGCCAGCCCAGCATCGCCACTATCCGCCAGCCGAGCCTCGGCCCGGTATTCGGGGTCAAGGGGGGCGCTGCCGGTGGCGGCCACGCTCAGGTGGTGCCGATGGAGGAGATGAACCTCCACCTTACCGGCGATTTTCACGCTCTGACGGCGGCTCACAATCTGGCGGCAGCAGCCCTCGATGCCCGCCTGTTCCATGAGCGCAAACTCGGCGACCAGTTCAGCGCCAAAACCGGCCTGCCGCGGCTCGATATCGATGCTGACAACATTCTCTGGCCACGCACCCTCGACATGAATGACCGCGCCCTGCGCCACCTCACGATTGGGCAGGGGGGCGCTGCCGATGGTGTGGAGCGTAGCGATCGCTTCGTCATTACCGCCGCCTCCGAGCTGATGGCCATTCTGGCGCTGGCAAGCGATCTCAAGGATCTTCGCGCTCGTATTGGCCGCATCCAGCTGGCCCGCGATATCCACGGCAAGCCCATCACCGCCGAACAGTTGGAAGTAGCGGGCGCTATGACGGTACTGCTCAAAGATGCGCTGCAGCCGACCCTGATGCAGACCACCGAGCAGACGCCGGTGCTGGTGCACGCCGGCCCCTTTGCCAACATCGCCCACGGCAACTCCTCGGTGATCGCCGATCGCATCGCCCTTGGCCTGACCGACTATGTGGTGACCGAAGCAGGTTTTGGCTCAGACATGGGGCTGGAGAAATTCTTCAACATCAAGAGCCGCCAATCCGGTATTACCCCCGCCTGCGTGGTGCTGGTGGCCACGGTGCGCGGCCTCAAGGCCAACAGCGGCCTGCTCGATATCCGTCCGGGCCAGCCGCTGCCAGCCAGCCTGCAGGGGGAAGATCTGTCGACCCTCAAGCAGGGCTGCGCCAACCTCGCCTGGCATATCCGGAACGCCCGCCGCTACGGGGTGCCGGTGGTAGTCGCCATCAACCGCTTCCCCACCGACAGCGAGGCAGAACTGGCGCTGCTGGCCCATGAAGCCCAGCAAGCCGGTGCCTGTGGCGCAGCCATCTCCAACGCCTTCACCCAGGGTGGTGCCGGTGCCAGCGAGCTGGCCCGCGCCGTAGTCGCCGCCTGCGAGCAACCCGGCAAGGTGAAACTGCTCTACCCCGACGAGGCTAGCCTCGACGCCAAACTGGCGACCCTGGTGGAGTGCGGCTACGGCGGCCGCGGAGTGCAGCTCTCCGACAGAGCGCGCCAGCAGCTGGCCCAGCTCTCCGCCGAAGGATGGGATCACTTGCCCATCTGCGTGGCCAAGACGCCGCTCTCCATCAGCCATGACCCCGCCCTCAAAGGGGTGCCGACCGATTTCGAGGTGCCCATCGACGAGGTGAAGCTCTGCGCCGGTGCCGGGTTCGTCTATGCGCTGGCGGGCCCCATCATGACCATGCCGGGGCTGGGCAGTCTGCCTGCCTATCGCCATATCGATATTGATGAAGATGGCGAGATCATTGGACTTAGCTAAAGGTCGGTAAGGGGGCTGGCATCGGCCGATTACGCTTCGCTAATCGACCCTACGCTCAACAAACCAGCCAGAAACAACAAGGCCCCGCCAATTGGCGGGGCCTTCTGTTATCCATGCATCAACCCTTAGAGGGTGAAGCGCTGGGTCATATGGTGCAGGGTGTTGGCCAGCTTGCTCAGCTCGCCACAAGCCTGGGCGATCTGATGAGCGCCCTGGGCATTCTCGTCAGCGGCATTGTGAATATTGACGATGCTGCGGTTGAGCTCTTCGGTCACCGCATTCTGCTCTTCGGTGGCGGTGGCGATCAGGGTGTTCATGTCGGTGATGCGCACCACGGCACCATTGATGGTCTCGATACTGGTACCGGCATCCCGTGCCAGACCGACACTCTCCTGCATCTGGTGACGACTCAGCTGCATGGCGTTGCCCGCCTCGGCGGCGCGGCTCTGCAACAGCTCGATCATCTTGCTGATCTCGGCGGTGGAGTCCTGGGTCCGCTGGGCCAATGAACGCACTTCATCCGCAACGACCGCAAAACCACGCCCCTGCTCACCGGCACGGGCCGCTTCGATGGCCGCGTTAAGGGCCAGCAGGTTGGTCTGACCGGCGATATCGCGGATCACATCCAGCACCACGCTGATGTTGGCGCTGTCGGCCTCCAGCTGCTGCACTACTGTGCCAGCCTGCTCAATCTTGACCGACACCTCTTCGATGCTGGCGATGGAGCTGCGAACCACTTCGCTGCCAGCAGCGGAGGTGCGGGAGGCATCCTTGGCGGCGCTCATGGCATCCGTGGTGTTGCGGGCCACTTCATTGACGGTGGACTGCATCTCGTTCATGGCGGTCGCCACCTGAGAGACTTCGTTCTGCTGGATAGCCATGCCGCTGGCGGACTGGCTGGAGATGGCGCTCACCTCCTCCACTGCGCTGCTGAGTTGGCTCACGGAGCCGGCGATCTCGCTCACCAGATCGGAGAGGGAGCCCTGCATCCGGTTGATGGCGGAGCCCAGCTGACCCAGCTCATCGCGGTTGAAGCGGCTGTCACAGATCCACTGCTGCAGTTCGCCCTGACCCAGATCGCCATTGGCAATACGCTGGGCCTGACGGGCCAGCATGATCAGCGGGTCGCGGATCTGGCGGGTCAATACAACGGAGAGCACCACCACAAGGATCAAACCGATCACCAGCGCGATGGTGACACTCAGATTGGCGGATTGATAAGAGTCGACAATGTCGCTGCGGGATTCAGACGCATAACCATGGTTAATCTGGATAAGGGAGGCCACTGACTTGCTCAGCGCGGTATAAAGGGGAACCCCCTCCTCAAGGAAGATGCGTTGGGCTTCGGCAAGCTGATCGCTGTCTTGCAGCTGTTTGACTCGCTGGTGCAGGGCGACGTAACGATCCCAGTCAGATTTCACCGTATCGAAGGTACGGCGCTCCGCCACATCCTCAGGCCAGATCGTCTTGTCATGGGCAATCAGCTGCTGCGCGATCGAGTTAAGCTGCTGACTGGCAATATTCCGATATTCAGCCCTTTTCAGCGGCTCGGCGGCCACCACGAAATAACCCAGCTCATAACGACGCAACTCACCGAGAGAATCCCCGATCGCGCTGGTACGATTGACCGCTGGCAAGATGCTGTCTGTAAACCGGATGGCAACATCATTCATGTTGCCAAACTGGACAAGGGAAAAACCGCCGATAAAGGCGACCATCAAACCGAGCACGGCAAAGCCGGCGGTGAGTTTTTTGCCTATGGTCATGGAACTGGTATTCATGGGATATCCTGGTGGTCGTTAAATTCGTAGCACTCGTCCGGTTCACGCCCTCCTGGCATGAACTATCTGGCCACCTGTTCAGTGGCGCACCATCCAACCTTGATGAATATCTCTGAATTCCATGAGCGGCAGCGAGAGCCGTGAGGGGCGGTAGAATAGCCGGATTATTGCGGTTCGGAAAGAGTCTTGTGATTAAAATTAAAGCAACTCAAATGACCCCGTTCAAAACAGGGGTCATTTGGATGAAAGATCAACTATAAGGGGGTGAAAACTTAATAGCGGAAGCGCCCAATCTTGTCCATCACATCGCTGGCTAACTTATGCATTTGCTGACTTTGTTCATCCTGCTGGTTAGCCAAACGGGTCGATGCGGTTGCCGCTTCATGAATGTTGCTGACATTTCGACTGATATCATCGGTGACCTTGGACTGCTCCTCTGCCGCACTGGCGATCTGGGTCGCCATATCCTGGATCCGGTCTGCCGACATAACTATCGTCGCAAGCTCGGTCACGGCAAGCTCTGCATCCTGCAATGCCAGCTCACTCAAGTTTTTTCCCTCTCCCATGGTACTCACAGCTTCTGCCGTGGTCTGACGAAGGCGTTCGATCATGCCCTGGATCTCTTTGGTTGAAGCCTGGGTTTTGGACGCCAATCCCCTGACCTCATCCGCAACCACCGCAAACCCCCGACCATGCTCCCCAGCACGAGCGGCCTCAATAGCTGCATTCAGAGCCAACAAATTGGTCTGTTCCGAAATGGTACGGATCACATCGAGAATCGAACCGATCTGTTGACCCTGTTGCTGCAACTCGGCAATCCGCTGTGCAACCACATCTACTTGCACACTCAGCTCACGGATCCCGCCAGCTGAATTGCTCACAACATGCTGACCTCTATGTACCGCTTTGCGGGTCTCATCTACAGCATCAGCGGTAATCTGTGCACTGCTGGAGACGGAATCCGCCGTCGAGGCCATTTCGTGTATGGCAGCTGCAACCAGTTCAATCTCTTCCAATTGCCGATGGCTATTGGACAATCCTTGCTGAGCCAGCTCGGCAGATTGGTGGGCAGCTAGCTGCAGGTCACGGCCACTTTGTGCCGTATCACTCACAATATGATGAATAGTGCTGACAAACCGGTTGATCCCCTCAGCCAACTCGCCAGTCTCATCTTTACGCATCACATTGAGGCGTTGGGTCAAGTCCCCTCCGGCGGCAGAAAGACGTCCCACCATGCTGGCGGTCTGTTGTACCGGACGCGAGATGGATCCGGCAGCCCAAGCCAACCCGACAAGACCAAGGCATGCCACCACGATCCCAACCAGCAGTTGTATCCATAAACTCTCGCTGAAATCAGCGGCTCTCGCCTGTTCAGCCTGATCAGCATCTGCAAACAGCGCCGTATCAGCCACCTCAATGATGATCCCCCAGGCTTTAGTGACCCCTTTAAGATGGATTGGCACCAGCACGCGCAACTGACCCGAAACTTGCTGACTACTGGCCTCCCCCTTGTTGAGCAGATCCATCAAGCCAGACTCTTCAAGCCGCCCCCCGATCACATCAGGTTGCGCCGAATCCGCGGCGATGATGCCGTGTGGACTGATGATCCTGACCCGACTCTGGCCAGAGAACACCTGGCCACTTACCTGCTTGGCCAACTGTTGCAGGTAATTGAGGGAATAGTCGACCCCGACCATCCCCAGATAGCGGCCCTGATCCAAAACGGGCACAACAAAAGAGGTCAACAGTGTCGGTTGGCCATTCACGGTATAAACGGAAGGGTCGACAGCACAGGCTGCCTTGCTCTCCATCGGACAGAGATACCATTCCGATGCCCGGATACCGGTCTTGCTCAAACTCTTGCTGTAGTAGTCGCCCAGCGGTTTGATGGTGAACCCGGCCGGACCACGACTCCAGTAGGGGGCAAAGTTGCCAGTGGCCTGGCTATGTACCCCGTCAGTCAAATACGTACTGTCCTGACCATCAAAGGTATTTGGCTCCCAACCACTGTAGATACTGAGAAAGTCGCTGTTCCGTTCAGCAACATCCTTGAGCAAGGCTGTCACGGTAGCCCGATCCAATGGCTTGGGTTGATGAACATTGCCAGCCAGCATGGCGGCAAGTGTCTCTGCTGTATTAAGGGCTTGTTCAAAGGTGCCTGCGATCTCGCCGGCTTGTTGACCAGCCAGAGCCACCAGCCATCGTCCGGCATCCTGACGAGTTGTCTCGCGCATTTCGCCCTGAATACCACCTTGCATAGTCGCAAGAGACAGATAGCTATACCCGACCACACTCAACACGGTAGCCAGTAAAATACAGCCACCAAAAAACATGACCTGATGTTTGATTGAACGAAACACGGCTACTCCAACCTGTAAATGATGCCCTGCTGGTAATGGCAAGCATCTTAAGATGGGGACAGGTTGGTTCCGAAGAGCTACCAGTCAGGATTTTCACACTTTGAGCGTTCGATCACGAACATGAAATATTCGCTTACGAAAATAGAGAAAGTGGTCGATACAGGCTCGCCATCTCTGGTTATCGTCCATAAAAACGCCAGCAATGGCTGCTGGCGTCTCGTTTATTCAGCAAGGCGGTTACAAAACAACCGCCATCTTATCCACGCAGGCCGCCCAGAAATTCGGCCCGGGTATCGGGCTGGGTCTTGAACACCCCGCCGAGGGAGGTGGTGGTGGTATAAGAAGTGGAGTCCATCACTCCGCGCGCCTTGACGCAGTAGTGAGTCGCCTTGATGCTGATGGCCACGTCCTTGGTACCGAGCAAGGTCTGCAACGCCAGCAGGATCTGCTGGGTCAGCCGCTCCTGCACCTGGGGACGACGGGCAAAGAACTGCACGATACGGTTGATCTTCGACAGACCAATCACCTTGCCGCGAGGGATATAGGCCACATGGGCCATGCCGTCGATGGTGACGAAGTGGTGTTCACAGGTGCTGGTGAGGCTGATGTCCCGCACCATGATCATCTCGTCCACCTGCATCTTGTTCTCGATCACCGTCACCTTGGGGAAGGTGGAATAATCGAGGCCGGAGAAGATCTCGTTGACGTACATCTTGGCGATGCGGTGCGGCGTTTCGGCCAGACTGTCATCGGTCAGATCCAGCCCCAGCGTCTCCATGATGGAACGCATATGGCCTTCGATCTTCTCCCGCTTCTGCTGGCTGTTCAGCTCGTTGGTGACCAGGGGGGTTTCCAGTCCCTGGGCTTCGAGGGCAGCCCTGACCAGCAAGGCTTCCGGACTTAAGGTTGTCATTATCTTCTCTCCCACGCTCAGGGACTGTGAGGGCAGCTCAAGGAGCAACCCCTTATGTTAAGGCGGCGTACAGGGCCGACGGTATCGCTGGAATGGTCGCCACACGGGATGTGACAGCAATCTGTTATGGCGGCATAGTAAACGGCCATTGCCGCCAAGATTCAAGTCAACTTGTGCGTCACCTCATACTTTATGGCCATCTCACCCCGTTTCAGCGCCGATTACCCCGAGATTCCCTTGAGATAACCTGCCCATCCCCGGGGATTTTTGTGATAATCCCGCCCTCAATCATAGAAAGAGGTCATGACGATGGGATTTGATACCAGCGGACTACTCCCCTTAAGCGATGCCCTGCAAGGGATGCTGGAACAACTCGCCTGCTGCTGCGACAACGAGCAACTGCCCCTGCCAGAGGCCCTTGGCCGGGTTCTTGCCAGCGACATCGCCTCTCCCCTCGCCGTGCCCCCCTTCGACAACTCCGCCATGGACGGTTATGCCGTACGCCTTTCGGATCTCGCCAGCGGTACCCCGCTCATCATGGCGGGCAAGGCCTTTGCCGGTCAGCCCTATCAGGGCGAGTGGCCCGCTGGCCACTGCGTGCGGATCATGACCGGTGCTCCGGTCCCCCCAGGCACAGATGCGGTGGTGATGCAGGAAGAAACGCAGGCCGACGGCGATCGGATCACTTTTCTGGCACAACCCGAACCGGGCCAGAATATCCGCCGCGCCGGCAGCGATATAGGCAAGGGCGCCTGCGTGCTGCCAGCCGGTACTCGCCTCACCCCAAGAGAGATGCCACTGCTGGCCTCCCTCGGCGTGGCAACCGTCGCGGTGCGCCGCCCGCTGAAAGTGGCCATCTTCAGCACTGGCGATGAGCTCAAGCCGGTTGGCACCCCGCTGGCCCACGGCGACATCTACGACTCCAACCGCTACGGCGTGCGGGCCATGCTGGCGCGGCTGGGCTGCGACTGTCTCGACCTTGGCATCATCCCGGACGATCCCGCCCAACTGCGCGCCGCCTTTATCCGTGCCGATGAAGAGGCCGATGTGCTCATCACCACCGGCGGCGTTTCGGTAGGGGAAGCGGACTTCACCAAACAGCTGCTGGACGAGCTCGGCGAGATCGGCTTCTGGAAGCTGGCCATCAAGCCGGGCAAGCCATTTGCCTTCGGCCGCCTGCCCTGCGCCTGGTTCTTCGGCCTGCCGGGCAACCCAGTCTCCGCCATGGTCACCTTCGATCAGCTGGTGCAACCGGCGCTGGCCAAGCTGGCGGGCCAACGCTTCGAACGCCCGCTTCAGTTGCAGGCCGTCACCACCGAGCCTCTCAAGAAGAGCCCGGGCCGACTCGACTTCCAGCGCGGCATCCTGAGTCAGGGGCCAAACGGCCTGGAGGTACGCAGTACCGGCTCGCAGGACTCCGCCGTGTTCAGCTCACTGTCGCGAGCCAACTGCTACATCGTTCTTGAACGGGAACGGGGCCGCGTCGCCGCGGGCGAGACGGTGACCGTGGAGCCATTCGGGGGATTGCTGCTGTGAGCGAGATCCTGAGCGACGCCGAACTGCTGCGCTACAACCGCCAGATCATCCTCAAATCCTTCGACTTCGAGGGACAGGAGGCGCTCAAGCAGGCCCGTGTGCTGGTGATCGGCGCCGGTGGCCTTGGCTGTGCTGCTGGCCAGTATCTGGCCGTGGCCGGGGTTGGCCAGCTCACCCTGGTCGATTTCGACAAGGTGGAGCTCTCCAACCTGCAGCGTCAGGTGCTACACAACGATGAGCGCATCGGTCACTACAAGGTGGACTCAGCAGCGCAGTCGCTTCGTGCCCTCAATCCCTGGCTCAACGTCGAGACCCACGCTACCGTGGCCGATGAGGCGCTGCTCGATACCCTGCTGCCACGGCATCAGCTGGTGCTCGATTGCACCGACAACCTGGCCATTCGCAACCTGCTGAATCAAAAGGCACGCCAGCACAAAATACCGCTGGTCAGTGGCGCCGCCATCCGGCTGGAGGGTCAGCTCTGCAGCTTCACCTGGCAGGAAGATGAGCCCTGCTACGCCTGCCTCAGCGCCCTGTTTGGCGAGCAGGCCCTCACCTGCGTCGAGGCGGGAGTGCTCGCCCCCGTAGTGGGATTGGTGGGCAGCCTGCAAGCGCTGGAAGCTATCAAACTCTTGGCAGGCATGGGCAAAAGCTACAGCGGCCGCCTGCTGATGATTGACGGCCTGAGCGGCACTTTCCGCGAGATGAAGCTGCCCAAGCGCCCCGACTGCCCCGTCTGCTCCCATCCTTGACGCAAACGGGATCAAAAAAGCCGAACCCTGTGGTTCGGCTTTTGTATTCCGATTTAGCAACGGTATCGGGGATCAGAAGATCCCCTTGGCTTTGACCTTTTTCATATTGGCCACCTGACTCGAGAGATCCTCTATCAAAGGTTCTGCCTCTGTGCCGACAACACTCTGTCGAGCGGGGGCACTGGCCAGTCGCTGGATCAATCTGTACTGCTCGCGGATCAGCCGGGATTGCTCTTCCAGTTGGCGAGAGAGCAGCTGGATACTGCTGGCAAGGGGAGCCAGATCCTGCTCGGCCCCTGCTAATGGCAGCTTGCCAGCGATGGCTTCGGCCAGCTGGTCATGATCCAGTGCGGCAGGCAGCCCCTGTCTGAGTTCATCCCACATCTCGGCGGGTTGTTGCTCGCCAAGCCGGCTGACGATCTCGTCTACCAGTGAAGTGGTATCACTCTGTCCCAGCTGTGGGGCCAATCTGGCCACTATCTCGTCGATCATCACATCTGCGGCAGGCTGCGCCTCGCCAGCGACCTCACCCAAATTGAAACCACAGCTGGCAAAGGCATGGCGCAACGTCGTCATGCTCACCTGCTCCGGCCCCAGCGCATTGGCAATCGCTTTGCAGAGGTTGGGCGCCAGCACGTACATGAACATACCGGAGAGGTAGATATCCTTGTGGAAACGGCTCTTGGAGAAGTCAAACTCCTCGGTGCCCTCCTGGATCTTTCGCGCCCGTTGATACCAGTTCTGCAATACCCCGACCGCATAGCGATCAGACTCCAGCGCACCCGGATCCATGTAGATGGAGAAGGTCATGCGCTTGAGTTGACTACTCATCGTCAACCTCGGCCATCACAGGCGCTTCGCGATAGACTTCATCCTCTTCCGTGGTGTAGAGGCAGATTTCACGAGCCAGCGCGGACTGAGCATCGTCCAGCAGCTCGACACGGTCACCCAGGGTGGGATAGGCCGCCTTGATCGCGTCATAAATCAGTGACGCACCGCCACCGACCAGATAGACACGATTCGGGTTCTTGGCGAACTTCTTCGCTTCATGTGCAACCTGGGAGCCCAGCTCGTCGATCTTGTTTTGCATCTTCTCGAGGATCTTGGGGATCTGGCTCTCGTCGTTGACCACATCGCGCACAAAGCTCATGTCGTGGCGACGCTTGATAAACTCGTTGGCCACCAGATAGCTCGAATCGCTGTCTGCTGCGGCCAGCGCCTTGCGGGTAGCGTCGGTCACCATGGAGACACCGATCTCGTTGTTACCGTAGACATCGGAGACATCATCAAACTCACCGACGATGATCCCCATATCCAGAGTGGTGCCGCCACAGTCGATCACCAGAGTCTTGGTGAACTCGTTGCAGCCTGAACCAATCAGACGGGAGAGCGCAGCAGGCAGACTCTCCGGCATCACTTCGACACTGACGATATTGAACAGCTCGCCCTTGTTAAGGGTGATCGGACGCATCAGGTTGCGCCGTTTCTTCTCGATCTTCTCTTCGTTGCGCTGGCAATCGTCCGGGTTGTAAAACTCGGTGATGGGCAGGGTCACGGTAATGGCGACATCGCACGGCGTCACACCAGTCTGCAACAGGGCATGATGCACGGAGAGCAGGTTGAGATCGTCATACTGGTACTCCACATGAGTGGTGGCCAAAGACTTGTCGGAGGTCGCGTCGTAGGTGTACTTGGTGTTGCCTATCTCGTAGTTGTAGATCTTCTTGTCTTTACGCAATGCGGCGCTCTTCCAGTCCTTGCGAAAGGAGTTGGGAGAGATGATGGTCTTGAGCACCTTGTTCTCAATCCAGCTCACCTTGACGTTGGTCGAGCCATCATCGATGGCCATTTTCATTACTTCAGACATGAGGAAACACCTGTTAATAGATCAGAAATGGGTCCGATTGCCTTGCCTTATGCCTTTGGCAAGGCGATCGAACCAATACATACACGGGGTAAAAGGGCGACAAGTTTAATGGGTTTCTAAAATCCGGTGAAGCAAATGATTAAATCCGGAAGGATCTTCCGCGGGCCAGGCGTGGTGGCCGTTGGGGGTGTGGATGGTAGCGTTGGGAAGGGCGGCAAACTGCTCTACCCGTTTGGCGAGCGGCAGGTAGTCGTGACTGGTGGAGATGATGGCCACCGGCTGCCAGATGGCGCCGAGCCGGGCACGTACCGACCAGCCCGGTAGCGCCTCCAGCAGCGCCTTGTAGGTTTTCTTTTTATTGCGCACGAAACGCAGTCGGAAGGTATGGCGCACCTGTGCCAGATCCGGGCCTGGGAAGAGCTCGCGTCCCAACCACCAGGCGAGCGGGCGCATGCCAAACCAGCGCAGCCACTTGAGGCGCTGGGCGTAACGCTCCTGCTCTTTGGGTGTTTCCAGCAGAAACTCGCTAAAACCGTTGACCAACACCAGCCCCTGCACTTTGTGGGGCAGTTGCAGCGCCAGCTCCAGCGCCACCATGGCCCCCAACGACAATCCCACCACCCAGGCGGGTTCTTGCTGTGCATCGAGCCAGCTCACCACATCGGCTGCCAGGGTCGCCACATCGAACGGCCCCTCCTGCATGCTCTGGCCGTGGCCGCGCAAGTCCAGCGCCACCACCCGGTAGTGTTCGGAAAACCGTTCGATCTGCGCCTGCCAGTCGAGGCTGGAGGAGCCCAGCCCGTGCAGTAGCAAAAGCAAGGGGCCCTCCCCCGCACTGCGCAGGGCAAGACCGTTGAATTTCATCACCTGATTGCGGCGCATCAGTGTATTGCCTCTCGACTCATCACCTGAACCATCTCTTGTTGTTATGTTGCCCGTGGCCATCCTGCCACGTTATCAGCACGGCGCCCAATCAGCCTTCGCTGACCAGACTCACCGCCTTGATATAAGCGTAGATCTGCTGCTCCGGCGCCAGCGCCAGCCGCCTGGCGGAGCGGCTGGTGATCCGGGCCAGCAGTATCTGCTCACCTAGCGCCAACTGCAACAGGGTCTGGCCGGGGCGCACCTCGCGCACCGCCAGCAGACGGGTGACGAGACAGTTGGAGAGGCTGGAGTGCTCGATGGGGGCCGTGGCGATCACCACATCGCGCCCCGCCACCTTGATCTGCAAGGGGCCGCTCTCATCCGGCACCTGGGTCATGGTGACCCGCAGTTGCTGCTCACCAAGCTGCAGGGTCGCCATCTGCTCCTCTTCATCGTAGTGAGAGAGGGTCGCCGCCAGCATCACCCCGGCATCGTCACGGCTGGCGAGTGACAGGTCAGTACGGGCGAAAATCTCGCTCGGCCGGCCTTGCGCCTCCACCCTGCCACCTTCCAGCAGCACCAGCTGATCGCAGAGCAGGCTCACCTCCTCCATGGCGTGGCTGACGAAGATCATCGGGATGCCGCTCTCCTGCTGCAAGCCCTTTAGCACATGGGCCTGATGGATGCGGCTGCGCCGATCGAGCGCAGAAAAAGGCTCATCGAGCAGCAGCAGATCAGGCTCGGCCAGCAGCGCCCGCCCCAGCGCTACCCGCTGGCGTTGGCCGCCAGAGAGGGCATGGGCAGGCTGCCCCAGCAGATCGACAAAACCGAGCCGAGCCGCCAGCGCTTCGGGCTGCCAGCGCCCTCGCCCCTTGCGGGCCGCCAGTTGCAGATTGCCGAGCACCGTCAGATGGGGGAAGAGGCGCGAGTCCTGAAACACCAGTCCGATCCGGCGCGCTTCGGGCAGAAGTTGAGCATACTCCCGATCGCGCCACCGCAAGCGATCCCCGCTTCGGCAATCGAGCCCGGCGATGATGCGCAGCAGTGTGCTCTTGCCACAGCCCGAGGGGCCGAACAGGCCGAGGATCCCCCCCAGCTCGAGGGTCAGAGCGCAATCGAGGGTAAAGGAGCCAAACTCGCGCCGGACATTGAGGTTCAGGGCATGGCGGTGCGGCTCGTTCACTGGCGGCATAGTGGCGGGCTGGTTCATCCAAACACTCTCCGCTGTCTGCGCTGCAACACACCATAGACCAGCACCAGCATCACCAGCGAGAAGGCCATCAAACCACCCGCCAGAATATGGGCGTTCTGATAATCCATCGCCTCCACATGATCAAACAGGGCTATCGAAAGCACCTGGGTCTCGCCAGGGATATTGCCGCCAATCATCAGCACCACGCCAAACTCCCCCAGGGTGTGGGCAAAGCCCAGCGCTGCCGCCATCACGAAGCTGGGCAGGGTCATCGGCAAAATGATGTGGAAGAAGCGCTCCAGCGGGCCGAGCCCCAGGGTCGCAGCGGCCTCCAGCTCCTTGTTACCCATGTTGACAAAGGCGGAGGTGAGCGGCTGCACCACGAACGGCAGCGAATAGAGGATAGAGGCAAACAGCAGGCCGAGAAAGCTGAAGGCGAGCGGGGCGCCAAAGGTGTCGCGCCACCAGGCGCCGAAACCATATTCGGGGGAGAAAGCGAGCAGCAGATAAAAACCCAGCACTGTGGGAGGGAGCACCAGCGGCAGCGCCACCAGCGCCTCCACCAGCGGCCGCAGCCGGTTCTGACTGCGCGACAGCCACCAGGCCAGCGGCGGTGCCAGCAACAGCAAAATCGCTGTGGTGCAGGCCGCAAGCTTCAGGGTGAGCCAGACCGCCAGCAGATCCCCTTCACTCATTACCGACCTCCCGGTTGATAAATGCCCCCAACGGCATGGTATCCATCCTTATTGCAAAGAGTGGCCGACTCGAAGGCAGACCACTCAGGGTATCGCATCAGGCCCATCCCCTTATTGGGGCAGGGCATAACCCGCCGCCTTGATCTGCGCCTGACCCGGCCCCTTGAGCCAGGCCACCAGCGCCTCGACCGCGGCGCCTTTCTTCAATACCAGCCCCTGCTGCTCGATAGGGGGATAGAAGCTCGCAGGCACTGCCCAGGCTTCGCCAGTCTTGCCCGCTTCCACCAGATTGGCCCAGGCGACAAAGCCCAGCTCGGCATTGCCGGTGTCGACAAATTGCCAGGTCTGGCCGATGTTGGCGCCGGTCAGCAACCGGTACTGCTTGGGATCGATTTTGAGATGGGTGAGGGTCGCCATGGCGGCAGCACCATAGGGAGCTGTGCGGGCATTGGCGATGGCGAGGTTGCCCTTCCAATTGCGCAGGGTCGCCTCGTCAGGGGCTGGCCCCCCCTTCTTCCACAGCCCCAGCTGGCCGATGGCGTAGGTGAAGCGATCGCTCCCCTTGCCCTCTTTTTCCAGCTTCTCGGGGGTCGCCACATCGGCGGAGAGGAAGAGATCGAACGGTGCGCCGTGACTGATCTGGGTGTAGAGCACCCCGGTGGCGGCAGACGAGATGGCCAGGGTGTGGCCTGTCTTGGCGGTAAACTCCTTGCCGATACGCTCGATGGTTCCCTTGAAGTTGGCGGCCACGGCCACTTTCACTTCATCGGCCTGCACGGCACCGGTATGCAAGGTGGCGGCGCAGACGCCTACGATGACAACAGATAACAGCGGTTTCATTCCCTTTCTCCTGATGGGGCCCGCATATCCGCGCCCCGAAGCGGGGCCGTGGTTCCCGTTGAACCTGCGCCCCTCGTGATGAACAGGTCAGGCTTGCCAGCGGGCAGCGGCCGCGTTGTCGCGATCAAGCGCCTCGACCCAGCGTTGCACTCCCTCGGCGGTCAGCTCTTTTTTCCAGAACGGCGCCCGGGTTTTCAAGAAATCCATGATGAAGTGACAGGCGTCAAAGGCGGCGTCGCGGTGGGCACTGCTCACCGCCACCAGCACAATCTGATCGCCAAGCCACAGCTCGCCGATACGATGAATGAGGGTACACTCCTGCAGCGGCCAGCGGCGGCGGGCCTCCTGCACGATATCGGCCAGCGCCTTCTCGGTCATACCGGGGTAGTGCTCGAGGGCCAGCCCCTTCACCTCCTCCCCCTGATTGAAGTCGCGCACCTTGCCAACGAAAGTGACAATGGCGCCACTGTCGGGGCGGGTGGCGAGACGGGCATATTCGTCCGCCAGCGAGAAATCCTCCCGCTGGACCAGAATGCGATCGGTCATGGTTGCCTCGCTCATCCTTAACCTCCGGTCGTTACTGGAGGGGCAGGGAAGAAGGCCACCTCATCGCCACCACACAGCTCAGTGGTGCGATCCACGGTCATTATTTCACTCATCATCAACCTCCGGTAACCGGCGGGAAGAAGGCCACCTCATCGCCATCATTGATGGGGGTATCGAGGGGCACCAGGGTCTGGTTGACCGCCACTAGCAGTTTGCCCGACTCGAGGGCGAGTGCCCACTTGTCGCCGCGCTCACAGAGCGCCGCGCGCAGTTGTTCGGCGGTGGCGTAGTCGCAGGGCAGGTTCAGCTCGTCACACGCTACCAGCTCTCTTACTTGCGCAAAAAACAGTACCTTGATCATGCTTGTTCCCCGCTCGTTAACCCCAACTGAAAATGGCCAGACTTGCCGCCCTTTTTCTCTACCAGCCGCACCTGTTCGATCACCATGTCCTTTTGCACTGCCTTGCACATGTCGTAGATGGTCAGCGCCGCCACCGATGCCGCCGTCAGCGCCTCCATCTCTACCCCGGTCTTGCCGGAGAGCTTGCAGAGGGTGCGGATATGCACCTTGTGCTGCTCGGCCAGCGGCACTATCTCCACCTCGACTTTGGTCAAGGCCAGCGGATGACAGAGGGGGATAAGATCGGAGGTCTTCTTGGCGGCCATGATGCCGGCGATGCGGGCGGTGGCGAATACATCCCCCTTGTGGTGCTGGCCGCTCAGGATCAGCGCCAGCGTCTCGGGGGCCATGGCAACAAACGCCTCGGCGCGGGCTTCACGCTCGGTTACCTGCTTGTCGGTCACATCCACCATATGGGCTTCGCCGCTCTGGTTCAGATGCGTCAGGTTGGGCTGGGTCTGCTTGGTATCTGTCTGGTTCATCGTTTGCTCTCAGAGGTGGGAGACAAAGTTGCACGGCTTGGTGCGGGCATCGAGCTGATCGCGGATCAGTTGCTCCCAACCCAGCTGACAAGCGCCGGTGGAGCCGGGCAGACAGCAGATCAGGGTGCGATTGGCGAGTCCCGCCAGCGCACGGCTCTGCATGGCGGAGCCTTTTATCTCGGCAAAAGAGAGTTGACGGAACATCTCGCCAAAACCCTGTACGGTGCGCTCGAACAGCACACCGACCGCTTCCGGTACCCGGTTCTGTTCATTGAAGCCGGTACCGCCGTTAATCAGTACCACCTGCACCCCCTCATCGGCGATCCACTCGCTCACCCGCGCCCGGATGCGAAACAGGTTGTCCGGGCAGAGTGCCCGATCGGCCAGCTGATGGCCCGCGTCGGTAAGGGCCGAGACCAGATAGTCGCCCGAGCTGTCATCGGCGGCGGTGCGGCTGTCGGAAACCGTCAGCACGGCGATCTTGAGGGGAATAAATGCGTTGTGTTTCTGTCCCATCGGGCAGCTCCTTGTGGCTATGGGCCGTCAACGAGGCAGGAAGAGAAGGGGTATGAGAGGCCAGCTGTCAGGGCGCAAAAACTGACGCAGACAGAGATGACCAACTTGCTCAAGCGTGTGACGGCGGGCTGATTCTATCAAAGGTTTCACGAGATATGGGATTTAAAAGACACACAAATCTGATGCTTGTCCCATATATGAGTAAAACGCAGGCCGGGCAAACCCGGCCTGTCGTCGCAGGATCAGAATCCTTTCACCCCGGTCATGTCGGGCAGCTGGTGAGCTATCCCCTTGTGACAGTCGATGCAGGTACTTTCACCACTGGCCAGATTGGTAGAGTGCATCTTGGCGGCACGCTGCCCCTGCAGGGAGAAGTCCATGTACTCGAAGTTGTGGCAGTTGCGACACTCGCGCGAATCGGTCTCTTTCATCCGCTGCCACTCCCGCTCCGCCATCTCGCGCCGGTGTGCCTCGAACTTCTCGCGGGTATCCACCTTGCCGGTGATCATGCCCCACAGCTCCTTTGAAGCCTGCACTTTGCGGATGATCTTGTAGGTCCACTCATGGGGTACATGGCAATCTGGGCAGCTGGCCCGCACGCCGGAGCGGTTGGCGTAGTGGATGGTGTCGCGGTACTCCTCGTACACGTTGTCCTTCATCTCGTGACAGCTGGTGCAGAAGGCCTCGGTGTTGGATGCTTCCATGGCGGTGTTGAAGCCACCCCAGAAAATCACGCCACCGAAGAAGCCCATCAGCAGGATGACCCAGAGAGCCGCCTTCGATGGTGACTTGAAGGTGGTCCACAGACGCTGGATAAAGCCGGGTAATTTCATCTATGGATTCCTCAGTTCAGCGCTTCAACCGGTTTAAAGGTATTTTCCACCAGCGGCTTGGCATCCGCTTGCGGCACATGGCACTGCAGGCAGAAGTAGCGACGCGGCGACACTTCACCCAGGGTCAGGCCGTCGCGGGTCTCGAAGTGAGTCGGACTGATCTTGGGAGCCTTCATGGCACTGGCATTCTTGAAGCTGTGGCAAGCCAGGCACTTGTTGACCTTGGTATCCACCTCATAGTTGCGAATGTCGTGGGGGATCAGCGGTGGCTGATGCATGTACTGGCGATCATAGGGCGCGCCATCCTTGCGGAAGTTTTTCAGGGGCGCGGCGGTGGCATCGGTCACCAGATCGGTGGCGCCACGCTCGGACTTGAGGCCACCGGTACTGTTGGTGATCTCGGGGGCCGCTGCCATCAAGGATCCCGCCATCAGGCAGGCCAGCATTGCTCCAATCAGCTTTTTCATTATTTGTTCTCCGACGTTTTTTCTGCCTTGACGGCAAAACCTACAGTGATTTCAAAAACTTGTTCCGCGCAGACATCGATGCAGCGGCCACAGTTGGTACACTCCTGAGCCGCAATCAAGGGCCCGTGACCGCGCTTGGCACCGTGAACAGGCCCGCGCAGGATGGGACGCTCCGGGCAGACCGCATAACAATCCATGCAGTTGTTGCACCGCTCGCGCCCCTTGGCAGAAATCTTGATAAACCCGACCCGGTTGAGCAGGGCATAGAAGGCCCCCACCGGACAGAGATGACCGCACCAGCCCCGCTCAACTACGAAGAGATCGAACAGGAACAGCGCTGCAAGCAGGGCCCAGCCCGCCCCCATGCCAAACAGCAGACCGCGCATGGCGAGTGACACCGGATTGACCAGCTCCCACGCCATCACCCCGACCACCGCAGGCACCACCAGCACCATGGCCAGCAGCCAGTAGCGGGTCGCACGGCTGAACTGGCCATTGCCCTTGAGGCCAAGTCGCCCCCGGAGCCAGGCCGCCGCATCCGTGATGAGGTTGACCGGACAGACCCAGGAGCAGAACACTCGTCCCCCAACCAGCCAGTAGCCGGCCAGCACAATGGCAGCCCCCAGCCAGAGAGTGGTGATGGGCCAGTGACCCGCCGCCAGCGACTGCAACAGCGTGAGGGGATCGGTCAGCGGCACCGTCTCCAGCAACAGCGAGCTGGAGAGGTTGCCCTTGAGGATCCAGATGCCCGCCAGCGGCCCCAGCAAAAACAGCCCGAGCACGCTGAACTGACTCAGCCGACGCAGCAGCAGGAAGCGGTGGGAACGCCACCACCCCAGCTTGATGCGAGCCTCTTCCCCCGGACAACGACTCATAACCCCTCCGGTTTGCGAGTGGGCAGGGTGAGCCTGTCGCCGATGAGCGACTTGTTCCCCGCCTTGGCCTTCTCTTCCCAACCGAGCCGGTAGTGATGACCCAGTTCACCTTTGGCGAGCTGGCGTGGCACCACCTTGATGGCCGCTTCCTCCAGCACGCAGGCATGCTCGCACTTGCCACAGCCGGTACAGACATCGCTGTGTACCGTGGGCAGGAACATGGCGTGTTTGCCGGTACGCTGGTTATGCTGCAGCTCAAGAGTGATCGCCTTGTCAATCAGCGGGCAGACCCGATAACAGACATCGCAGCGCAGCCCCAGATAGTTGAGGCAGGTCTCGTGATCGATGAGCACTGCTACCCCCATCCGGGTCTGATCGATGTCGGTCATCTGCTGATCCAGCGCCCCGCTCGGGCAGGCCACCACGCAAGGGATGTCATCACACATCTCGCAGGGCACGGCACGCGCCTTGAAATAGGGGGTACCAGTGGTCACAGGGTCAAACAGCCGGGCGAGCTTGAGGGTGTCGTAGGGGCACGCCTCGACGCAGAGCCCGCAACGCACGCAGGCGCTGAGGAAGTCTGCTTCATCGAGAGCGGCGGGCGGACGCAGCGCCAGGGCAGGCACAGCTTGCGCCTGCTGGCGGGCCACGCCACCGAGCCCCACGCCAAGCAGGCCCACACCGCAGGCCCCCTTGGCCATGTCGGCCAGAAACTGGCGACGACTACGACTCATCTCGCACTCCCCCGCCTTAAGCCTTCATCACCTTGACGGCGCACTTCTTGTAATCGGTCTCTTTCGAGAGCGGATCGGTAGCGTCCAGGGTCAGCTTGTTGACCAGCTGGCTCGCATCAAAGAAGGGCATGAAGACCAGTCCTTTCGGCGGACGGTTGCGACCACGGGTCTCGACACGGGTCTTCACCTCGCCACGGCGGGAGGAGACGATCACCTCTTCACCACGGCGCACGCCGCGAGCCTTGGCATCGTCCGGGTGCATGAAGAGCACCGCATCCGGGAAGGCGCGATAAAGCTCGGGTACCCGACGGGTCATGGTGCCGGTGTGCCAATGCTCCAGCACGCGACCGGTGGAGAGCCACAGATCGTACTCTTTATCGGGCGACTCGGCGGCGGGCTCGAACGGCAGGGCGAAGATGACCGCCTTGCCATCGGGCTTGCCATAGAAGCGCACTCCCTCGCCCGCTTTCACATAGGGGTCAAACCCTTCGCGATAGCGCCACAGGGTCTCTTTGCCATCTACCACAGGCCAGCGCAGACCACGGGCTTCGTGGTACTGATCGAACGGTGCCAGATCGTGACCGTGGCCACGACCGAAGGTGGCGTACTCCTCGAACAAGCCTTTCTGGACGTAGAACCCGAAGTGCTCGGCTTCGTCGTTCAGCAGACCTTTGCTCTGCTCTTTCGGGAACTGGTTGACCTGACCGTTGGCATAGAGCACGTCGAACAGGGTTTTGCCCTTCACTTCCGGCATCTTGGCAATCAGCTCAGCCGGCCACACTTCCTCGACTTTGAAGCGCTTGGAGAACTCCATCAGCTGCCACAAGTCGGACTTGGCCCCTTCCGGCGCTTTCACCTGCTGATGCCAGAACTGGGTGCGGCGCTCGGCGTTGCCATAGGCCCCCTCTTTCTCCACCCACATGGCGGTCGGCAGGATGAGGTCAGCGGCCTGCGCAGTGACGGTCGGGTAAGGGTCAGAGACCACGATGAAGTTGCGCGGGTCGCGATAGCCAGGCAGGCGATCGGTATTCATGTTGGGGCCGGCCTGCATGTTGTTGTTGCACATCACCCAGTAGGCGTTGAGCTTGCCATCTTTGAGCATGCGATCCTGCAGCACGGCGTGGAAACCCACCTTGTCGGGAATGGTCCCTTCTGGCAGTTTCCAGATCTGCTCGGCGATGGCGCGGTGCTTGGGCTCGGTCACCACCATGTCGGCAGGCAGACGGTGGGCAAAGGTACCCACTTCACGCGCAGTGCCACAGGCAGAGGGCTGGCCGGTCAGTGAGAAAGGACCATTACCCGGCTCGGAGATCTTGCCGGTCAGCAGGTGGATGTTGTAGCAGAGGTTGTTGGCCCAGACGCCACGGGTATGCTGGTTGAAACCCATGGTCCAGTAGGAGACCACCTTCTTGCTCGGATCGGCATAGAGCTTGGCCAGCTTTTCCAGCTTCTCTTTGGAGACGCCGGAGAGCTTGGAGACCGACTCCACATCGTAATCCGCCACGAACTTGGCAAACTCCTCGAAGGTCATCGGAGTGGCATCGCCGCTGTCCGGGTTCTTCGCTTTCTGCTGCAGCGGATCGGTCGGGCGCAGGCCGTAACCGATGTCGGTGGCCCCCTTCTTGAACACTGTGTGCTTGTTGACGAAGTCCCAGTTCACCTTGTCATTCTGGATGATGTAGTTGGCGACATAGTTGAGGATCGCCAGATCGGTCTGCGGGGTGAACACCATGCCGTTGTCCGCCAGCTCGAAGCTGCGGTGCTCGAAGGTCGAGAGCACGTGCACCTGCACATCCGGGTTGGAGAGACGGCGATCGGACATCCGCGACCAGAGGATGGGGTGCATCTCGGCCATGTTGGAGCCCCACAGCACGAACGCATCGGCCTGCTCGATATCGTCGTAACAGCCCATCGGCTCATCCATACCGAAAGTACGCATGAAGCCAACGACCGCAGAGGCCATGCAGTGACGGGCATTGGGGTCGATGTTGTTGGAGCGGAAACCGGCCTTCATCAGCTTGGCGGCGGCGTAACCTTCCCAGACGGTCCACTGGCCGGAGCCGAACATGCCGACAGCGGTCGGCCCCTTCTCTTTCAGGGTCGCCTTGAACTTCTCGGCCATGATGTCGAACGCCTGATCCCAGCTGATGGGAGCAAAGTCGCCATCCTTGTCGAACTGGCCGTTCTTCATCCGCAGCATCGGCTGGGTCAGGCGATCCTGGCCGTACATGATCTTGGAGAGAAAGTAGCCCTTGATGCAGTTGAGGCCACGGTTGACCGGCGCATCGGGGTCGCCCTGAGTCGCCACGACCCGACCATCCTGAGAGCCCACCAGCACGGAACAGCCGGTACCGCAGAAGCGGCAGGGAGCCTTATCCCAATGGATGGCCGTCTTGTCGGTACTGGTGATGAGATTGGCTGCCAGCGTGGGGGCACTGACACCGGCCACGGCTGCGGCAGCTGCCACCGCGTTGGCCTTCATAAAGTCGCGTCGACTCAGCTTCATGGCATATCCTCACATTGCTTATCGCGTAATAGTTGTCGAATCTGTCGAACGGGAGCCAGCCATCAGCGGCGGAGGGCACGCCCGGCATCCCATCACTCTTTTCAGTGACCGCCCAGTTCATCGAACTGGTGGTAAATCAGGGCGGCAGAGAGCACACCCGGCATCGCCTGTATCGCATCAATGGCCGCCATGATCGGCCGCTGGCTCGGACCTTCCAGGGTCACGACCAGCTTGCCCTCGTCACTGACGGCGTGGATCTCGGCCCCTTCAAGGGCGCCAATCTGCTCGGCGAGCTGATGGCGCAAAGGGGGCTGGGTCAGCACCACCAGACTCGATACATGGAACTCCTGATCCATTGTGGCTTCTGTGTCACACGGCTTCTGACTCATTCTGACTCCTGCTTGAGGGTGGGCTGGCTCGCACCACCGGATGGGGCGGCTCGCCCGTCGACCTTGATGCTGCCAACCGGACAATCCTGCACACAGGCACCGCAGCCATTACAGCGATCCGGCTCGACCGTTGGGGTAGGCACACGCCCCAGCACCGGAATAAAACGAATGGCATTGGGCTCGCAGCTGTCCTGACAGCGCTGGCAGAACACCTGACCATTGGCCAGACAGTTGGCCTCGATATGGGCCTTGTAGTGCCAGGGAGACTCGCTGGTCGGGCGAAACAACGGCACCTTGCAGACAGTGACGCACTCGGTGCAGAAGGTGCATTCGCCACGCTGGAAATCGACCACCGGAAAACCGCCCTCGCCATTCACCAGGATCTGCTCCGGACAGGCGGCCAGACAGTCCCCGCAGCGGGTGCAGTCGGCGACAAATGCCGACCAGTTGACTGACCAGGGCAACTGCACCGGCGGTTCGGCAGTTCTCAGCCGCCCCCGGAACAGGCCGCGGCGGGCAAGATCGATCTCATCCGGCATGTTGACTCCTGTTCTGGTGAAGAAGGGGACAGTGCGAGTCCATGATTGGCATTCTTGATACCAATTATAAGAGTGGGTGTATATTGCGGCCCTGACAAGGTAAGGGATATACCACCAGGGAGATAAACAGGGGGGGTTCTTGCGCCAGATCAAAGCCTTGCAGCGCAATAAAAATGGAGGTATTGGTTAAAATACCTCCATGTGAGGATTGCTATTTAATCGTTGGCGATTTTTTGCGGTTATCCGCCGATCGAGGCGAGATGAGGGGTGATGCCGGCATTGCCCTCATGGAGACGATGGGTGGCACTCTTGCCCGCCAGTGCCGCGCGAATGCGCTGTTGCAGCTCATCAGATTGCCCATCTGCGCCGAGCAGATCCCGCAGGTCGATGCCGTTGTCGCCAAACAGGCACAGATGCAGCTTCCCCAGCGAGGAGACCCGCAGCCGGTTGCAACCGGCACAGAAATCCTTGCTGTAGGGCATGATGAGCCCCACTCCACCCTGCGATTCCGGATGCATGAATACCTGCGCCGGACCGTCATCCGTGCCCCGCAACTGCTGCACCCAGCCGCTATCCAGCAAGCGCTGTTTGATCTGCTCCCCGCTGACATGGTGGTCACGAAACAGGGTATCCATCTCGCCGGTCTGCATCAGCTCGATAAAGCGCAGCTCGATGGGCTTATGCCTGATCCAGCCCAGAAAGGCATCAAGCTGGTAGTCGTTAAGCCCCTTGAGCAGCACCGCATTGATCTTCACCGATTTGAAACCGGCGGCCAGTGCTGCTTCGATCCCCTCCATCACTTCGGCCAGCTTGTTCTCACCGGTGATCTGGTGAAACTGGCGCGGGTCGAGACTGTCGACACTGACATTCAGCGCATTGAGTCCGGCATCAAACCACTCCTGAGCCCGCTCCTTGAGGCGATAGCCGTTGGTGGTCATGGCGACTTTCTCGATGCCTGGGGTGGTGGCAATCACCTTGACGATCTCGGTGAAATCGCGGCGCAGGGAGGGCTCGCCCCCCGTGATGCGCACCTTGCGGGTACCCATGGCGGCAAAACCGCTGACCACGCGGCGGATCTCGTCAATGGAGAGAAAGGGTTGACGCCCCGCTTTGTGACCTTCGGGGGGGCGATAACCGTCAGGCAGGCAATAGGTGCAACGGAAATTGCACACATCGGTCACTGACAGACGCAAATAGTAAAAACGACGGGAAAAACCATCTTCAAGTGGCAACATAAACACCTTTCCAAATACGGGAGGCCAGGGCATTTCTTTCCTGACCCTTACAGCTCGAACGTCGGCTGACGGCTGGTTTCCCCCTATCGCTAGGACTTAGGCAAAACCGCTCGGAGTTCATCTAGTTTTTCGATGCTAACACAAGTTGGAGTACACTCCCACGCATCTTGCGGGGTCCTTATCACTATTCAGAGGTGCGCATCAGTATGGGAAAACGGTTCAGGGTCCATTCGGTCAGCAGTGCCATCGGGCGCGCCATGGTATTGATCCTCTTTATGGCCAGCCTGATCGCGCTGGTCGCCATGGTTACCCTCTTCTACTCGGTACCCGATGCCAAGGCGATCAATCTCTCCGGTTCGCTGCGGATGCAGGCCTACCGGATGGCCTACGAAATCGAGCGGGGCGACAGCGTGCTGGGGCGCCTCTCCCAGTTTGAAGAGACCCTGCACGCCGAAGAGCTGCAGGAGACCCAGCGCTGGATCACTCCTGCCTCCCTGCGTCGCACCTATGGCGAGGTGCTCGGCCAGTGGCAGGTGATGCGCCAGCACATCGAGGATCGCACTCCCAGACGGTACACCGATAACACCGAGCAGTTTGTGGCGGCCATCGATAATTTCGTCAATCAGATGCAGTACCACGTGGAATTCAAGGTGAGGATGCTGGCGCTTGCGGAAGGGCTCGGCCTGCTGGCCATCATCACCATCGCCTGGTTCACTGTGCGCTTCACCCGCCAGCAGGTGGTCGCCCCCCTCAACCAGCTGGTCTACTGCGCCCGCCAGATCCAGCGGCAGGATTTCGATCTTAAGCTGCCCGCCCACGGCGAAAATGAGCTGGGGGAACTGTCACGCGCCTTCGTCACCATGGCCGACGAGCTGGGCAAGCTCTATCGGGAACTGGAAAACAAGGTGGAAGAGAAAACCGCCAAGCTGCAGCAGGCCAACGATACTCTCTCGTTTCTCTACTCGACCGCCCAGAAGCTGCACGCTGCCCCGCTCAGTACCCGTACCCTCATCAAACTGCTGGACCGCGCCGCCGCCCACCAGCATATCGACCACATCCGGCTGACCCGCTTCGAGCACAACGCCATGCCGGTCTACATCTCGGGGCGAACCGGCTGGCCCGGCGATCTCGATGCGGTGGCCAGCTTCTATCTGCAGATGGATGAGCAGGAGTTCGGCCGCCTCGACATCATCAGCCAACACCCCATCGATGAGCGGTTGATTAAAAACTTCACCATGCTGCTGGCCCAAGTGCTGCACAAAGACCAGACCCTGCTGCAACAGCAGCGCCTGCTGCTGATGGAGGAGCGGGCGGTGATCGCCCGCGAGCTGCACGACTCGCTGGCGCAGGCCCTCTCCTATCTCAAGATCCAGTCCACCCTGCTCAAGCGCTCTTACGCCAAGGGGCAACATGACAAGGCGCAGGAGGCGATGCAGCAGATCGACGAGGGGCTTAGCAATGCCTATACCCAGTTGCGCGAACTGCTCGGTACCTTCCGTCTCACCATTGGCGATGCCAATCTGGGGGAAGCGATCCGCGTCATGCTTGATCAACTGCAACCCCAGACCCAGGCCGAAATCCGGTTCCATTACGGACTGGCCGACAACGACCTGGAGGCAGGCCAGCATATCCACATTTTGCAGCTGATCCGTGAGGCAGTGCTCAATGCCATCAAACATGCCAACGCGCAAGTGATTGATGTTAGCTGTGAGACCCTCGCCAGTGGTAACATTGAGGTTCAGATTTCAGATGACGGTGTCGGGATCGGACTCGCCAGCTCGGCGATCAACCATTACGGGTTGAGCATCATGAACGAGCGCGCCAGCAAACTGCACGGTCTGCTGACCATCAACGAGCAGCAACCACAAGGCACCTGCGTGCATCTGACCTTTCCCACCAGTCTAGCGAGAGACGCCTGATGGACGAGATGAAATACACAGTTCTGGTCGTAGATGACCATCCCCTCATGCGCAAAGGGATTGTGCAGTTGCTGGCTCTGGAAGAGAACATGGAGGTGACCGGTGAAGCCTCCAACGGCACAGATGCCGTGGCGCTGGCCAAAGAGTCCGAGCCGGACCTGATCCTGCTCGACCTCAACATGAAGGGGCTCTCCGGCCTCGATACCCTCAAGGCGCTGCGGGCCGAAGAGATCACCTCCCGGGTGGTGATCCTCACCGTCTCCGATGCCCGTCAGGATGTGGTTGCTTTGCTCAAGGCGGGTGCCGACGGCTACCTGCTCAAGGATACCGAGCCTGATCTGCTGCTGGCCCAGCTGGCCGACGTGATGACCGGCAAGCAGATCCTGAGCGAACCGCTGCGCCCCTATCTCGAAAACATCTACGAGCTGGATCACCTGCAGCAGAAGCTGGAAAGCTTAACGCGTCGCGAAATGCAAATCCTGCGCGAAATTGCAAAAGGCCTCTCCAACAAACAGGTCGCCTCGGTACTCCATATCTCCGAGGGAACGGTCAAGGTTCACGTGAAGAGCCTGCTGAAGAAACTCGAGGCGCAAAGCCGCGTGGAAGCGGCTGTCATGTATCTGGAGCAGCGCAACTAAGCGCCCTCAACCGCCCGAAAAGCCACCCTCCGGTGGCTTTTTTCATTCTCTGGCACAGTCGCTGCATTGTCATATTCAGCAACTACTCAATGGAGGATGGAACATGAAACTACAACCTTTGGCACTGTTCCCCTTGCCTTCCCACATACTGCCGGGCGGCAAGCTTCCTCTGCGTCTGTTCGAGCCACGCCACCTGCAGATGCTCAAGGAGTCATTCATCAACGATCAGGGCTTTGGCATCGTGATGGAAGAGTCGACCACCTCGGGACAGTCCGGCCGCATTCTGCCGGTGGGCACCCGGGTCAAGGTGACCGACTTCTACACCCTCAATGATGGCCTGCTGGGGGTGACGGTACTGGGACTGGAGCGCTTCTGCATCCACGAGATGGAAACAGACGAGATGGGGCTGCGCCGGGCCAAGGTGGAGATGCTGCCCAACTGGCCGAGCACCCACTCCGATTTCAACGACAAGCTGCTGGTCAATCGCCTGCGGGAAGTATTCGAGCAGTATCCGGAGCTTGATGAACTCTATCCGGACAAGCGCTTTGAAGATGCCGCCTGGCTCTGCCAACGCTGGCTCGAGATATTGCCGATGCCGATTTATGAAAAGCAGATGCTGATTGCCAAACAAAACAGCGAAGCGGCCCGTAAATTCCTGCATCGCCTGATTTCACAATGACAAAAACAGCGTTGCAAAATGCAATTATTCCAACAATGAAAATGTGAAATTCGCATTTTGCGAGTTAGTAGGAACGCAGAACGCCATAACAAGAGAGAGCCGCTGCGCTAAACGGCCAAAATTGAACACAAAAGAGTCTAAAAAAGTTGGCACAGATTTTTCATATAGATTGATACAACCCGATTTATCCCGTGCTCTCTTCAGTATTTGCTGAAGAACTGGTCAACCCACAAAGTTGACCATTTTTTTTATCCGCGCGTCGGCAACCGCTGACCAAAGTGACGCTGCAAACACTCTCTCAGCCGCGACAAGGTGATAGGCTTGGCGAGAAAGTCATCCATCCCCTGCGCCAGACAGCACGCCTTGTCCTCCGCCATCGCATTGGCCGTCAGGGCGACGATAGGCATAGTACATCCCAACTCACGCAAGCGCCGGGTGGCTTCCAGTCCGTCCATCAGGGGCATCCGCATATCCATCAGGATCAGATCCGGGAGCTGCTCATCCACCTGCGCCAGCGCCTCCAGACCATTGGCTGCCAGCCGTACCTTGCCCACCAGTTTTTGCAGCATCAGCGACACCACCAACTGATTCACTGGGCTGTCCTCCACCACCAGCACATCCAGTGGCAGCAGTGCCGAAGCCCCCTCCTCCCGCTGCGGCTGGCTATGGCAGGGTAGCGCCATGCCGGGCAGTTCGAACCAGAAACAGCTTCCCTTGCCCGGCTCGCTCTTCAGGTGGATCTCTCCCCCCATAAGCGTCACCAGACGCTTGCTGATGGCAAGACCGAGACCTGTACCGGAAAAACGCCGGGTGGCCGAGTTGTCGACCTGGGAGAAGGGTTCAAACAGCAGCGCCTGATCCGCATCAGCGATCCCGATCCCGGTGTCGGAGACCGAGATCAGCAGCTTCTCATCCTGCCAACCCAGGTGCAGTGTCACCTGCCCCTGCTCGGTAAATTTGAGAGCGTTGTCCAGCAGATTGCCCATCACCTGTGACAGACGCATCGGATCCCCCTGCAACTCCCGGGGAACCGACTCATCGACCCGATAAACCAGCGCGATCCCCTTGGCGGTCGCGCGAGCTTGCAGCGGCTCGACCAGAGATTGGCAAAGCTGGACGGGTTGCAGGGTCTCGCAGTGAAACACCAGGGTTTGCGACTCGATTTTCGAAAAATCGAGCACGTCGTCGATGATGGTTTGCAGCAATCTGGCCGAGTGGGTGGCATGGCGCAGCAGGCTCTGTTGCTCCGGCGCCAGCTCGGCATGCTGCACCAGATCGAGCATCCCCAACACCGCATTCATGGGCGAGCGGATCTCGTGGGTCATCATGGCGAGAAACTGGGACTTGGCACGGTTGGCCGCTTCAGCCTCATCCCGTGCCCGCGCCAGCTCCTCCTCACGGCGGATCTGGTTGCTGATATCCCGGGCAGTGCCACGATAACCGATAAACTGGCCATCATAGTCAAAACAGGGCTCGGCGCTCACTTCCATCCAGCAGGGGCCGTGTTGCAGCGCAACCTGCATCCGCACCCCTCGCACCGGCTGGCGCAGCTCCAAAAGCTGCAGGTATTTCTGGGCATCGCAGCTCTGCTTGTTGCAGACGTAGTCATAGAGGGTCGGCCGGGTCGCCTGCGGGGTCATCTCATCCAGATAACCCGGCTCTGAGGCATAACTGAGGCGATGCTCGGCATCTGTCTCCCAGAACCAGTCCGAAGCCATGGCGGCGAAGCTGCGAAAACGGCGTTCGCTGGCCTGCAACGCCTCGGTTTTTACCGCAACCTGCTCCTGCAAGCGGGCCCGATAGGTGATGTTGACCAGCGCCTGGGCGATGAGCGGACGGCAACGCTCCATGGCGGCCTTGCTGGTGAGATCGAAGGTGCCCGCCCGAGCGTGGCGGCAGATGAGGGTGGCGGTAAAACCGGGGGCCTGCAGCCCGGTCAGCATCACGCTGGCCCAGCCCGGCTCACTCGCCAGCGGCGCCAGCTCAGGCAGCTGGGCGGGATCGTAAATCACCAGGGTTTCACCCGAGATGGCGCGGGCAAATGCCGGGGTCATGCGCCAACTGCGGGCTGATAGCATTGGCTCGGTACTGAGGTGGGTACTTCCCTGCTCCCCTTCCCAGGCCACCACATCCGCGTGCTCAAAGCCGATAAAGGGTTTGAGCACCTGGATAAGGCTCTCCAGCACCTGCTCCAGCGTCTTGGCATCGGCGAGGGTGGCAACCCCCCCCAGCAGAGTCTGAGACTCGTGACGATACTTGGCCTCGCGCTCGCGGCAACGCATAAGGTCGACCAGCGTGGTCTGCAATTTGTCGCCGAGGGCTTCCAGTTCACTGTTGCCAATCATCTTGTTGCCTGCTCTGTTATGTTCTGCCGACTCAACGGGTCAGGAAAATCACGCTCGATACCATCAGGTTGCCGTGGGCCAGCTCGCCATTGGGCAGCCGCCCCTGCTCGCCGAAGGTAAAGGGGGTGATAAAGGGGATCTTGCCGAGGCGAGCCTGGCTCTGCTCGACAAATTGGCACAACATATCACCTAGCGCCAAACGGCAACCAGCACAAAAGATGATGAGCGCGCCGATAGGCTGCAATTCCACGTCGACCCCATACCCTGGCTCGATACGCATGGCATTGAGGCTGCGCTGCAGCAACCCTTCCTGACTGCTGTACATCAACAGCAGACGCTCCCCTTGCACCACATCGGTAAAGAGCCGCAGCCCGCCCTGTTCAGTCACCGCTTCGGGGTGGGAAAGTTTGTAGTAAGGAATGCCATCCAGTGCTCCCACCTGACGAGCCAGCGGGGTGAGCGTGGTCTCCCGCAAAATCGCCCCCACCGGCCAGGGCTGCTCGCGCCCGCACCAGCGGGCATAGACCTCGGCGGCTGGCTGGTGATCGATGGTGAGTACCTCCCGCCCATTGCAGGCGGTGATCTCGCCGCTGAATTCGGCAGGCACATAGCCCGAGTGAAACTGAAAAGCGAGCTGGCAATCGGGATAGAGCACCGCCAGACCGATGCCATCCTGAGCCACCGCCTCATCCCAGCAGAGCTGCCAGTCACCGCTGACGCTGCTATCAGCCGCGGATCCACCGACCACCGGCACCGAGGCACCGAGTTCGGCCTCGATACCGGCCAGCAGCCCCTCTTCCTTACCGGGACTGGCATGAAACAGGATCAACTGGGGCAGCTCGCCCGGCCGACCACAGTCGCTCATGGCTCGGCGCAGCAACTGCCGCACATCCACCCCGTCACCGCTGGCACCGGCTACCCCGAATGCCCCTTTCTCATCGTACAGAGCAGCAACGGCCAGCCCATATCCGTCTCGGGCGTGGTGTCCCATCTCGGTCATGACACCACCGCAAGAGCTGCACCCAAGCAGGCGGGTCGTCGGGAACTGGCGTTTGAGCGCGTCGCGCAGTATCGCCCCGTCATGGGCTTGGGTAAAATAGAGTAACAGCAGGGAGGGGGCCTGATCGGCATGGTGGCGCAGCTGCGCGCAGATATCTTGGGCCGCCAGCGATGAATTCTGGGCGAGGGAGTGAACGGTCAGAAATTTCAACACCATCTCCTTGTTTTATCGAATGGCAGCCTCAAGCAAAAATCATACCTTTATCAAACAATTATCTCGCTTCGCTTGCTAACATAGCGGTCAACTGAGACCAATAACAGGACGCCCATATGTGGCAAAAAAACATCAATGACTTCGATCGGGTCGTTGCCATCGGTGGTGGCCATGGCATGGGACGAGTGCTTTCGTCCCTCTCGTTTCTCGGTCAACGGCTCACCGGCATCGTCGCCACCACAGATGATGGTGGCTCGACCGGACGCCTGCGCAAGAGTCAGGAGTGCATCGCCTGGGGCGATCTGCGCAACTGCCTGAACCAGCTGGTGACCGATCCCAGCATCGGCAGCCTGTTGTTCGAGTACCGCTTCGCCGGCAAAGGCGAGCTGGCGGGCCATAACCTTGGCAACCTGATGCTGCTGGCGCTCGATAATCTCTGTGTCCGTCCTCTTGATGCTATCAAGCTGATCAGTGACATGCTCAAAATCGAGTCACAATTGCTACCCATGTCTGAATTTCCCACCGATCTCTGCGCCCATATGGAGTGTGGCACCCAGATCCTGGGAGAGGTATCCATCGATCAACTGGCAACACCGCCCCTCTCCCTCGGCCTGATGCCGGAGGTGCAAGCGACCCGGGAAGCGGTGCTGGCATTGCAGCAGGCGGACATGATCATTCTTGGGCCGGGCAGTTTTCTCACCTCCATCATGCCGCCACTGCTGCTGGCCGAGATCGCCCAGGCCATCAACGAGAGCAGCGCCATGCTGGTTTTCGTCTGCAATCTGGTGGCGGAAAACGGCCCTGCCAGTCAGCTGGACCTGATGAGTCAATGTCGCTGGCTGGAATCCCGGGTCGGTCAGGGTCGGCTGGATGCCATCCTGGCCCCACAAGGCGCGGGTGATGCGGGGGACTGGCAAGGGCGAGTGATCGAAGCCGAGCTGGGCGAGCTTGAGCTGCCCCATCGGCACGATCGGTTGAAGCTGAAACTGGCGCTGGACCGAATCATCCAGCAACTGCTCAACCAGCGTTAGGCAACGGTCACGGCGCCCCGGCATCCCTGCATGGCGCCGTTACTGATAATCGGCAAGAAACGCGAGCACTTGGGGCAAGGAGGCCTCCAGCAGTTGCAATTGGCGCTCTGCCTCGGCCACATCGGCCTGCTTGCTGGCCATCTCCAGCGCCATCACCTGCTGATAACTCGGCATGGCGCCGTAGCTGCCACAGGATGATTTCATGCTGTGCGCCACCCGAGCCAGCGCCTCCCACTCTCCCTGTTCATAGAGGGGTCTGAGCTGACTCAGCTGCTCGCCCACCTCTTCAATAAAGACTGCGATGACCACGGGCAGCATATCCGGACCGATATCCTCTGCCAGCTGCTGCAACACCTTGCGATCCACCCACTCCATGCGAGGCTCCTCCAGAACGGTATTCAAACAGACCATACTATAGATAGTTTTCGATGTCGTGGCTCACGACCAGGCAGTGATGAAGCACCCGATTGGATGGCTCAGGGAATAAAGTGGCAAAAAATGTGATCAGTATCGAAATAGCGATGCTGAAACGCCCATAAAGACAACAATTTGATTGCTAAAAATTAACAATTGATCAACACTCAATGCCGTCAGAGTGATGATGCTCAGCAACACCTCTCATCCCTTTTGCCTTTTATGGCTGCTGCGAAGAACCAGGGTAGGTATCTACCCTGGTATTTTTTTATCTTGCTCAAGCGCGACCTGATTGGTCGCCACCCGCTCCCCCATGCGAAACAGATTGAATTCGCCGGGCGCCATTTTGACCCAATTCTCATTGCCGGTCAGCGGACGGGTGGTGATCAAGGTCACCACATCGTTGGGGGTGGTCTCCCTTTGAAAGTCGATCACCACCTCCTCATCCAGCAGGCTCGCCTCGCCAAACGGCGCACAGCGGGTCAGCCAGTGCAGGTTGTTGCTGCAGTAGCTCATCACATACTCCCCGTCCGAGAGCAGCATGTTGAACACCCCGAAAGTTCTGAGCTCATCACACAGGGTGGCGAGATAGCGAAACATGGCGGGAAAGTTGGCCGGACGCTTGGGATATTTTTGCTCCAGCCGATCGAGCAGCCAGCAGAAGGCGTGTTCGCTGTCGGTATCCCCCACCGGACGGTGGCGGCCGGTGGGCAGCTTCTTGTAGCCGGTCAGCTGACCGTTGTGGGCGAAGGTCCAGTAACGGCCCCACAACTCACGGGTAAAGGGGTGGGTATTTTCCAGCGACACGCAGCCACGGTTGGCTTGCCGAATGTGGCTGACCACTGCGCAGCTTTTGATGGGCAGCGCCTGTACCAGTCTGGCGATGGGAGATTGGGCGCTGGGCTCGGGATCCTTGAAGGTGCGAAAGCCCTTCCCCTCGTAGAAGGTGATCCCCCAGCCATCCTTGTGGGGCCCGGTCTTGCCGCCGCGCAGCATCAACCCGGTAAAGCTGAAGCAGATATCGGTCGGCACATTGGCACTCATGCCGAGCAGTTCGCACATATCCGGCAGACTCCTTTCATGATTTGGCTTGTGTCATGTTCGACCAGCACGCTGGTTCGACAGACAGCAGGGGAAGGCGCAATCCCTTCCCCTGTGACTGGCAACAACCGGCCGATGGCGAACCATGTTACCGGCGTTGCCCTTGTCTGGTGACGATGGCCTGATTACTTGGCCATCTCTTTTTCGACCAGCTGGATCAGGATGTGGATCACCTTGATGTGCACTTCCTGAATACGGTCGGCATAGCCAAAGTGCGGCACGCGGATCTCGACATCCGCCAGACCCGCCATCTTGCCGCCATCCTTACCGGTCAGGGCGATCACTTTCATCCCTTTGGCGCGGGCGGCCTCGATGGCTTTCAGGATATTGCCGGAGTTGCCGCTGGTGGAGATGCCAAGCAGCACGTCGCCACGACGGCCAACCGCTTCTACGTAACGGGAGAAGACATAGTCATAGCCAAAGTCGTTGGAGACGCAGGAGAGGTGGCTCGGATCGGAGATGGCGATACCGGCATAACCCGGGCGGTTCTCGCGGTAACGACCGGTCAGCTCTTCGGCGAAGTGCATGGCGTCACAGTGGGAGCCACCGTTGCCACAGGAGAGCACCTTGCCCTCTTCTTTGAAAGAGTCGGCCAGCATTTTGGCGGCCGCTTCGATGTTTTTCAGGTTCTGCTCATCAGCCAGGAAGGCCTGCAGCACGCTGGCAGCTTCGGTCAGTTCATTGCGGATCAATTCTTGGTACATGATGTCTCTTCCACTGTTTTTAGTGTGCGTGTAGATCGCGGCTATTCTCGCACAAGCGAATCGCACAGTCGCCCCCCTGCGAGCCACAGCGCTGGCGGCGCGTGAGCGTTATGGGGATCACAGAGAGAAGGTAATGAAGATGTAAACAGCTTGATAACTTTGTGCGTATGAATTACAACAGGGGCCATATCCAACAGGTCAGACCTCTGGATCAGTTACGCCACGTTGGCAACCTAACCACGCAAGGAGCAAGCAATGACGACAACCCTCACTCTGCTCGGGGTGATCCTGGTTATCGGAGCCCTGGCCTATCGCCGGGCATCCCTGTTCATCTCCACCCTGGTCACCGGCGCCGCCCTGGTACTTGGCACCATCTATGGTCATGTGCCCTTGCTGGTATGGACGCTGTTCGCTGTGATCGCCATCCCGCTCAATCTGGTGGAATTTCGCCGCAATCAAATAACCAAGCCGCTGTTCAAGATCTACAAATCGATCATGCCGGAGATGTCCCGCACCGAGAAAGAGGCGATTGAAGCGGGCACCACCTGGTGGGAAGCCGATCTGTTCGCGGGCAACCCGGACTGGAAAAAGCTGCACGCCATTCCGGTCAGCGCCCTCTCTGCCGAAGAGCAGGCCTTTATGGATGGCCCGGTCGAGGAAGTGTGCCGCATGGTGAGCGACTGGGAAGTGACCCACGAGCGCGCGGATCTCTCCCCCGAGGTGTGGCAATACCTGAAGGACAACAAGTTCTTCGCCATGATCATCAAGAAGAAATATGGCGGTCTGGAGTTCTCGGCCTACGCCCAGTCCTGCGTCCTGCAAAAGCTGTGCGGCGCCAGCGCCGTGCTCGCCTCCACCGTTGGCGTACCCAACTCGCTGGGCCCGGGCGAACTGCTGCAACACTATGGCACCGACGAGCAGAAGGATTACTACCTGCCCCGCCTGGCGGTAGGTAAAGAGATCCCCTGCTTCGCCCTGACCAGCCCGGAGGCGGGCTCTGACGCCGGTTCCATCCCCGACTTCGGTATCGTCTGCAAGGGCGAATGGGAAGGAAAAGAGGTGCTCGGTATGCGCCTCACCTGGAACAAGCGCTACATCACCCTCGCCCCTATCGCGACTGTACTGGGTCTCGCCTTTAAACTGCGTGACCCCGAACACCTGCTGGGTGACGAGGAAGAGCTCGGCATCACCTGCGCCCTCATTCCCACTCACATCAAGGGGGTCGGCATTGGCCGTCGCCACTTCCCGCTCAACGTGCCGTTCCAGAACGGCCCGACCCAGGGCAAGGATGTGTTCGTCCCGCTCGATTTCATCATCGGTGGCCCGGCCATGGCCGGTCAGGGCTGGCGCATGCTGGTCGAGTGTCTGTCGGTCGGCCGCGGTATCACCCTGCCCTCTAACAGCACCGGCGGCGTCAAGATGCTGGCCCTGGCGAGCGGCGCCTATAGCCGCATCCGTCGCCAGTTCAAGCTGCCCATCGGCAAGATGGAAGGGATTGAAGAGCCGCTGGCCCGCATCGGTGGCAACGCCTACATCATGGGCGCCGCAGCCAACCTGACGGTGACCGGTATCGACCTTGGCGAGAAGCCCTCGGTCATCTCCGCCATCGTCAAATACCACCTCACCGACCGTGCCCAAAAGTGCATCATCGATGCCATGGACATCCACGGCGGCAAGGCCATCTGCATGGGCCCCAACAACTATCTGGCCCGTGGCTATCAGGGTGCCCCCATCGCCGTTACGGTGGAAGGGGCCAACATCCTGACCCGCAGCATGATCATCTACGGTCAGGGCGCTATCCGTTGCCACCCGTATGTACTGCCGGAGATGCTGGCCGCCAGCCACCCCGACAAGGAGCAGGCGCTGAAGGATTTCGACAAGGCGGTATTCAGCCACGTCGGCTTTGCCATCAGCAACCTGGTACGCAGCTTCTGGCTCGGTATCACCGGCGCACGCTTTGCCGCGGCCCCTTACAAGGACCAGACCAAGGGCTACTACCAACAGCTCTCCCGCCTCTCGGCCAACCTAGCGTTCCTGTCAGACATGGCGATGGGCACCCTGGGTGGCGAGCTCAAGCGCAAGGAGCGGGTCTCCGCCCGTCTTGGCGACGTGCTGAGCCAGCTCTATCTGGCCTCCAGCGCCCTCAAGCGCTATCAGGACGAGGGACGCCAGCAGGCCGACCTGCCGCTGCTGCACTGGGCACTGCAAGATGCCATGTTCAAGGCCCAAGAGGCGATCGACGAGCTGCTGCGCAACTTCCCGAACCGCTGGATTGGCCTTGCCCTGCGCGCCGTGGTATTGCCGCTGGGTCGTGACCTGAACCGTCCGTGCGACAAGCTGGACCAGCAAGTGGCCCGTCTGCTGCAAACCCCGAGCGAGACCCGCAGCCGCCTGGCCAAGGGCCAATACCTGACTCGCGAAGAGGGCAACCCCTTCGGTCTGCTGGAGCAGGCGCTCGATGACGTGCTGGCCGCCGAGCCGCTGTTCGAGAAAGTCTGCAAGAGCGATGGTATCAAGCGTCCCTTCATGGCGCTGGACAAGGTGGCCGACATCGGCCTGGCCGCTGGCGTACTGACCCAGAGCGAAGCCGAGCTGCTGCGCCGCGCCGAGGTAAGTCGCCTGCGCACCATCAACGTCGATGATTTTGACCCCATCGATCTGGTGGCCAACAAGAAGCTGTTTGAAGCCTCCGCTTACCATCACGCGGCCTGATAACCAGCTATCGACAACGCCTCCCTTGTGGAGGCGTTTTTTTATGGACGCTCACCACTATTCTCGGCCCTCACAGGCACCACTCGCACACACAGCTCCCCCGACCAGCTGCAGCCCCCGAGTGGTCAGCCGGGAAAAAAGGCACAATAGCCGACAAATCGAATCACCAAGGAAGCCAAGATGACCCTTGAGCACCTGATCCTGTGGCGCCGCGACCTGCACCGCCTGCCGGAAGCGGCCTGGAAAGAGTTTCGCACCACCAGCCTGATTGCCCACCACCTGAGCGAGCTCGGTTATCGCATCGTGCTTGGCGACAAACTGCTGGCCAGCAATCTGATGATGGGCCGTGATGTGGATGTGGCGGCCGAGAAGGCCCGTGCCCGCCGTCAGGGAGCCCATCCCGACTGGCTGGAGCGGATCGGCGATGTCACTGGGCTGATGGGGGAGCTGGATACCGGCCGTCCCGGTCCGACCCTGGCCTTTCGCTTCGATATCGATGCGGTGGAGGTTGAAGAGTCCGACGCCGAACAGCACCAACCGCAGCAGGAGGGCTTCGCCTCCCACAACAAGGGGTGGATGCACGCCTGCGCTCACGATGGCCACACCGCCATCGGCATGGGGCTGGCCAGCAGCCTGATGGCGATGAAAGAGCAGCTGTGCGGTCGCATCAAGCTCTTCTTCCAACCCGCCGAAGAGGGGTGTCGCGGTGGCAAGGCGCTGGCTGCCGGTGGTGCACTCGATGACGTGGATGCCCTGCTCTCGCTCCATATCGGTATTCACGCTGGCAGCGGCGAGCTGGTGATCAACCCCACCGAGTTTCTCTGCTCCACCAAGTTCGACGTCCACTTTATGGGCACCGCCGCCCATGCAGGGCTCGAGCCCAATGCCGGCAGCAATGCGCTGGCCGCCGCCTGCATGGCCACCTCCGCCATGCTAGGCATTCCCCGCCACCGAGACGGCATGACCCGCATCAACGTCGGCCAGCTTCACGCTGGCAGCGGCCGCAACGTCATCCCCGACCATGCCGAGCTGCGCGGTGAAACCCGCGGCGCCGACAGCACGCTCAACGACTACATGTTCAGTCAGGTACAGCGCATCGTCGAAGGGACTGCCCTCGCCCACGGTGTCACCTATCGCATCATCAAGCAGGGTGAGGCCATTGCCCTCGACAACAGCCCGGCGCTGCAAGCCGAGCTGGCGGCGCTGGCCCGCAAGCAGGGGCTCGCCACTATCCAGACTCGCCGCTTTGGCGCCAGCGAAGATGCCGGTTTTCTGATGGAGCGGGTGCAAAAGCAGGGGGGCGAAGCGGCTTACCTCATCCTGGGGGCCGATCTGGCGGCGCCGCACCATCACAACGAATTCGATTTCGATGAGCGGGTGATGCAAAGCGGGGTCGAGCTGCTGGCCGCCTGGGCACGCGCCCGGCTGGGCGTGACAGAAGCAGCCCTCTCTTGATATCCCCTCGGCCAGCTCACCGGCTAACGGGATCAAAAAAAGGCGCCTCGGCGCCTTTTTTCTGCAAGAAAAACCTGAGCGCTACTCGCGGTGCTTGCGATGCACATCGGGGCGACCACCGGTCACGCTATCGGCTCTCCCCTCCTCTTTGGCCTTCTCGGCGCGCTTTTTGCGCATTTCGCGGGGATCGGCGATGAGCGGGCGGTAGATCTCGATACGATCGCCGTCGTGCAGCGGCTCGCTCCCTTTCACCGGGCGGCTGTAGATACCGAACTTGTTGACCGCCAGATCGATCTCGGGGTGTTTTTGTACGATGCCGGACTGCTCGATGGCTGCCAGCACGCAGGTCTCGGGCGCAACCCGCAGGGCAATCACCGTCTGCTGCTGCGGCAAGGCATAGACAACCTCGATGTTGAGCTGGTCAGACACCGTAGACCTCCTTCGCCCGGTTGGAGAAGGCGGAGACCATGGAGCTCACCAGATCGCGGAACACCTGACCAAATGCCACCTCGATAAGCTTGGAGGTAAACTCGAAATCGAGATCAAACTCCACCTTGCAGGCATCCACATCGAGCGGGGTAAAGGTCCACCAGCCCGCCAGCTTGCGGAACGGGCCATCCACCAGCTCCATCCTGATCTGACGGTTCACATCCAGCTGATTGCGGGTAGTAAAGGTCTTGGCAATCCCCGCCTTGGCCACATCGACCGACGCCATCATGTAGTCATCGCCAGCCTCGTGGACACGGCTGCCGACACAGCCGGGCAAAAACTGCGGATAGGCATCCACATCGTTAACCAACTTGAACATCTGTTCTGCACTGAACATCACCAGGGCACTGCGCGTAATTCGGGGCATGGCTTTTCCTCATCCAATCGGCGCGATTTTATCACCATGTTTGGGGTTGTGGAGGTAAAACCTCAGCCAAACCGCTCAGAAAGCCACCACTTGACCTGCTGCGCGTTTTACAGCCGCCCCTGCCTACGTATAATACGAGCCTCCTAGTCATTGCCGGAAATCGCCCGTCATGAGCAAAAAAAACAGTAAAAACAAAGCCGGGTCCAGCACCATTGCACTCAACAGAACCGCGCGCCACGAATACTTCATCGAAGAGAAGATCGAAGCGGGTCTGTCCCTGCAAGGGTGGGAAGTCAAATCCCTGCGGGCGGGCAAGGCCAACATCAGCGAAGCCTATGTCATCTTCCGCGATGGCGAGGCCTATCTGTTCGGCTCCAGCTTCCTGCCACTGCAAGCGGCCTCCAGCCATGTGGTATGTGACCCGACCCGCACCCGCAAACTGCTGCTGAGCCGTCGTGAACTCGACAAGCTCGAAAGCCTGATTGCCCGTCAGGGCTACACCATAGTTCCCCTCGCCCTCTACTGGAAACAGTGCTGGGTCAAGGTCGAGATCGGCCTGGTGAAGGGCAAGAAAGAGCACGACAAGCGCGAAGATACCAAGGCCCGCGAGTGGGATAGGGAAAAAGCCCGCATCATGAAGAACAAGCATCGCGGCTAACCCGCTACTGGCAGGATCTGGACGCCAGTTCACCTTCCCCCAGCGCAGCTGGCTCTTCAAGCTCAGCTGCGTACAATAAATCGGCAAACAGACTGGCTGCCAGAGGGAATGGGTATCAACGCCTTGCTATGACAGCATTTTTGCGTACAATCGCAATTAACAACTTGGGGCTGATTCTGGATTCGACAAGATTCACGAAACCCAAGGTGCATGCCGAGGTGCGGTAGGCCTCGTTAATAAACCGCAAAAAAATAGTCGCAAACGACGAAAACTACGCACTAGCAGCTTAATAACCTGCATAGAGCCCTTCTACCCTAGCTTGCCTGTGTCCTAGGGAATCGGAAGGTCATCCTTCACAGGATCGTGTGGAAGTCCTGCTCGGGGCGGAAGCATTAAAACCAATCGAGCTAGTCAATTCGTGGCGTGTCTCTCCGTAGCGGGTTGGCGAATGTAAAGAGTGACTAAGCATGTAGTGCCAAGGATGTAGTAATTTTGGACGGGGGTTCAAATCCCCCCAGCTCCACCAAACGTTTGGAAAGGGCCACCTCGCAAGAGGTGGCCCTTTTTATTTGTCCATGTCCATGTCCATGTTGTTTACCGATATCAAACTGGTTGGATTTTTTTCCAATATCCCCCTTGAACCGGCCTTTGGCAAAAAAATCAGGCGCATCACCGCGCAGGCTTTATCATCAGGTTGCCATCCCGGTACTAGCCGGACTCACAGCCGCACAGTGGCATGTCGCGGCGCAATATTGAGTAAATTGATGTTGGCCGCTGCATTTTAATGCACTTACAATATGCGCCCAATTCTGTTGGATTCCTTCTGATGCTCCGCCAATGTGATCGTCTATTCCTGTTTCTCCTGCTACTGCTCTGGGGCGTGGCGGCGCACGCCATTACCAGTCTGAATGAAGACGAGTTTGATCTGTCTGAGCGCGCCTGGCTGTCATCACACCAGGAGTTGGTCATCGGCATGCCGATGATGGGTGACCCTCCATACAGCTATAAGGATGCAGATCAACGCTTTACCGGCCCAGTCCCCGACATTGCGCAGCAGATTGCCAGAACGCTCGGGTTGACCCTGCGTTACAAGGTTTACCCCTCCTACGTGGATGCGCTGACCGGGCTTGGCCACGGCGCAATCGACATACTGGTGAACGACCAGCCAAGCGAACAATGGCGATCCAATATTGTCTCCCTGCCGTTTTTGCTCTCCATGCCGCGCGGCGTGCTGCTCAACAATGGCAAAACGAAGTTGTCACGACAGGATGCCCATGGTTTGCACTGGGTATGTGTCACGGGAGTCAATGCTTGCAGTGAATTGAAAAAACTGGGATTTCCCCGTGTGACCGAAGCAGAGAGTCGCAGCGAAGCGGCCTTTATGCTCAAAAAGCGCATGGCTGACGCCTATCTTGCTGACATGCCGTCACTGGTGATGGTGAAAGATCAGCACCCCAAGGCTGGTTTCACCATTGCCACTCCGGAATGGGTAAGCGGCACGTCTCTCTCCATCAATATGCACAAGAGCGACCCGGCACTGGTCAGCCTGGTGAGCAAGGCATTCAACGAGATACCGGTTGAGGATCGTCGTCACATGCTGGCCGCCACCACAACTAGCCAACCTGCGGACTCAGGAGCGGTGAAGTCTGTCCAGTTTACCCCTGAGGAGCAGGAGTGGCTCAACCAGCATCCTGAGCTGACTTACGGCGTCTCCCCGGACTGGACCTCCATGAGCGAATTCAATTACCGGGGCAGGCTGGTCGGTTATGTGGCAGACCTGATGGCGCTGATGCAGCAAGTCTCCGGGCTGAAGTTCTCTCTGGTTCGCACCAATAGCTGGGGTGAAACCCAGAATATGCTGAAGCTGCGGCAGATCGATTTTATTCCGGCCATATCCCCCAACCACGATCGCGGCCAGTTTGCGCTGTTCACCCCCGGCTATCTGTTTGTCGATCGGGTCGTTATTGCCCCCAAACGCAGTGCCGATATCACCGATCTCTCACTGCTGCGAGGGAAACGGGTCGGCATGGTGCATGGCTCGCTGGATAAAGATCTACTGACCCACATCGGCGCCCATCCGGTAGAGGTCAACAATGACAACCGCTTGCTGGAGCTGCTGGACACGGGCGATGCCGACTACGTGATGGTCACTCTGCCATCCGTCAACAAACGGGTGAGCGAACGCTATCAGGTGGTCTATGCCGGCAAAGACTTGCGCCTGCCGGTCGCCATGGCCACGCGCAAAGATCCCATGCTGCAGCGGATCCTTACCAAGGTGCTCTATTCGATACCGCCGGAGGAGCTCAATAAAGTGGAGAGACGCTGGCTCTCCATGAGCGTGCAGACCGGCATCAATAGCGAAACAGTGCTGTTCTGGTTCGTAATGAGCGGCGCAACTGCCACCCTGCTGTTTACCCTGTTCTGGGCCTGGAACCGCACTCTGAAACGGGAGATCGTGCAGCGACAACGGGCCGAGAAGACGCTCAATGAGCAGTTGGTGTTTATCCAGACCCTGCTCGACTCCCTGCCCAATATGGTGGCGCTACGGGATCGCGATCATCGCCTGACCCTCAGCAACCGGGCATACCGCGAGCTGTTTGTCGGTGATGGGGAAGAAGGTGATCGCTGGGGCTATATGACCGAGGACGAGCGGCAACAGATGTTGCGCGAGGAGCGTGCGGTCTGGGAAACCGGCGATATCTTCGAAGGATCGGGTTATACCCAGCGCGAGGGGGATGTTCCCCTTCACGTGGTCTACGTCAAGTTGCCCTATCGCGCAGCAGACGGCGCGATTCAGGGGGTGCTGACGGTATTGACCGATGTCAGTGCCCTCAAGGCCGCCGAAAACAAGGTGCGGGAAGTGGAGGGCAGGCTGCGGGACATCACCGACAGCATGCCGGGTCTGGTTTATCAATATCTCTGGCAAGGGGCCGGCAAGGGGAAATTCCTCTATCTGTCCCAAGGAGCCAGCGACATTCTCGGGATGACCCATCAAGAGTTGATGGCAGCCGAGTCTGGCGGCGTAATCCTCGGCTTGAACGACGAGGCTCTGGCAGCCTTTATCGATAAGGTGGCCAAACATGCGCGAACCCTTGAGCCGCTCGATATGGAGGTGCTGGTGCCCTCTGTTCAGGGGGAGCGATATATCCAGATCCGCGGCAACTTTGTGGCGCAACAGGGCAATGATCGCCTGCTCAACGGCGTGGTGCAGGACATCACCGCCATCAAGCAACAGGAGCATGAACTGCGCGAGGCGCGCGCCGCAGCCGAGCAGGCGATGCAGGCTCGCAGCCGTTTTCTGGCCACCATGAGCCATGAGCTGAGACCCCCCATCTCGGGCATGCACGGCATGCTGGAGCTGCTGCGCATGAGTGAGCTCAATGATGACCAGCGCTATCTGCTGCGCAATGTGGAGAGCTCGGCCAACCACCTACTCTATCTGGTCAACGATATCCTCGACTTTTCCAAAATCGAGGCGGGTCAGCTGCACCTCAATCGCCAATCCTGCCGTCTGCAACCTGTGGTGTGCGATGTGATCCGCGGCCATGCTGCACTGGCCTACAGCAAAGGGCTGAAGGTCACGCTCCAGTGGGAGGATCAACTCCCCGACCTGGCCGATATCGATCCGGTCAGAGTGGGCCAGGTGATTTCCAATCTGCTCAACAACGCGGTGAAGTTCACCGAGCAGGGCGCCATTTCGATCCAGGTCAGCTATCAGGACCAGCAGCTGGTTATCGCGGTGACGGATACCGGCATCGGCATCGCCGAAGAGAAGCAAGCGCAGCTCTTTACCCCGTTCGAGCAGGTGGAATCCGATATTAATCGCCGCTTTGGTGGCACCGGTCTAGGGCTGGCCATCTGTGATCAGCTGGTGAAGAAGATGGGCGGCACCCTGACAGTCAAGAGCCAGCTCGGTGAAGGAGCCTGTTTCCGCTTCAGCATCCCGCTGTTCAATGTCCTGTGGGAACCACCCGCACTGGCGGGCAGCGAATGGTGGTGGCTGGGTAGCGATGCCGCCTTGCAGGCCACCATGGCACGGCTCGGCGCCCGGTTAACGCCCCTCGATATCCACCAGCTCACCGCCGCTCTCGACGGCCTGCTGTTGGCGGAAGAGGCCGCGCTGGAGTCCTGCATGGGGAGCGATTGGCACACCTTGCTGCAGTCCGGCACTCTCAAGGGGGTCATCCTCTCCCCCCGCGAAGCGTTGCGGGGGCGCATGGGCTCGGAGAACTGGTGGCGCCTCGGCCAATCCCCCCTCTATCCGGATCTGTTGCTCGAAAGCTGCCGCGAGCTGATCACCGGGCGAGCCGTGCCCCCCCATGCCGCCAGCATCGAAAAACTGGGCGGGCGGGTGCTGGTCGCCGATGATCATCTGGTCAATCGCGCCCTGCTGACCCGTCAACTGGCGATTCTGGGGGTGGAGTGCGAGGTAATGGAAGATGGCGAGAAGGCGTTGCGCGCCTGGCAAACCCGGGATTTCGCCCTGCTGATCACCGACTGCCACATGCCGCACATGGATGGCTACACCCTGACCCGCCGCCTGCGGGAACAAGGGGAGCAAGCCCCCATCATCGGCGTTACCGCCGATACCTCGGAGGAGGCGGCAGCCAATATGACGGCAGCCGGCATGAACGGCATGCTGTGCAAACCCTATTCGCTGGAGTCACTGCGCCAGATGCTGCTGCGGTGGTTGCCCGCGACTACGATCACAGAGAGAGTGCCCGCACGACAGGCCATCAATCTCGACATGATCGGTCGCTGGCAAGATCTGTTTGGCGATGAAGGGATTGCCAAAAGCATGGCAAGGGAGTATCTGGCCTCCAACCGGAAAGATTGCCACGCTATGATGAGCGCGCTCTCCTCCGATGATAGCCAGGAGCTGGTGGAGATCGCCCACCGCATCAAAGGGGCAGCCAGAATGGTCGGGGAGCTCTCCCTGGCCGAGCAGGCGGCGCAACTGGAATCGGCGGCCCGCCTCAAACAGTTGAGCGAGCTCGCGCTGCTGACACAGAGAGTGGAAGAACAGATGAACAATATTGAACGTGAAATGGGATTGTGGCTCGATGAGTAGAACGGCAGACGAGTTGGTCATCATGGTGGTCGAGGATCACGGGTTTCAACGCAAGACCCTGATGCACCAGATCCGGGCGCTCGGTTATCAACAACTGCTGGAGGCCGCAGACGGCATCGAAGCCCTGGCGCTGTGCCAGAGCCACACTGTCGACATCCTGTTCTGCGATCTGCGGATGCCCGGCATGGATGGTATGGCGCTGCTACGCCGCCTCTCGCTGGGTGGCTTTCGGGGCGGCATCATCCTCTCCAGCGCGCTGGAAGATGACGTGGTGGAGGCTGTGCTGCGCATGAGCGCGGCCTATGGTCTCCATGTGCTGGGTCGCATCGAGAAACCTTCCAGCCCGCAGCGACTGCGCCAGCTGATTGACTCCTGGGCGCCCAAGTCGGCTCCCTCGGGCAAGGACGATGGCCTCGTCCTCTCGGTGGACGAGCTCAAACGCGCCCTCGACAACGACCAGTTGCTGCCCTGGTATCAACCCAAGGTCGGCTTTGCGTCCGGCCAGTGGGTGGGGATGGAGGCGCTGGCCCGCTGGCAGCATCCGGAATACGGACTGATCTCCCCCGGCATGTTTATCCCGCTGGCGGAAAACAACGGCCTTATCGACCAGCTGACCGATGTCATCATCAACAAGTCGCTGCAGGATTGCCATCTGTGGGGCCAGACCGGTCTCTCCCTCAATCTGTCGATGAACCTCTCCACCACCTCGCTGATTGAGGGAGACCTCTGCCACTTCCTGATCAACCAGTGCCAGCGCTGGGGCGTCAATCCCGAGCTGATCACCCTGGAGGTGACCGAAAGCTCGTTTGTCGAGGATATCGGCAAGGCACTGGAGGTGCTGACCCGGCTGAGGATGCACGGCTTTGGCCTCTCCATCGATGACTTCGGTACCGGCTACTCCTCGATGCAGCAGCTGGCGCTGCTGCCGTTTACCGAGCTCAAACTTGATCGATCTTTTGTCGATCGCTGCTATGCCGACCCCTCCCGTCTGGCCATCATAGAGTCGAGCATCGAGCTGGCACGCAAGCTGGGGCTGAAATCAGTCGCCGAAGGGGTGGAAGATGTGCAGACCTGGCAACTGCTGGCCAAGCTGGGGTGCGATATCTGTCAGGGCTTCTTTACCGCCCGCCCGATGCCGCGCAGCGAACTGCAGCACTGGCACCAGATCTGGCAAGCCCGGCTGCCCACCCTGATATCCGGCTGATCTCCTGCGACCAACCCTTTGGGCCAACAGTGCGCCGATCGGCAACGTGAATGGCCGCCTTGGAAAAGGTGGCCATTTTCTTTATCTAGGACTCGCCACTCACGCATGTCCGCCCCCTCTCCAGCAACCTTCTATCCAGCCGAGTGCCTTCAGCAAAGTCACCATTTATGCAAAATAAGTTGCATAACAAATGGTGCTACTGGCGGATCACACCTACCGCGAGCGAGAGCAGCCTCTCTTCCACCAGACGCATAAACTGACAATAAGACAATGAGTTTCCTGCTGTAACAGGAATGATTCTCAACGATGCGCCGAGCCGATGAGGTAGACAAGACAACCTGAAATCGTTTTCCCTTTTGAACAATAAGCTGTCTAAAATCAAATAAAGTTGTAAATAATCTTTGTTATGGTGAGCGTATAACAAGCGGCCTCCCTGTCGCTTCCCCTGCTGGCTCCGCCAGATGCAGCATTTTCTGCGCCTTGAAACCGAGTTATGACGCCATGCTCACCATCACCCTCGATGGAGCTCAGTTGACGGTTGACCCGACCCAGACCCTGCTCCAGATAGCAAAACAGCACCAGATCGACATCCCCTCCCTGTGCGGTGACAACACCAACGGCCCCAAGACGCCGTGCGACCTCTGCGTGGTGGAGATTGCCGGGCTCGGCATCCGGCGCGCCTGCGAGACGCCCCCCGAGGCAGGAATGGTGATCACCAGCCAAAGCGATGCCCTGCGCGTACACCGCCAGCAGGCGCTCGGCCGCATCCTCTCGGACCACTACGCTGATTGCGAAGCCCCCTGCCAACGCGCCTGTCCGGCCGGGGTGGACATTCAATCCTATCTGCATCACATCGCCATGGGGGAGCACGAGGCGGCCATGGCCGTCATCAAACAGACCCTGCCTATGCCCCTCTCCATTGGCCGGGTCTGCCCCGCTTTCTGTGAGGCCGAGTGCCGCCGCGCCTTGGTAGATGAGCCGCTCGCCATTCGCCACCTCAAGCGTCACGCCGCCGATCTCGATCTGGCCGAGGTTGCCCCCTATCAACCGGCAAAGAAGCCCGCCAAGGGCAAGCGGGTGGCCATTATCGGCAGCGGCCCGGGCGGCCTCACCTGCGGTTATTATCTGGGTTACGAGGGGTTCGAGGTCGATCTGTTCGAGGCGATGCCCGAAGCGGGTGGCTGGCTGCGCTACGGCATCCCTGAATACCGGCTGCCCAAGGCGATCCTAGATCAGGAGATCGACCTGATGTGCCAAAGCGGCATGCGGATCCACACCAGGCAGCGGCTGGGCAACCAGATCACCCTCTCGGCACTGTGCCGCGACTATGATGCGGTCTGTCTGGCCGTCGGCGCATCCAAGGCGGTGCCGATGGATTACCCGGGCAGCACCCTGGCCGGTTGTTATCTCGGGGTCGATTACCTCAAGGATCAGATGCTCACCAAGCGGCTCACCACCGGCAAGAGGGTTGCGGTGATCGGGGGTGGTAATACCGCGATCGACTGCGCCCGCACGGCGGTGCGCCTCGGCGCCGAAACCACCCTTATCTATCGCCGCACCCGCGCCGAGATGCCCGCCGAGGCATATGAGATCGACGAAGCGGAGCACGAAGGGGTGCGCTTTTTGATGCTCACCAATCCGGTGGAGAATCTGGCCGATGAGGCTGGTCGCGTCTGTCAGGTACGCCTCGAGAAGATGGCTCTCGGCGAGCCAGACGCCTCCGGTCGCCGCCGCCCGGAGCCCACCGGCGAGTTCTTCCTTGAAGAGTTTGATACCGTGATTGCGGCAGTGTCGCAGCAGCCGGATCTCAGCTTTATGGAAGGGGAGCCCCTCACCCTCCCCTTCACCCGCTGGCAGACGCTGGAGTCCCACCCCGAGACCATGCACAGCGGCCACGGCAACCTGTTCGCCATCGGCGATCTGCGCCGCGGGCCTGCGACCGCCATCGAAGCGGTCGCCGATGGTCGCAAGGCGGCGCTGGCCATCGATCAGTTCCTCCACGGTGACATGATCGACCCGGTGCGGCCCTTCAACGCCTGCAAGGCACCCACACTCAAGCAGGTCGATCCCGCCCAGTTTGCTCACCTGAAAAAAGTCGCCCGCACCATCATGCCCCATCTGGCAGAGAAGGATCGCGAGGGCAGCTTTGCCGAGGTGGAGCGTGGTCTGAGTGATGCAGATGCCCGCAGTGAGGCCAGCCGCTGCCTCGAGTGTGGCTGTCAGGCCAACACCAAGTGTGCACTGCGCGACTACGCCACCGAATACAAGGTCGATCAGAGCGCTCTCGATACCAGTCAATGCCAGAAGTTTGCAGTAGATAGCAGCAGCGAATTTATCGTGTTCGATGCCAACCGCTGCATCGGCTGCGGCCAGTGCGTGCAGACCTGTGGTGAGCAGGCGGTACAAGGGGTGCTGCGCTTTGCCAAGAACAGCGATGGTACCCTCTCGAACCGGCCGCAGTTCGACACGGGACTCTCGATGGGCGACTCCCACTGCGTGCAGTGCGGCGCCTGCGTACAGGTCTGCCCCACCGGCGCCCTGGTGGATGCCCGCGACAAGTCGCAGGGGCGCACCGAGCTGCTCACGCCGGTCAATACCATCTGCACCTACTGCGGGGTCGGCTGCGGCGTCACCCTCTATGTCGATGAGACGCGCAACCGTATCCGCTATGTGGAGGGGAACCGCAACTCGCCAGTCAATCAGGGGCTGCTCTGCGTCAAGGGGCGCTTCGGCTTTGACTTTATCCAGAGCGAGGAGCGCCTCACCATCCCGCTTATCCGCAAAGATGGCGAGCTGGTGCCCGCCAGCTGGCAGGAGGCCATCGCCCTGGTCGCCGAGCGTTTCACCGCCCTGCGCCAGCGCTATGGCAGCGATGCACTGGCGGGCTTCTCTTCGGCCAAAACCACCAACGAAGAGAACTACCTGTTCCAGAAGTTCATGCGCCGGGAGCTGGGCACCAACAACGTGGATCACTGCGCGCGGCTCTGCCACGCCTCCACTGTCACCGGGCTGGAGGCGTCACTCGGCAGCGGCGCCATGACCAACGACATCCCGAGCATCGACCACTCGGATCTCATCTTCATCATCGGCTCCGACACCTCGGCAGCCCACCCCATCATCGGCTCCCATATCAAGCGGGCAGTCACCACGGGCAAGGCGCGGCTGGTAGTGGCCGATCCGAAGCGGATCGAGATGGCGGACCACGCCAGCCTCTATCTGGCCCATCGCCCCGGCACCGACGTGATGCTGCTCAACGGCCTGATGCAGCAGATCATCCAAAACGGCTGGCACGACAAGGCCTATATCGCCGAGCGGGTGGAAGGGTTCGAAGCGCTGCAAGCGGAGGTGCTCTCTCCGACCTATGCCCCGGACAAGGTGGCCCTCGTCACCGGCGTACCGGCCGAACAGGTGATCGAGCTCGCGCGCCTTATCGGCACCGCCGAACGCACCGCCATCTACTACTCAATGGGGATCACCCAGCACACCACCGGCCACGACAACGTGCGGGCCATCGCCAACCTGCAACTGCTGTGCGGCAACATCGGCATCGAAGGGGGCGGCATCAACCCGCTGCGGGGCCAATCCAACGTGCAGGGGGCCTGTGACATGGGGGCGCTGCCCAACTGCCTGCCCGGCTATCAGAAGGTGGCCAACCCCGAGGTACATGCCCGCTTCGTGGCAGCCTGGCAGCAGCCAAACTTGCCGCGCACGCCCGGCCTCACCCTTACCGAGACCATCGATGCCGCCTGCGCGGGTAGCCTCAAGGGGCTCTATGTGATGGGGGAGAACCCGGTGCTGAGCGATCCGGATCAGCATCACGTCATCGAGGGGCTCAAGCAGCTGGAGTTTCTGGTGGTGCAGGATATCTTCCTCTCCGAAACTGCCCAACTCGCTGATGTGGTGCTCCCCTCCAGCTCTTTTGCCGAGAAGAGCGGCCACTTCACCAATACCGAGCGGCGGGTACAGCGCATCTCCCCCGCCCTCAAGGCGCCGGGTGAAGCGCGGGAGGATTGGTGGATAATCCAGCAGATCGCCAACGCCATGGGCGGCGACTGGCGCTATCAACACCCGCAGGAGATCACCGCCGAGATCTGCCGGGTAACCCCGCAATACGCCGGCATCCAGTGGGACAAGGTGGGAGCGCAAGGGCTACAGTGGCCCTGCAACGACGCGGCGCCCGAAGGCACTCGCCTGCTCCACGGCAAGCAGTTCACCCGCGGCAAGGGGGAGATGGTCGCCACCCCGTTCCGCTATGCAGCCGAACTGCCCGACGAGACCTATCCCATCGTGCTCACTACCGGCCGCCTGCTGGAGCAGTTCCACACCGGCACCATGACCCGCAAGACCAGGGGGCTCGACAAGCTGGCTGGCCCGCGGGTGATGATGAGCGTGGCGGACGCCGAGCGGATGGGCATCAGCAACAGTGAGCGAGTGAAGGTCACCAGCCGCCGCGGCCATATCGAGCTGCCCGCCTTCGTCACCAAGCGGATGCAACCGGGCGTGGTCTTTATCCCGTTCCACTTTGCCGAAGCCCCGGCCAACCGGCTCACCATCAATGCCACCGACCCCCACGCCAAGATCCCCGAGTTCAAGGTAGCTGCGGTGCGCATCGACAAGCTGGTGTGCCCGAGGCAAGGAGGGCAACACACCATGCAGGCGGAACCGGCCAAGCCAGACATCGAGGTTGCCTGAGGGGAATAGCAAAACCTGAGTAGCCGCCTGCCGGGAGAGTTGGCCCGCAGGCCTTCCTCCTTGGTGTTGCAATAGCAAAAGAGGGGTATGAGAAGGGGCCACCAACCAAAAAACACAAAGGGTTAGCTTCGCCCATAAGCTAACCCTTTGTGTTTTTTGGTGCCGATAAGGGGAATCGAACTCCTGACCTTCGCATTACGAATGCGCTGCTCTACCAACTGAGCTATACCGGCTTGTTGCTCTCCACATTCATAAAAAATGGCCGGCAAGTCAATTGAGGCAGCTCGATTTTATGAGTTGGCTCATGGTGTTAGCGCCCGATTTACAGGTCGGCAAACTCGGGGATATGGGCGCGGCCGCGGCTCTCGAGGAAATCGAGCAGGGCACGGGGGGAGCGCACCAGGATCCGCTCTTGCGGGAAGCCCGCTTCGGTCACCAGACGGTGGCTGTGGTCAAAATCGCCAAGAGTAAATGCCACGTGGGAATCGGAGCCGAAAGTGAGATAGGCCCCCAGATCTCGCGCGACTTCAACGATGGCACGGCAGTTGCCTTCGCTACCCGGGCGCGAGTGAATGAAAGAGGAGTTGTTGATCTCCAGCGCTACCCGATAGTCAGCGGCCGCCTTGACCACCGCCTGAATATCGATTGGAAATGCGGGGTTGCCAGGGTGGCTGATCATGTCGACCCGGCCGCTCTTGATGGCGTTGATCATAGCCTGGGTGTGAGTGGCCTGATCGCAGGGAGGGAATACCTGCTCATGAAAGCCCGCCATGATCATGTCGAGGCGCGACTCATAGCGCTCGGGAAAATCGATCTCCCCCTCCAGGTTTTTGATGTTGGCCTCGATACCCCGCAGGATCCCTACCCCATCCACCACTCTTGGCAATATCGGCAAGTTGGCAAAGTGCCAGACATGAGGGGCATCGGCCATCTCGGGGCCGTGATCCGTGGTGGCAAACAGCTTGATCCCCTTGGCCCTGGCTATCGGCAGATAGTCGTGGATGGTGCTGTAGGCATGGGTGCTGGCAATAGTGTGAGTGTGGGTATCGACCGGGTACTTCATCTTCTCTCCCCTCATATTTTGAAAGGGCAGCATAGCAAAGAGCGGCAGCTCGGGCCACGCCGGTGCTTGCCACACTTTGTCACAAAATACCGCGAAGCTGACATAGTCTGAGGGGCTCTGGCTGGCATACTGCCCCCGTCGATACATGCCTGAACTCGCATCGACAGTTTGCCGTCAGGATGACGCGAACTCACTTTCCCCACCGTCGCGCCCTGCGGCGGTTTTTTTTGCCTGCAAACCGCAAACCGGTAACAGACGCGCAAAAAAAGGCCCAACTAGCATGGTGCAGGTTGGGCGAGACTTAATGTTTAATTGCAGTGGCATAGATATAGAGTCCTGCTTTTTGACTAAGTTCCGCCCACTTTGCTTTTTTCATCGAAAAACATTCCGCTAACACTCATTCACATTCTCTTGACACTTCACGTTATGAAACGTACTTTTTAAACATTCGTTTAAGTGAGGTGTCCAGTGAGTAAAATCGATACCAAAAACCGTATTCTCGACGCCGCTGAAGTGCTATTTGCCGAGCGGGGATTCGCCGATACCTCTTTGCGTCTGATCACCAGTGAGGCCGACGTCAATCTGGCGTCGGTGAACTATCACTTCGGCTCCAAGAAGGAGCTGATCCAGGCAGTACTCGACCGTTACCTGAGCCTGTTTATGCCGGATCTCGATGCCCGCCTGCGGGTACTGATGGAGCAGGATCAGCTGACCCTGCTGCAACTGTTTGAAAGTTTTGTCGAGCCGCTGATGAAGCTATCGGCGGTGCGGGCCAACGGCCCGGCCATCTTCATGCAGCTGCTGGGGCGCGGCTATATCGACAGCCAGGGCCACCTGCGCCGCTTTATCACCGCCCACTATGGCCCCATTTTGCAGCGGATCACCCAGGCCATCTCCAAGGCCAATCCGGCCCTGTCGCCGGCAGATCTCTTCTGGCGCCTGCACTTCACCCTGGGCACCGTCGTGTTCACCATGGCCTCTGCCGATGCGCTGCGCGACATCGCCCTGGCCGACTTTGGCCAGCAGCTCGATGTAGAAGGGCTGGTGCGCAACGTTATTCCTTATCTGGCGTCCGGAGTCGGGGCGCCCGTGGAGTCGACCAGGCTCTCCCTGGCCGTGTAACAACCAACAATAAATCAACGGAAACAGTGAAATAGAAGGAACTTCGGTATGATCACATTGCTTGTCCTGCTGGTGCTGGCGATTGCCGTTGTGCTCGGCGTACCCTCCATCCGTAAAAAGGTGGTAACCCGTCCGGTGTTCGGCATCTTCAAAAAGATTCTGCCGCCCTTGTCAGCTACCGAGCGGGAGGCCATGGAAGCCGGCTCCGTCTGGTGGGATGGCGAGTTGTTTCGCGGCAACCCCGACTGGAAAAAACTGCACGGTTACGGCAAGGCCGAACTGACCGCAGAGGAGCAGGCCTTTATCGACAATCAGGTCGAAACCCTGCTCGCCATGGTTGACGACTTCAAGATCGTCAACGAAACCAAGGACCTGCCGGAGCCGGTGTGGGACTATCTGAAGAAGGAAGGCTTCTTCTCCCTGATCATCCCGAAATCCTACGGCGGCCGCGAATTCTCTGCGATTGCCAACTCCACCATCGTTACCCGCATTGCCACCAAGAGCCTGAGCGTGGCGGTCACCGTCATGGTGCCGAACTCCCTCGGCCCGGGCGAGCTGCTGATGCACTATGGCACCCAGGCCCAGAAAGATTTCTGGCTGCCGGGGCTGGCCAGTGGCAAAGAGGTGCCCTGCTTCGCCCTGACCGGTCCGGAAGCGGGCTCCGATGCCGGCGCCATTCCTGACAAGGGGATCGTCTGCAAAGGGATGCACAAGGGTGAAGAGGTGCTGGGTATTCGCCTCAACTGGAACAAGCGCTACATCACCCTGGCCCCCCGTGCCACCGTGCTGGGGCTGGCGTTCAAACTCTATGACCCGGAAAAACTGTTGGGTGACAAGGAGGAGCTCGGCATCACCTGCGCGCTTATCCCCACCAGCCACCCCGGCGTGCGCGTCGGCGATCGCCACTACCCCATGGGTCTGGCGTTCATGAACGGCCCGACCTTCGGTAAGGATGTGTTCATTCCGCTCGACTGGATCATCGGCGGCCCGGATTACGCCGGTCGTGGCTGGCGCATGCTGGTCGAATGTCTCTCCGCCGGTCGCGGCATCTCGCTGCCTGCGCTGGGCACCGCTTGCGGTCACATGGCGAGCCGCACCGTGGGCGCCTACTCCTATGTGCGCAAGCAGTTCGGCATGTCCATCGGCAAGTTTGAAGGGGTGCAAGAGGCGCTGGCTCGCATCGGCGGCCTCACCTATCAGCTGGAAGGGGCCCGTCGTATGACCGCAGGTTCCTTGGACTTGGGTCAGGCACCGGCCATCGTCACCGCAATTTCCAAGTACCACATGACCGAAATGGCGCGCCAGATCATGGATGACTCCATGGATATCCACGCCGGTCGTGCCATCCAGCTGGGCCCGAAAAACTACACCGGCTACGCCTACATGGGTATTCCGGTCGCCATCACGGTGGAAGGGGCCAACATCCTGACCCGCAACCTGATGATCTTCGGGCAAGGGGCTACCCGCTGCCACCCGTACGTCTTTGCCGAGCTGGAAGCGGCAGCCGATACCGACGTGGAACGCGGTCTCGAGAAGTTTGACGCCCTGCTGATGAAACACATCGCCTTCGGCGCCGGCAACTTCTTCGGCTCCCTGTTCCAGGGGCTGACCCTGGGTCAGTTCAACAGCGCGCCGGTGGCCGGTGAAACCGCTCGCTACTACAAACAGCTCTCCCGTATGAGTAAAGGGCTGGCCCTGTGCGCCGACGTCTCCATGCTGATGCTGGGTGGCGACCTCAAGCGCAAGGAGATGATCTCCGCCCGCCTGGGTGACGTGCTGAGCCACCTCTACCTGGCCTCCGCCACCCTCAAGCACTACGAGGATCAGGGCCGCATGGTCTCCGATCTGCCGTTCGTGCAGTACGCGGTGGAACGCAACCTCTACCTGATTGGCAAGGCGTTCGAGGGCTTCTTCCAGAACTTCCCGAACAAGGTGGTGGGTGCCGTACTCAAGCGGGTGGTGTTCCCGTTCGGCGTGGGTTACAAGATGCCGGCCGACGATCGCTGCCACGCCATCTGTCTGGCCATGATGAAACCGGGCGAGTTCCGCGACCGTCTGACCGCCCTCTGCTATGTAGGCAAGGACGAGGCGGACCCGGTCGGTCTGATGGAGCGTGCCTTCCAGGCCATGGTCGCAGTGCAGCCCTACGAGAAGAAACTGGTGCAGGCCCAGAAAGAGGGCAAACTGCCCCGCAAACTGGCGCTGCCGGAACTGGTGGAAGCTGCGCTGGCCAAATCGGTGCTGAGCAAGGACGAGGCAGACAAGCTGCTGGCCGCCGATGCCCTGCGCTACGAAGCGATTCAGGTAGACAACTTCGCCCCGGGCGAGCTGGAAGGCTTCTCCCAGCAAGCAAACAAGCAGCCAAACAAGGTCGAACACGCCGCCTGATCCCTTGGCAAACCAGTACCAAACCGGCCCTCGTGGCCGGTTTTTTTGTTTGTTAACCATGCATTTACAAGCCGGGAGAATTCCAGTTAAATGCTTGAGTCCCTTTGCAGGGGCTTTGGAAGCAAGGCCAGCGGAATGGCCGATAACAACAACTCAGGAAGAGTGAATGAACCTCGCCAAAACGGCGATCGAACGCCCCATCTGGGTGGCGGTCTCGATCGTGCTGATTTTCCTGCTGGGCCTGCTCAGCATCCGGGGACTGCCGATCCAGCTGTTCCCCGACATCGACCGTCCACACCTCAACATCTCGGTGAGCTGGCGTTCAGCCTCGCCCCAAGAGATGGAGTCGGAGATCACCGACCCCATCGAACAGGAGATGCAGGGGGTGCAGGGGCTCAAGAGCCTTGTCAGCAACAGCTATCCCGGCTTTACCGAAATCGACATGGAGTTTGCCCTCGGCACCGACATGCAGCGGGCCCAGCTCGATGTGATTTCGCGGCTGAACCGGGTCTCGGGATTGCCGGACAAGATTGGCGGCCCCTACGTCAACAACTACAGCAGCAACGACACCCTCACCTTCTTCTTCATCCAGCAGCTGCCCGGCGCCAAAGGGATGATCGATGATCATCAGGCGTTGATCGAGGCGCGGGTCAAACCCGAGCTGGAGCGCATCGAAGGAGTCTCGACAGTCGCAATCGAGGGGATCAACGAGCGCCAGATCCAGATCCGCTTCGACCCCTATCGCGCCGCCGAGCTGGGGGTGGAGATCCCGGTGCTGGCCAGCCGGGCCCCCACCGGCTGGGACGTGTCGGCCGGTACCCTCGACATCGGGCGCTGGGAGTACAAGCTGCGCTTCGCCGGTCGCTATGATGTCGAGACGCTGGGGGACAAGGTGGTGGACTGGCGCGATGGCCTGCCCATCTATCTGCGGGATGTAGCAGAAGTAAGGGTGGCCAGGGAAGAGAACCCGGTGCTGCGGATCCAGAACGGCAATACCGCCATCGCCGCCCAGATCTTCAAGGAGAGCGGTGCCAATGCCCTGGCATCCCTTGAGGCGATCAAGGCCCGGGTGAACGAGCTCAACCGCGAGGTGCTGGAGCCGGTCGGGCTGCACATGGAGCAGTCGTTCGATGCCTCCCTCTACATCAATCGCGCCGTCAGCATGGTCACCGCCAACCTGGGGCTCGGGGTGCTGCTCTCCTGTGCCATCCTCTGGCTCTTCCTGCGCCAGCTCAAGGCGACCCTGATGATTGCCCTAGCCATCCCCATCAGCATCATGCTCACCTTCTGCCTGCTCAAGGTGATGGATCGCACCCTCAATATCATCTCGCTGGCGGGCATCGCCTTTGCCGTCGGCATGGTGCTCGATGCCGCCATCGTGGTGCTGGAGAGTATCTACCGGCGCCACGATCGGGGGGATTTGAGCAAGGCGGAGGCAGCGCTCGAAGGTACCCGTCAGGTGTGGACGGCGCTGGTGGCCTCCACCCTCACCACGGTCGCCATCTTCCTGCCGGTGCTGCTGCTCAACGATGTGGAGGGTCAGCTGTTTGCCGATCTGGCGCTCACCATCGCCTGCGCCGTGACGGTCTCCATGCTGGTCGCCGTCACCGTGCTGCCTGCGGTGGCGGCGCGCTGGATGGGACATGAAACGCTGACCGATCCCTATGAGTCGCTGTGGCAGCGCACCACCCGTCACGTGATCCGCTGGACCTCGACCTCACGCCAGCGCTGGACGGTCATCACCCTGATGATGAGTCTGCCGGTACTGGCCACCTGGGCGCTGCTGCCGAAGATGGACTATCTGCCAGACGTGAAACGGGACGCGGTGGATGTCTGGATGAACTTCACCCCCGGGGTCAACCTCAAGGCCCAGCGAGAAGAGGTGATCGATACCCTGATCGCCCGCCTCGCCCCCTACATGAAGGGGGAGAAAGAACCGGCCCTCAAGAACTACTACATCTTGCGCTACCCGGGGGGCGCCCAGATTGGCGTGCGCCCCAAGGACGAGACCCGCATCAAGGAGCTGGAGAGCCTGTTGATGAAACAGCTGCTGGTGGGTATTCCCGACACCCGGGTGTTCGGCGGTCAGGGGTCGCTGTTTGGCGGCTTTGACAGCGAGAACGGCGTCTCCCTGCTGCTGCAGGGAGGCAACCTGCCCGAGCTCTATCAGGCGGCCCGTGCCAGCATGGAGATCCTCAGCAAGGACCTGCCGGGAGCACAAATCCGGCCCGAGCCGAGTCTCGACTTCACCGCCCCCGAGCTCAAACTGGTGCCGCAAGATCGGCGTCTCGCCGAAGTGGGTTGGGATCGCACGCCCCTGCCCACCATCATCCAGACCTTTGGCGACGGCTTGCGGGTCGGCGAGTATTTCGATGGCGAGGATCGGCTCGACATCATGCTGATGGGGCAGAGCTCCGCCAATCCGGACGAACTGAAGGCAGTGCCGCTGGCCACCCCCTCCGGGCGCATCGTTCCCCTTGGCGAGCTGTTGCGGGTAGAGCATGACATGGGCCCGGCCAGCATCTTCCGGGCCGATGGGCGGCGCAGCATCATCCTGCAGATAGCGCCCCCCGCAGGCATGACCATGGAGCAGGTGCTCGACACCCTGAAAAACCGCAGTTTTGCCGCCATCCGCCCCCTGCTGCCCGCTGGTGGCGAGCTGCGCATTGCCGGCAACGCCGACAGCCTGCAACAGGCGCTCGACAATCTGGGGACCATCTTCCTGTTTGCCGTGGTGATCCTGCTGGTGCTGCTGTGGGGGGTGTTTGCCTCCCTCAAGGATGCCCTGCTGGTGTTGCTCACCCTGCCCCTTGCCTCGGTTGGCGGCGTGCTGGCGCTGCAACTGAGCGGGCTGCTGGTGCCGCTGCCGATGGATCTGCTCACCATCATCGGCTTTGTCATCCTGCTGGGACTGGTGGTCAACAACGCTATCCTGCTGGTGCATCAGACCCGCACCGCCGAGCGGGACGGCATGAGCCGTCAGCTGGCGGTAGCTGATGCCTTGCAAAGCCGGATGCGCCCCATCGCCATGACCAGCCTCACCAGCATCTTCGGCATGCTGCCGCTGATGCTGAGCCCGAGCGAGGGGAGCGAAATTTACCGCGGGCTCGCCACCGTCATTGTCGGCGGCATGAGTTGCAGCACCCTGTTTACCCTGATCCTGTTGCCTGCCTTCCTGCGTCTCGGGGAGCAGGTGGCGATCCCACAACCCCTGCGCCAGCGGGCCTGAGCAAGGAGCTCATCGATGACACATATGATTACCCGAATGTTGGCTGGCGCGGTGCTGATTGCAGGCAGTGCGCTACCGGTATTGGCCGATCAGGGCAAGATGGTGACCTTGGCGGATGTGACCCAAGGGGATGCGGCCGCCAATATCTGGGTCAGCGGCACGGTGGCGAGTCGCCAGCAGGCGGCGCTCAGCGCCGAAGTGAGCGGCCGGGTGGAGTGGATCGCCGAATTTGGCAGCCGGGTCAAAAAAGGGGACGAGCTGCTGCGCCTCGACAGTACGGCGCTGCGCCTCTCGCTGGAGCAGGCTCGCGCCGAGCAGGCGAAATGGCAGAGCAACTTGCGCTTCGCCCGCGCCGAATCCCAGCGGATCACCCGGCTGCACCAGCAAAAGAGCGCCTCCCAAAGCCAGTACGACAAGGCCAGTTATGATGTGGAGCAGGCCGCGCTGGCCGAGCGGCTGGCCGCCATACAGGTAAACCAGATTGAAGAACAGCTGCGCCGCAGCCACATCTATGCTCCGTTCGATGGCGTGGTGAACAACCACTTCATCCAGCCCGGCGAGCATGTGGACGCGGGCGAGCAGGCGCTGGAACTGGTCAATCCGGATCAGCCGGATATCCGCCTGCAAGCCCCCATTCTCTGGGCCCAGCAGCTGGCGCCGCAAACCCGGCTACGGGTGGAGGGGGAGCAACTGAGCGGTCACGGCGTCTATTACCAGCGAGCCGCCAGCGCCGATCCCAAGTCGCGCCTCATCGAGTTGCGCCTCAAACCGGAAGCGGGCACCTTCATCATCGGCTCGCCGGTACGGGTTGCCCTGCCACTGGGGGATCAGCAGAGCATGCTGCTGCCCCGTGACGCTCTGGTGCTCGGCACCGATGGCAGCGTGGTCTATCAGGTGGCGCGAAGCGGCAAGTCGCTCAAGGTTAATCGGGTGCCGGTCACCGTGCTGTTTGGCGACAGCCAGCAGGTGGCGGTGAGCGGCGCCCTCAAGCAGGGGGATCGGGTGGTGGTGCGCGGTGCCGGCAGCCTGCAGGATGGCGACACCATAGAATTGTTCAAGGGGTAGCCACGCCCGACGCAGGCTGGCCAATCTTTACCCGCTTGACCCGGGACATACAGCCAAACGGGCCACAGTTTGCTATCTTGGCGGCCATCACTCGCGTTTAGAGCAATCAACACCCATGAGCATTATTTTGGGCATCGATCCGGGTTCACGGATCACCGGATACGGGGTTATCCGGGTCGTGGGCGGCAAGGCCGAATACTTGGGCTCTGGCTGCATCCGCACCGATTGCGGCGAGCTGCCGGAGCGCCTCAAGCAGGTCTATGACGGGGTATGCGAGATCATCACCCAGTTCAAACCCACCGAGTTTGCCATCGAGCGGGTCTTTATGGCCCGCAACGCCGACTCGGCCCTGAAACTGGGACAGGCCCGGGGCAGCGCCATCGTCGCCGCGGTCAACGCCTATCTGCCGGTGAGCGAATACTCTGCCACCCAGATCAAGCAGGCAGTGGTGGGCACTGGCGGCGCCGCCAAGGAGCAGGTGCAGCATATGGTGACCCATCTGCTGAAACTTTCCGCCACCCCGCAGGCGGATGCAGCAGATGCCCTTGGCGTCGCGCTCTGCCACCTGCACACCCGCCAGAGCCTGATCAAGATGGCCGGCCGTGCCAGCAGCTCGGTACGTGGCCGCTATCGCTGAGCCCTTGTGTCGTCCACGACTCATCTCGGTATCGTTAAATAAAAAACCGCCCCGGCTAGTCGGGGCGGTTTTTTTGTGGGCAGGTAACAACCGGCGGGACTTGTCAGATAAATGTTCTCTCACGTAGCCGACCATATATTCAGCCGCCTTATTCAACAGCGGCATTCATCCCTGAGAGTCGAGCCTGCTGTTCACCGCGCTTTTCCAGCACCGAACTCATGGCGAGGGAGAGCGCCTCCAGCTGGCCGTCGAGGCTGGCATCGATGATCCCCACCTCGGTCTCGAGAATGCAGCCCCCCTGATCGAGGCGGGCATCGGCGGAGATCTCGAGATAGCCGATTTCGGGGAAATCCTTGTGTACCCGGGCAATCTGGTCGCGCACCGCCTGCACCTGCTCGGGGTGAACCCGTATCGTCACCTGCTTCTGGTTGCTCACCAGCGAGAGCGCCTCTCGTACCACCTTGAGGGTGAGCGCTACCTGATCGTAATCGTGCAGGATCTTGCGCACCGCCTGCAGCACCACCTCGCTCATCTGCTGCTCCACGGTGCGATAGTACCCCTGACACTGCAACTGGGTCTGGTGGATCAGCACTGCCTGTTCGCGCCGGGCCTCGTCAATCCCGGCTTGCCAGCCAAGGCTCTTCTGCTCTTCATAGACGGCGCGGGCCTCGGCCACGATATCGGCCGCCTGGGCACGAGCGGCCTCTACCAACTCCTGGGCGCTCAGGTAGGAGAGGTAATCCTGGCTACGCAAAATACGCTGGCTTGGCGCCAGTTGCAGATGGTTACTCTTTATTTCAACAAATGGCAGCATTGGGGGGTTACCTGTTTGGCAATCTTGAGACAAAGCGCCCGAGCCAGTGGCCGCTGATCAGCCGCCAAAGGCCATGATGGCCCGGGTGGCGCAGGGGGAAGTCGCAGGGTGAGACGGCGAGCCCAGTCGGGGTAGCCTTCCCCGGCCGCCGCCAGCCAGAACTGCAAACCAGCCTCTTCCAGCACACCCTCATCGAGCTGAGCGGGCAGAGGCTGCTGCCAGCCTGCGGGCCAGGGTCCAATCAACAAGTCGAGCTGGGAGAGTATGGCTCTGTGCCCCTCCTCCCCCAGCAGGGCGATGATCTGGCGCAGCGTTGGTGCCAGCAGGCAGCGACGGATCGCCTCACCGTGCAGCACGGCCCCCAGACGGCGCAACAACAGCACCAGCTCGCCTTGGGGAAAGAGCGCCAATCCCCCCAGAGGCGCTGGCATCTCATAGCCAACCTCCAGATCCAGCGCCTCGAGCAAGGCGCCGTTACTGGCTGGCAGCGTTCGCCACTCGGGCAGGAGTTTGGGCACCAGCGCCCAGGATGAGGGCAGGTGCGCCTCATGGAGGTAACTGGCCGGGCAAAAGCGCAGCTGATAGGGGGTCAAACCGACCGTCATCCGCGACTCCGGCTCCGGTGCCACATGTATTGCGCCAGGTTGCTGGTCACCACCAACGCCAGCAACAGGGCAATCAAGCCGCCCAGCCGCCACTTTGAACCTTCGCTCACTTCAATGGAGAAGAGCGAGGTATTACGCGGCATCAGCGGGCTCTGACGCACATCCGCCGAGGGTACCAGCACCACGCTGATCCGGTCGTAGGCGAGCCCCTCGATACTATTGTTGACCAACTGCTTGATCTGCGGGATGTAAGTATCGAGCTGGATATCCGCCGCATGCTTGATAAAGACCGAGGCCGAGGCGGGAGAGGGTTTCTTGCTGATCCCCTCATTGCCTTCCGGCAGCACCACATGGACGCGAGCCACCAGCACGCCGTCTATTTCCGACAGAGTATTGGAGATCTCCTGCGCCTTGGCATAGGTGAGGCGAGCCCGCTCCTCGGTGGGCGAGGAGATGAGGCCATCCTTGGGAAACACATCCTGCAGGGTGGAGAAGCTCTCTTTTGGATAGCCCTTGCGTTTGAGGGTCTCGATGGCCTGCGCCACGTCGGATTCCTCCACCAGCAGCTTGATGCGGCCATCCTTGTCCGGCTGCTTGTCCGAGGCGATCCCCTCGGTCTGCAGCAACGCCAGCATTTCGTTGCCCTCTTTCTGAGTGACCCCGGTATAGAGCTCCACTTTGCAGCCGCTGAGCAGCAGCGAGGCGCCAAGCACCCCCATCAGCATCGATCTCTTCACACTACCTCACTGGGTCTTCAACAGGGTTTCTACGTTCTGGCTCATCTTGCCCACGGTCTTGGCAATCAGCTCCTCCTGCATGGTGATCCGCATCAGCGACCACTGCATCTGCATCAGGCTGTTGGGGTCATCCCCCGGGGTGGCCAGCTCGGCTTGCAGGCTCTGCTTGGCCTCGACAAACTGCTGCTTCAACTCCCCCAGCTCCCCGAGCAGGGAGCTCCCCATCCCCTGGGATGTGCTCCCCATCGCCTGTTCAAAACTGGCGACATGGGGCGAGGAGAGATCCACCGCTTTCAACTCATCCAGGCTGGTTACCACCGCCTGGGCAGACTGTGCAATTTCCATCACGCCTCCAGATCAAGTTTGTGCGAATTGCGCATCAGATTGTCCACCATGCCGTTGAGCGGGATCAGGGTCATCAGCTCTCGCCGGGCCAGTGCATCGAGAAATTGATGCCCCGCGGGCACAGCGCCCTGCCCGTCCCTGAGCTCGCTCAACAAGTTCAGCAACACCTTCTCTCGCCGCGACGCCAGGGGATCAAACTCCCGCATGGTGGCTCGCAACTCCGACAGATCGATGGCATCCACCACCGGCGACTGACGCTCGCCAAAACGCGCGATCAACTTGTCAGTGACCGGGGCAAACAGTTGCTTGCCAATCTCCGGCGCCGATTTGTCGCCCTGTTGGTAGATCTGCCAGAGCAGTTCACGCTTGGCGGCGGGCTCCACACTGGCCAGCAACCCCTCAAGGGTAGCCCCCTGTTGCCAGCGTTCGAACAGATCCGGCTCGGGAGTCTTGGCCAGCAGTCGCTCGAACTGGCGTTGAGCCATGGATTCGGGCGGGGGGGGCTGACGCAGCGGCTGCTCTCCCCCCGGCTGATCGCTGCCTTCAATCTTCATGATGTCATCTGCTCGCGAAGGCCTGCGGCAAACTGTTGCAAGGCTGGCTGACCGCTCTGCTCCAGTCGCAGCAACCGTGCAGCCAGCGCCTCCTGCTGACCAAGCCGCCACTCGCACAGGGCCAGCCAGGGCTCGATATCCTGCGTGCAGTGCTCGCCACCAAGCTGTAAAGCGGCCTGGTAATCGCCCCGGTTCATCAGGGAGGAGAGGCGAATGAGCGTTACACACTCGTTCATCTCCGGCGCACCAGCCAGCCAGTCGGCAATAGTAGCCGCCTCCTGATGGCAATGGTGGCCGGTGCCAGCCAGCGCAAGTTCGGCCAGTTGTCGCTTGAGTTCAGAGTTCATCATCAAATCTTCTGCAAAATACCCTGCATCAGGTCTTTCATGGCCCGAGTCACGGTGGAGTTGATGTTGTAGATCACCGACCATTTGTTGATCTTGTGCTGCAGCTCGGCCAACAGCGCCGGGTTATCCGGATTGGTTTTCATCGCCTCAATGGCCTTGTTGACCTCGGTATTGGCGTCATTGGCCTGCCCGGAGAGGTTCGATGCCACCTGATCGAGGGTGTTAGTAGTACCGTCCGCATACTTAAAGTAATCAGCCATGGTTGTGCTCCTTTAACTTGCCAATGATCGTGAGCCCCGCCTCGATGGCGTCGGCCTGTTGTTGCCACTCCCGATACTGTTGCGGGGTTCCCCCGCGCAGCAGTTGCCGTTTCACTTCACCCTGAGCCTGCACAAGCTGCTCATGCAGCTCACGAGCAAAGGCGGGATCAGCGCCGGACAGTCGCGCTTCCAAACTGGTCATCATGCCGCTCGGCTCCTTTTAATTTGACGATGTATTGCTGCTTGCCCTTGCTCACCACCACCGCATCGGGGCGAATGGCCAGCACCCGCACGCCGCTGGAGGTTGCGCCCCCAACCGGATAGCGCTGGTTGTCTGCCAGTACCACATAAGGCACCCGGCCAAACGAGACGCTGCGCACATCGAACTCCAGCTCATCCTGACGCGGCGTTCTGGTCTGATTGATCAGCTCCAGCGTCGGGTGTGTACCGAACTCCCGGCGAAACTGCTGATTGACCTGCTGAAACTGGCCAAGTTGGCGCTCATCCAGCTGGCCGGAGAGTTCGAGTCGCCCACCCGCTTCACGCACCCGCAATGCACCGGCCAGCCCCTGCTCCTGCAGCAAGGCATCGAGGCGCTTGCGATAGGCCCCGGCAATCTGTACCTGATTTTCAACCCCCAGCAGGCCGGGCACCTCCTGTTTGAGCAGAGATTCAATGGTGCTCCATTTGCCATCCTGCCCCTGAATTTCACCGCTGAGCTTGAGCCAGCCGGGCTCCTTGCCATTGCGGATCTGCAGCTGTTCATAACCCAGCTTCTGCAAGATAAAGCCGGCCCCCTGCCGCAGATCTTCCATGGTGCGCAGCTCCAGCCGGTAGCTGAAACCCTTGCTGTCGAGGTACTGCTGCAAGGCAAGACGCGCGCTGTTCTCATCGACATAACCCGAGAGTTGCCACAGCTCGGGATCACTGCTGTTCAGCACCACCTGACGGTAGTTTGGTGCGGCCAGAAAACGCTTCAATGCCTGCTCACTGCGGGCGGATTCGTTCTCGTCGGCGCCATGCCACCAGCCCGTGCCGAGCAGCAAGACCACGGCGACCACCAGACTCAGGCAGAGGGAACCCATCCAGACATCGGCGCCCGCTGTCCGCCGCCGCGGCGCACGAGCAGGAGCAACCACCGCCGCCAGAGCCTCAAGCTGTTCGGGTAGCGAACGACTGTTGTCACAGAAGCTCCAGAGCAGCGGGCCTGCCTCCAGGCGCGTCCCCGCCCTGAGCGTCTCTCCCGCGGTCAGGGCGACACCGTCCTGAGTCGGGGTAATACCGTCCGCCCAGGCTTGCAGGGTGATCCCTTCCCCATTCACCAGCAGTACCAGATGCTCGGGGGCCATCCCCTCATCCACCAGCACCAGATCAGCCTTGAGGGGATCGGAACCGATGACCAGACGCCCCTCCGGCAGAGGAACTTCTACCCCGCGGTTGAGCCCGCGATATACGCGGCACTTCCAGCTCATCGGGGAGCGCCCTCATTGCCCGCCTGCACACACCAGCTGGCGGAAGGTGTACATTTTTGATCCTTGTTCATTTCGACCAGACGCCACCCCAGCTCATTGCCCATCCGGCACTGGGTCAGGGACGAGCTCTTGCCCCCCTGACGCAGCAGTTGCTGCACGTCACGGGCTGCAGCCAGCGGCTGGCATTGCGCGCCCCCCAGCACCTTGCCAAGGGAGAGACTCTGATTGGAGATCTCATCAGCCCCGAGCACCCCGGCTCGCAGATCCTGACCATTGCCCAGCGCCAGATAGTGGGCAATACCGTCATCAATCAGACGAGGCTCGATGATAAAGAGCCGCACCGAACGACGAGTCTGGGTGTCCTTGCTACGGAACAGCGCCCCTAGATAAGGGATGTCACCAAGGAAGGGCACCTTGCTCAGGTTCTCGCTCATCTCGTCGCGGTAGATACCGCCTATCAGCAGACTCTGGCCGTGGCCGACCCGAGCGATGGTATCGACCACGGTGCGACTGATGGTGGGGATGCCATCGGCCCCCGCACTGTTGGGTTTCTGGTTGCCATCCTCGATGTGGAGGCTCAGGCTGATCTCGGGTCTGTCACCCATCTGGATCACCCGGGGCGTCATCCGCAGCATGGTGCCGTAGGTGATCCCCTGTAGCTCGGCCACCCGCTCACCGCTGATCTTCACGTAATAGGTTTCGCTGTGGTCAATCACCGCCTGGGTGTTCTCCTGGGTCAGCAGGGTCGGGCGGGAGACCACCTGGGCATTGCCTTCGTTTTCCAGCAGATTGACCCGGGCCAGCAGATAGTCGAGCCCTTTGGAATCCACCAGACTGCCGAGCGCGGCGCCCCCTTCAATTCCTTTGCGATCGCCGGTGGTCTTGATAATCACCTGCTGGTTGGAACCGGTGCGGATCCCCACTCGCCAATCCACCCCCAGTTGGGAGAGATCCTCGGCATTGATATCGATGATGGAGAGCGCCACCTCGATACGGGCCGCCGGTTTGTCGAGCGCGGCGATCAACTTGCCGTACATCGCCATCCGCTCCGGGGCATCGCGCACGATCACCGCATTGAGGGAAGGATCGGCTTGCACGATGGCCTGACCGGAGGTGGCCGTCGCTGCCTTGCTACCCTCGCCGTTGACCATCTGCACGCCAGCATCGCTCAGCAGCTTGGCCAGAATGGTCGCCACACCGGGCGCCGCCACATCGGTATCGCGGTACTGGATGGAGCGATCGGTAGCCGAGGCGTACTTGAGGGGGAAGATCTCGATGGCCAGCGGCCCGGTCTTCTCGCTGCGCAGCTGGGATTGTTGCTCCAGTGCCAGCGCGGTCTGCTCGATCAGTTCAAGGTAACGGGGCGGGCCGGAGACATAGACCAACCGGTTATCCGCATCGGGGCGCCAGCCAAAGCGGGGTTCCCAGATCCCGGCCCGTTGCAGCGCCTGTTTGAGTTCTGCTGCGCCAGTCTGCTCAAGATTGATGAGACGGGACTGCACTTCGCTGTTCTTGAAGACGTAGAGCACATTACCGTCGTAGTACCAGACCAAGTTGTAGAGGGAGGAGAGCTGCTGCAAAAAGGCGAGCGGCTCGTCATGTTCAAACTGACCGTTGACCTGATCGTTGACCTTGTCGCTGACCACCACGGAGACCTCGTAGTTAGCACCGAAGTTGACCAGCACGTCGCGCAGACTCTCCCCTTCTGCCACATAGCTGTAAGGCATGGGCACCCAGTCCAGCTCCTGTGCCATGGCGGGACGCTGCCACGCCATCACGGCGAGGCAGACCCACAACAGGGGACGCAGCAAGGGTTGCACACTCAAGGGTGCCATATCATCTGTCTCCATTGGGGGGCCAAGGCGGCCTCGGTCAATTGGGGTTCCAACCGCTCCAGCAGGGCGATGTGCTGGCTCAGGCGCTCCGCCAGCAGCGCCTCGTCGAGCCACTCCAGCGCGAGCCGCGCCTCCAGCTGCAAATTGCCAAGCTCATCCAGCACCAGTGCATGGGGGGCATGACGCCCCCAGGCCACCACCTGTTGCAACAGACGCTTTAGCAGCGCCGGATCATGGGCCTCAGCGTCATTCCTCTGGCTGCTTGCAAGCGGGGTACTCAGCAGCAATTCACCGTTTCTGGGGGTCAGAAAGAGGGGATAACCATCGATCCGCAGATGGTACTTTCCCTGTGCGTCGGCAATAAAAGGCCCTTGGCCAAGGTTTGCGGCCAATCGATTCAGTAGCGTTTGCATAGTTCCTCGGGCTATCTAGGGCGCAGGAGGCTGCCAGTAGAAGTGATCCTGACCCAGGGCAATGCCCCGGCCGGCCAGCCACTCATGCAGGGTTAGGGCTGCCTCGTCCTGATGGGGCAGAGCCTGCAGGGCATGCCAGAATGTGCCGAGCTCAAGCGGTACCGGCATCAGGTGAACCGGGTCCCCCTCCTTGCTCGTTTGCGCATACCAGGCAGGCCAGGCCAGCTGGAGACGTGTCTCACAATCAGTCTGCAGCCGGGTGAGCTCCTGCTCGCGCTGGTTCAACTGCTCAAGCTGATCGGCGATCCGGCTCTCCAGATCCGCCGGTACATCGACCACGGTCTGCCAGAACACGGCCTGGGCATTGAGCTGGCGGCGCATCACCTGCAACTGCTCCAGTTCGTTAAGCCAAGCGCCGTAAAGTGGTTCAAGACGCTGAACCCACCAGCGGTGCAAGGGATAGAGCACCCAGTGCCACAGCAAGGGACGATCCGCCAGATTGATGCGATCCCCCAGCTGCTGCATCCAGTCACAACGCTCACTGCCTGCCAGACGCAAGATCTGTTGCAGCTCCTCACGCGAGACGGCCAGCGCGGCATCTAGACGGCGCTGAAACCAGATGGAGCCCAACAGACTCTCCAGTCGGGTTCTTGGCAACAGTCGTTGCAACAGGGCCATCTGCTGCGAAGTGATCACGCCGGCATCCTGATAACGGAGCACGGACAGCTGGCCGACCAGACGATCCCGACTCAGGGTATCTGGCTGGACAACGGTAACCCGACGACCTGCAAACAGGCCCTGGTTAGGTGAATGGTGATCTTGCTGACTCATGCTATGCCTTGCTCATCTTGCTGCGGGCAATAATGGAATGATGTTTCGATATGCTGGCTATTCTATCCATTGCCTCGCTCTGCGGCTTATAAAAAACGTCAGATTATTTTAGTCCGGCGTTAATCTGTGCCGTGTCGGGCACGGCTTGGCGTACAGCCAAAACGACGACGATAACTCTGGGTAAAATAGGATTGGCTGGAGAAACCGGCCTCCATCGCAATATCGACAATGCTCATTTCACTATTGAGTAATAACTGATGAGCGAAAAGGATCCGCCTTTCACTGATCCAGGCGCGTGGAGAAACACCATATATCGAGCCAAACAGCTCCTTGAAAGTGGTCAATCCCATACCGAACTCTTTGGCGAATTCGCTGAGCTTCCACTCCATCAGATAGTGCTTTTCCATAAACTGTTGCAACCGCTCGACCTGGCGATTGCTCAGCTGGCGCAAAATAGACATCAGTTGAGGCCCCTGTTCGCCAAACGCGAGCAGAAACAGCAACTCTTCGGTGCGTAATTGGGCCAGTGCGGGGGGATGTTCATGTTCGGTCAACCCGCGCAGTCCCTGAATACATTGGGTCAGCAAGGGGGATGAGTTAAACGGCAACAGCGTGGGGGCCATCCCCTCCAGCCGGGGGACTTCACTCAACAGTGAACCGAAACGTTGCAAGAAGCCTTGCAAAAAGGAGTTTGACAGAGGTAGCCAAAGCAGGCGGCAGGGGCCGTCACCGGTACAGACCGCGTAGTTGCCACGGCGCACGAACAGAAGTTCGTTGGGGGATAATTCATAGGTATCGGTACAGTCCTGCCACTTCATCGATCCTTCCAGGAGAATATAAATTCCCTCTTGCGGATGTTCGATAACGTTAAAAGCAGACATGCACCACTGGAGCAGGGCCATATCGCCCTTCTCTGTGGTAGTAATGCCCTTCATGTTTTATTTTCCTGAATCTGCGTGTAGTACCAGTAACACCTCCGGAAGCGGGTCGCTCTCGGGTGCTTTATTATTGCTGTTATTTTTATTTATTATTTTGTAATCAAGTCATTCGCTGGTGAGTTCAAAAATTAATCACCATTGAAATGAGGGGGAATCCTACAACAGTCACAAGCAGAAAAACCAGCCTAAAATTAGAGCTAACACACTATTTATCCAGTGCAACGACTCAGACTTAATGGTGTGCTTACAGCAAAAGATACTTCGTTACAAAAAGAAACCTTCAATCTTAACTGGCAAATTAATAAATGATTGATTTGAAGCTTTTTATTTAAACACAATCATTACTGACATTGTGGATAACAAGCTTTTGGCTGCAATTGAATAACCATTTTTTTGTCATTAAAAATCTTAAAAACTTTCTGCTGACTCATAGCCTGTACGGCGGAGCCATCTATAAATCGCAAGCGGGCCCGCAGATAGATCTCCCCTTCCGCCAGTTGCAGAGGGGTCAAACGCAGATCAAACAGCAATGGCAGCATGGTCACCTCATAACGAGTGGCTGCCACTTGCAACGGACGCCCCCCGATCACGCTGAGCACTGCCACCTCCACCATCGCCGGACGTGGCAAGGCTTGCGGGAAATGCACCTCTCCCTTGAGTTGCTGTTGCGATGGCTTCAGCTCCGGGGTGGTGACACAACCGGCCAGCATGGCCGACAACATCAGTGCCAGCAGACCTCTCATAACACCCGGATCCGCCGCTCACTCAGCGGTGTGTGCTCACCCTGCTGCAGTCGCTGCAGCGCCAGCTCCTGGACCTGATTGAGAGTAATGGAGCGTCGCAGCAGTGCCGACAGGGGAACCTGGCTCGCACTGGCTGACCGGGCACTCACGGTTCTGCCTGAAAATGCCCCTACCTTGCCCGCCTCTGCCCCATGCAGGGCCAGCGCACCTTGTGATTCCTGAATCTTCATGGTTATACCCGCACTCCCATCACCTGATCACTGCTGCCTGCCTCCCGAGTACCGGGTTGCAGCAACTCCTGCCAGAACTCGGCATGCTCCAGCATGCTAGCGAGACTCTCTTCAAGGTACGCCAGGGTCAACCGGCTTGCCGCCATCTGGCGATAGAGTTGCACAGTCAGACTCTCTTCATCGAAACCGAAGTGAAGATTGAACTGATACCAGTGACGATTGAAGCTGGCCAATTGACGGAAAATCCCCTCGCCCACCTGATGCAGCTCGGCCACGTCGGCCTGCAACACCAGCTGATCACGCTCCGGCACCAGGATCAGGCTGAGTTGCAACTGCTCGTCAAAGCAGAGCGCCGCAACCCCCTCCTGATTCAGAGCCAGGGATGGCAAACCATATTTGGTGGCAAATTCAGCGAGCAGTCGATTGATGATGACAGTTACATCCATGATTTCCTCCAGCAGAGAGGAAGAGATGTTAGCCTGCCACCGCCATGCGGGCTGTCACTCAAGGGCGGCACTTTTAAGAAAAATGGCCGGAAAACAAAAAGGCGCCCCAATGGGCGCCTTGATTACCATGACGTTTATGCAACGCCGAATGCCGCTTTCCAGGCCTGATTCTGGCTCTGGGAATACTGCTGCATCAGTTGCAGCAGATCTTTCATAAAGTTGGCATTGAAGGACATATTGTCCTCGGCCTTCTGCTTCTCGGTCTGACTGATGGTCGCCTCGACCTCGTCTTCTTTCGCATTGGCCTGGCTGTCACCCTGCGCCACCTGCACCGCAGAGTTGCTCATTTGCCCCACAGACTGGGTTACGGTGTTGAACACCTGACCACGCTGGGTATTGCGGTCAAATTTCTTGTCCAACAACTGCTTCGCGTTACTGTCTGCAACTTGATCCTGTTTCCAGACTTTGCCCACATCAGCACGGTCAACCTGTTGGCCCGGCTTGCTCAAGCTATCAACCTTGGCGTCAATCAAAGCCTCGCGACCGGCAATCTTACCATCAAGGGATTGTTGCTGCTTGATAGCCTTGGCGCCCTTGCCCAAGCTGATCCCGCCCATAATGGCAGAGAACCCCGCCATCACGCCGGAGACCACCGCCATGACGATCATCAGCTTGGCGCCGTGGCGCATCTCGTCAACCTGCGCCTGCTGGCTACTGATGACCAGCTTGTTTTCGATGTCCCGAACCTGCAACCCCTCTTCACGAGCCTGGCGGGCCAGCTTGAACAGCAAGGACATCATATCCATCGCACTGTCCAGCTGCGCAACCATCTGGGTCACCCCTTTGGTATCAAAGGGAATGGAGGGGCGTGGCAGAGTAGGAACGCTCTTGCTCTCTGACCCTTGCGGGCGAGTCGAAACGGCAGCCTCATGGGCAGTGGTCGCACTGCGAACCTGCTGCGCCTCACCGGCCTGCACCTCGGTCAGCGGGGCAGTACGGGTCACGCCATTTGCATAATCACTGTTAATCATGGTCGGTACTCCTTAGATAGCGGCAGGTCTGCGGGCCAGGTTGTTCATCATGTCGCCCTTGGCATTGATCATCTGGAAGATCATCTCCATGGTCTGCTGGAACGCCTCGATCATCTGGGATATCGCCTCCTTGAGCTTGTCGATAACCCCTTGCAGTTCGGTCATCTCGCTCTTGCTCAAGGCAAGATCAGCCTGGGCATCGAGCGACTCGGACTCTTTCGCTGACTGGACCGTTTTGGCCACGCCACTGCTCACATCAATGAGGATATCGGCACCCTGGGTGGCCAGTTTGGCCACTTTCGCCACCTTGTCACTCACCTTCACCGCCTCAAAAGTTGCTCTGGCACCAAATTTGGCGGCCATTTCACCCGCCTTGGCAACGATTTTGGCGGTAACATCCGCAACCTTGCCACCAATCTTGGCGCCCAGTTTGGCAATCGCACCGCCAATGGTCGCGCCGAAACTGACTGCGGCCGACATCACTGCCAATGCAATCTCTATCCCCATCAGGGCTGGCCCCAGCTTCTCCATCACCTCCTTGGAGATAAGGCCATCAGCGGCAGCCTGCTGCACAGCCATGTTGACCACGCCAACGACGCCAGCTGCGATCATCAGGGCACCGGCGGCAGCGCCAATCCCGGTTGCCACCATGATGGCGCCGATCACCAGCGAGGCGATGGCACTGACCCAGCCGAAAATCTTGCCAAAGATACCGGCCTTCTTGGCCTCCTGGGCACTCTCTTCTGCCTCTTTGATCTTCGCCTGGTTCTCGCCGATCTTCTTCTCGTTCAGCGTGCGAGCTTGCCGGATATCATCAAGCTTCAGCTTGGTCTGGGTCTTCTCCAGATCGCTGGTGAGCTTGCCCAGCTCAATCTCGAACGCTTCGGGCGAGGTAAAGGCTGCGGTCACCAACCCGGTGGTGTGCGGCAGAATCAAGCGGGTGTTCTCTTTCACCGAAGCCACCAACTTGCCGATTTCACCAAGTTGCTGCGCACTGACCTGGCTATTGCTTACCGCCAGTGGTGCGTTTAGCGAGACCCCTGACTTGCGGGCCTGACCGGTGACTTGCACCGTGGCGGCATCGAGCCGTGTTTCACTGCGAGGTTGGGTTACGGGCACCAGGCCCGCAACATCACCTGTGTTTCCCAGCGGGGAAACCTGTCTTTCATTGCTGATCGGGTTCATCTTGCAGATCCCTTCTGATTGCGATGGCTTCCAACATGACCTTGGCGCTTGCCGCCAGGTCTGCCTGCCGGGGATCTGTGTCCGCCAGCAGTCGGGCCGAGTGGAAGCCACTCTCGGCCCCGTTCAAATCACCTTGTTGCAGCCGGCACTCGGCAGCATGAAACGGGAAACGGGGATCTTTCAGGTCGAGCATGGCGCCAAAGCTGTAGCTTTGAACCGCCGTTTCAAACTCCCCCATCGCCTGACGGCAGGCACCCAGCCCGAGGAAATAGCGCGGCTCGTAGTGATCCAGCATGCAGAGGGCCTGGAAGATCTTGTGAGCATCCTCCCACTTGCCGGCCTGATACTGGCCAAAGGCCAGGGCATAGAGCTGCTCCAGGGTGTCGCCCGAGATATCCTGCAGCATGGCCAGGGTGCCACCGTCAGCCATAAAGGCTTCCAGCTCTGCTTCATATTCCGGGGTCAGGGTGGTATCGGTCTGCATGATCTCTCCTCAAATTGCGCCAAGAATGTCGCGCATGATGCTGTCATATTTCTGGATAAAGCGGTTGAGTGCCTCGATGGCGGCGTTGTAGCGCGAGCTGACGTCGTTGAGGCGGGTGGTCTTTTCACTGACCTGATCGTTGAGCGGGCGAGAACGGTCGCTCACACTGGTGGAGAAGTTGCCAAGCTTGTTGTTGTCCTTGTCATAGCTGTAGCTGGCTTCGATATTTTTCATCGCACCGCTCTTCTTCTGCTCACTTTCGAGGAACGTTTTAACTGTGAGGACCTGCGTGGCTACGATCTTCTCAAAATTGGCTTTTTTACGCTCATAATCGGCCTTGGCCTCCCCCAGCGTTTTGGGGTCGAGGCTGGCAGACGTTACTTTTTCCAGCTCATTTTTAGCGTTGGTGAAATCTTGCTGTGCTTTTTGCACCGCCCCATCGGTAAACATTTTTGACAACAGTTTGAACTCTGACCCATCCATAAATTCGGCCAGAGACTGATAGCCATAGAGCTTGTAATCCAGCAGATTGAAATTGGTGTTGAAGGTCTGGCTGGATGCCGCAGAGAGCACCTTGTTGATCTCGGACTGGATCACCCCGTAGATCTTCAGCTCACCGGTCATCTCTGCAAGCTCGTCCCGCAGCCCTTTACGCTGGTTGTCCTGAAACGCCATCACCCCGGTAAAGGTCGTGATGAGATCGTCATCGATGCGATCCATGGTCAGCGCACTGAGGGAGAGCAGCATAAATTCAGGGACGGTCCAGTGGGTGACTGGCGGGGTTTGTTTTGCTCCCCGCTCGATCATTCCCTTGATGGCGGCAATGGCCGCATCTTGCCCCCCCTGGAACTGGCCCATCGCCCAACCCCCGTTGATCGAGGCGGGATCCGTCAGATAGGCAGCCAGCAACTTCTCCAGCTGCTCCTTGCTCAGCGCAGTCGATGAGTCAGCACTGATGGTGATCTTGCCCTTGAGCAGCTCGACCAGTTCGGTCAACTTGGGGTTTTTATGGCCCGGCAATGCGTCCAGCGCTTGCCCATCAAGCCAGCCGACGAACGCACCAGGGTTGGTGTTGTAGTCAGGGATAGTGCTCATCACGACTCCTTAAATCATCAGTCCGCGCATCATGGTGGGACGGCGACTCTTACGGCCCTCTCCCGGCTGTGCCGGCAGTAACGCCTGTCTGCGCTGGATCTCAGCCAGCAACTCCTGCTCGGCCACGGCCACTTGCTCGGTCGGCGCATCGAATAGCAGCTGACAGGTCTGATCCGAGAGAGCGAGGCCAGCCAGCATCTCTTGCAACAGAGCGTTGCGGTGATCGCTGTCGGCAATGGCCTGCTCTGCCTGCAAAATGGCCTCGCTATGGTCGGCAAAACGCGGTTGTTTCATCTTGGCTCCTATTCTATGAGGCCCCTTTGGACATGCCTGTCACGCAAGGCCGTGCTTTTGTCGTTTTCGCATATCCCGCACGGAACAGACTCGCTCGGCGGCCAGCATGAACCAGCCGGGCTCGGGTTCACTGGCTCCCGTCCAGCGCAGGTAGAAGCGCCCGAGCCGCTCACTACTCAGGCTACTGCCACGAAAGACATCGACGTTGCCGTAGAGGTAATGGCCCGGCCCGAGCACTTTCAGAGTGGCTTCGGCCAGCAGATAGAGGGCTGCAAAGGGATTGGCCAGACCGGCCCGCTCCCCCTCACGGCGCACCAGCAGGATCCAGACCCGTCGGGTCGCAGCATCAAAGCGCCAGGCGAGATAAATTTGGCGATAGCAGAAAGCGTGGCCGAGCTGGATGGGGGTTGCCCCCAGATGGTGAGGTACCACCGCCACACCCCTGGCTTGCAGCCAGGGGATCAGGGGGTCAGTAGTTAACGGGCCCCCCCTCACAGGCAGACCCTCCCGAGGGGCTGGATATTGATCTGCTGGGTCAGCTCCTGATAGGAGAGCACCGGCAGGGCATGGTAATCCCCCTCGATGAGCTTGCGCACATAGCGGCGGATATCCATGGAGACGATGAGCACCGGTTTGTTCTGCATCTGGGCCAGATCACCGACGGTATGGCGCACCTGATCGAGAAAGCTCTGGGTAATAGTGGGATCGAGCGCCAAGTAACTGCCCGCGCTGGTCTGGCGAATGCCGCCGCGGATCTGCTCCTCCACCTGCTGATCGAGCAGATAGGCAGGCAAGATGTTGTTACCGTTGGCGTACTTGTAGCAGATGTAGCGCTTGAGGCTGCTGCGGATGTACTCGGTGAGCTGCACCACATCCTTCTCTTTCTGGCCCCACTCCACCATCGCCTCGAGGATGGCGCGCATGTTGCGGATGGAGATATCCTCCCCCACCAGCCGCTGCAAAATTTCGGTCATCCGCTGCAGCGGGATGATGCGTTGCGCCTCCTTCACCAGCTCGCCATAACTCCCCTCCATCTGCTCCAGCAGGTAGCGGGTCTCCTGAATGCCGATAAAGTCCTCGGCATATTCCCGCAGCACATGGGATAGATGCCAGGTCACCACCTGATCGGTGGTGAGGCTGGCCAGCCGTGACTTCTCCAGCCGCTCCTGATGTTCATTAGCGACCCACAAGGTCGGTTGTCCCGGCAGCAACGGCGCCCCCTCTTCGTAGGGGATCCCCAGCAGATCGAGCTGGGAGGCGCTCTCCTGCACCAGCTGGTGGCCCGGTCGCAGCAGACCGCGGGCGACCGGCACTTCCTGCAGCTGGATCAGGTATTCGCCAGGCCCCATCCCATCGTTGAAACGCAGGTGAATACCCGGGAAGGGCACCCCGAGATCGAGATAGAGGGCGCGGCGCACCCGCACCAGTTCGTCGTTGAGGGCAATCGCCTCCAGCTCGGCCTGCAAAGCAGCATCCACATCGATCAGGAGCGGCACCGTCATGGCGAACTCCTCCTTCTCCCCCAGCTTGCCCCGCGGCTTGCTGCCCGGTTTTGGCTTGCTGCGGGCGGCGGGGGCTCCCGCCCCCTGCGCCAGCACGGCTGGAAGATCCTGACTGTTGCTGCTCTGCGCCTTGCGCTGACGCAAGCCGATAAAATAACCGCCTGCCGTGACGATGGCCGCCAGCGCAAAGAAGGTGATCATCGGGAAGCCCGGGATCAACCCAAACAGCACCAGCAGCAGACCACCTATCAGCAGCGCCTTGGGCTGGGCCACCACTTGGGCACCGATATCGGTACCCAGATCGGAAGACTCTTCGGAGGAGACCCGGGTAACGATGATCCCCGCGGTGATGGCGATCAGCAGCGCCGGCACCTGGGAGACCATGCCATCACCCACCGTCAGGATGGAGTAGAGCTGCAGCGCATCGGCGGCGGATAACCCCTTCTGGGTTACCCCTATGGTGACACCACCTAGGATGTTGACGAAGATGATGATGAGGCCCGCGATGGCGTCCCCTTTCACGAACTTCATGGCGCCATCCATGGAGCCGAACATCTGGCTCTCCTTCTCGATGACCCCGCGGCGATCCCGCGCCTCGTGCACGTCGATCACCCCGGCGCGCATGTCACCGTCGATACTCATCTGCTTGCCCGGCATGGCATCGAGGGAGAAGCGGGCACTCACCTCGGCGACCCGCTCCGAACCCTTGGTGATCACCAGAAACTGGACGATGGTGATGATGAGGAAGATGACGATCCCCACCACCAGATTGCCCCCCACCACGAAGTTGCCGAAGGTGTAGACGATCTGCCCCGCATCGGCCTGCAGCAGGATCATCCGGGTGGTACTCACCGACAAGGCAAGCCGGAACAGGGTGGTGATCAGCAGCACCGCCGGAAAGGCGGAGAACTGCAGCGGCGAATTGATATAAACCGCCATCATCAGCAGTACCACCGAGATGGTCATGTTGATGGCAATCAGGATATCGAGGGCCACCGGCGGCAGCGGCAAGACCATCATAAAGACGATGGCCAGCAGCAGGATCGCCAGCATGATGTCCTTGCGCTCGCCTATCCGGCGCAGCAACTCAAGGGAGCGTTGATTCATTCTGCTCTTCCAATTCGAGGTATTGTTGATAGGCAAAACGGGCTTCATCCAGCCGCCCTGCCAACTGGCAGGCCCGGCTGCGGCAGAGCCAGAGCGGGCCGTCGGCCTCCCCTTGCTGCATCAGCTGATCGACATGGGCCAGCGCCGCCTCCCCCTCCCCCTGTTTGAGCAGGGCCACCAGCAGGGTCCGTCGCCCTCCCTGATGGTCGGGGTGGATCTGCAACAGGGCGGCCAGCAGGACGCGCGCCTTGTCAGGGTGGCCATATTGCAGTTGCAACCAGCCGGTGAGCAGCAGCGCATCCTGCTGCTGTGACGTAAGCACCATGGTCATACCTTGTGCAGCAGATGAAGGGTCATCTGCATCAGTTGTTCATCGGCGTGCATCTGTTCGAGCAGCGCAGCGGCCGCTCGCAACTCCGGGCTCTGCCCTTCTGCCAGCACACTGCGCAGACCCTGCATCGCCTGATTGAAATCAACCGGCCGCAGCAAGTCGTGAAAGCCGCGATCCGGAGTGGCGAAATCGAGCAGCGCCCGATCCGCCAGCCGCTCGGGGTAGAGGCGGCTGATATGGGGTTCGATGGACTGGCCATCGGGTAACAGGGCATAACGCCCCGGCAGGCTGCGCTCCTGATCGTCAAGGGAGATGGCGCTAAGCTGCTCGATACCGATATGCGCAGCAGTGATCCGGCTCATGACGCCAGCACCTCTCGCTGCAGCCGGCTCAGGGTGGTCACGGCCTGATGGAGCTGGGGCAGAGTCACGGCCCGCTCATCGAGAGTGACGAAGAGGATCAGCTGCTCCTCCCCCAACCAGCCGCTGCGCACCGGCAGGGCCGGGCCTTGCGCCGCGGCGGTCAAGGTCATGGCGCGGCGGATCGCCTCGCCACTCTGATGCCAGGGCACGGCGCGGGCCAACCAGAGGGTCAGTTGTCCCTGATGGCGCTCCAGTTGCAGAGTGCCGCTCTGCTCCAGTTCAAGCTGGATCAGCGAATGGGGGTTATCCCCTATGGTGATGCCCAGATCCTGGCAAAACTGCACCAGCAGGGGTTCAATCCAGTTCATGACGACTCTCCAGACAACTCATCCTCTTCCCGCTCGATGGCGTTATCGAGCGCACCCTGACAGCACTGCAACAGGTTCTGGCGCTGCTCCTCCTCACTGAACAGCTCCACCGGCAGCAGGCGGATCAGCCGCTTGAGCTCTTGATAGAGCAGCACCTGCTGGCGACAATCTGACAGCTCAAGAGCCACACCGACCTGCTCCACATCACGCACGCTGGCCCAGCGTTTCTCCACCAGGGCGATCAGATCGCCCATCAGATCAGAAGGCCCGTATGCCATGGGCCGAGCCCTCCTTCACCCGTTGCCACAGCTCGTCCACTTGCGCCGAGAGGGTGTTGAGCAGCCGCAGCTTGTGCATGTCGCTCATCACCCGTTCCAGCTTGACCGGGTCGAGCCAGCGCTGCTGGCTGTCGAGATCGGCACTCAGGGCCTTCATCATGAAGCCGGTCACCTTCTCCAGCGCACCGTTGCCAAAGCGGCTGTGAATATCGCGCCAGGCGGCAGAGAGGGCACGGTAGTCCTGCACCGCATCGCGATAGAGATCCCGTAGATCCTGCTCGGCTCCCACGCCCGCTTTGGCCGCTTCGGCCGCGGGGCCGGTAATGCGCGCCCCCAGCACGATGGCACTGCCCTGCTCGTCCGCCAGCTTGGCCAGCGCCTGCTCCACCAGCGCCAGGGTGCCCTGCATCTCCGGTCGTCCGGCGAGGGCCTTGCGCGCCTGGCAGAGCGCCTCGAACTGCTCGCTCACCTCCCCCGAATAGCTCTCGAGGTAGGCCAGCAGCTGGGAGAGATTGGCCAGCCGACCGCTGCCGAGGTGGCTCACCATCTCCTTGATCTTCTGCTGGCGTTCGAGCTCCGGCACTTTGTCGAGGTAATCCCCCACCAGCGCCTCGATCTCGCTGATGCGGGCATGGCTGTCACTCAGTTTGCGCTTGGCGAGCGAAAGCTCAGCGCGCTCAGAAAAGACAAAGGTGAGCTCTTCGGCGGCATCTGCCAGCGACTGGGCGGCACTGGCCAGCACGACCCGCTCCCCCTGAAATTGCCCACCCTGCAGGGGAGCCTGACGGGATGCGACCTCTGCTCCGCGCAGCTCGGGCTGGGCGGCAGAGGCATAGGGGTTGCTCTGGATAATGGCCATGGAAACTCCCGTGACGAATGGATTGACGAGGATGGCATTATAAAAATCGCCCTCATCCCCCTATGCCAAAATCGGCCGTGAATTTTTAGCCCGCTCCCAACGGTTTTCTAAAAAGTCCCGACTCGCGCTGAAATCCCCGTAGCCCCCCATCCCCTATAGTGGCCACCAGTTTCAATGGCGCAGATTGTTATGACCCTCTCCCTCGACCACATTCCCGACCAGCTTCGTCACGCCATCGACGAGTGCCGCCTGATCCAGATCCGTGGCCGGGTCACCCAGGTGACCGGCACCCTGCTCAAGGCGGTCGTCCCCGGGGTGCGGATCGGTGAGCTCTGTCATCTACGCAACCCGGACAACACTCTCTCCCTGCAGGCAGAGGTGATCGGCTTTGCCCAGCATCAGGCGCTGCTCACCCCCCTTGGCGAGATGTTCGGCATCTCCTCCAACACCGAGGTGAGCCCGACCGGTGCCATGCATCAGGTCGGGGTCGGCGAGCATCTGCTCGGTCAGGTGCTCGATGGCCTCGGTAACCCCTTTGGCGGTGGCCATCTGCCGGAGCCCGATGCCTGGTATCCGGTCTATCGGGATGCGCCGGCCCCCATGAGCCGCAAGCGCATCGCCGAGCCCATTTCGCTGGGTATTCGCGCCATCGACGGCCTGCTCACCTGCGGTGAGGGGCAACGGATGGGGATCTTCGCGGCCGCAGGTGGTGGCAAGAGCACCCTGCTGGCGTCGCTTATTCGCAGCGCCGAGGTAGATGTCACCGTGCTGGCGCTGATCGGTGAACGGGGCCGTGAGGTGCGCGAATTTATCGAAGCGGATCTGGGGGAAGAGGGGCTCAAGAAGGCTGTGCTGGTGGTGGCCACTTCGGATCGCCCCGCCATGGAACGGGCCAAGGCGGGCTTTGTCGCCACCTCCATCGCCGAGTATTTCCGCGATCAGGGCAAGCGGGTACTGCTGCTGATGGACTCCGTCACCCGCTTTGCCCGTGCCCAGCGGGAGATTGGTCTGGCCGCTGGCGAACCGCCAACCCGACGGGGCTATCCGCCGTCGGTGTTTGCCGCCCTGCCCCGCCTGATGGAGCGGGCCGGTCAGTCGGACAAGGGCTCCATCACTGCCCTCTATACCGTGCTGGTAGAGGGGGATGACATGACAGAACCGGTCGCTGACGAGACCCGCTCCATCCTCGATGGCCACATCATACTGTCGCGCAAACTGGCGGCGGCCAACCACTACCCGGCCATCGACGTGCTGCGCTCCGCCAGCCGAGTGATGAACCAGATCATCGCGCCCGAGCATCAGGCTCAGGCTGGTCGACTGCGCAGCTGGCTGGCGAAATATGAAGAGGTGGAGCTGTTGCTGCAGATCGGCGAATACCAGAAAGGGCAGGACAAGGTAGCCGATGAGGCGATCGCCCGCATCGAGACTATTCGCCAGTGGCTCAGGCAAGGCACTCATGAACCCAGCTCACTGCCGGAAGCCCTCTCGACTCTGGAGACGCTGACCCGATGATTGGCCGCCTGCAACGAATAAAAGACCTGTGGCTGGATCGGGCCGAGCAGCAGCTCGCCGCCCAGCAGGCTCGGGTGCAACTCGCCCGCGTCCGCCAGCGCGAAGCGGAGCAGGAGAGTCTCGACTATCGCCAGTGGCGCCTTGCCGAAGAAGAGCGGCTATTTGCCATCTGTCAGGCGGAGCAACTCGATCGCAAGGGGCTCAAGGCGTGGCAACAGCAAGTGGCGCTGCTGCGGGAGAAAGAGGCCCAGCTTGAACAAACTGCCGCCGAGCAGGCCGAGCGGGTCGCCGAAGAGCGCATCCGCTTGCAGGAGCGCCAGCAGGCGGTACACCGAGCCCGCCAGCAGCAACAGAAATTTGCCGAACTACACCGTCAGGAGCAGGCCTCACAGCAAGCCCTGCGTGACTACAACGAAGAGCAGGAACAGGAAGAGTTCCGCCAGCAGATCAGGATGTAACGAGTCATGACCCGAATCCTCCCGATACAGGGCACAGTGACAGCCCGGGGCGATACCCAGATGGCTGAAGCCAATCGGTCGCAACAACAGCGTTTCGAGCAGGCGATGCGGCTTGATCAGGAACAAAAGACAGCTCACCAACACCGGGAAAATAACCTGCACCAAAGCAGGGTTCCGTTGCATCAACAGCTATTGCAGGCGCAGCAACAGAAAAAAGAGATAGCCGATAAGGCCCAACAGCAGGAGCTTGCCACCACTCACGGAAGGTCAAAAAAACAGCAGCCAGAGCCGCTCGTCAAAGAGGAGCAACTCGGCATTTCCCTCTCTGAAGTGGCCGCCCGTGACCAGAAGGAAACAGAGCGACAAGCAGATCAACACTCACAGGATAAAGAGCTGGAGGACTGCGCACACCTGTCCCTAGAAGCATGGTCACTACCAGGACAAAAGAGCTCGCAGTCCACATCGTCATCGGCACAGGAAAAGCCCTCGGCATATTCCGATAAGGGCACGGATAACACGTTGATAGCAGGTGACACCTCTGGACTGGACAGGGCGCTAGTGACCGAAAAAGCCGCCCAGCAACTGAACGAAGCATCCTTAGTCGATGCCCGTGAGCTCGCAGAGCCGCTCGCCGCTGACACTGACATCAATGCGCTCACTCTTAATGACGAGATGCCCGAAGCCAGCGGTCAACCGATCCCCACACAGGTGAAAACCCCAGGGGATCTGCAGCTCGCCCGACTGGCTCCAGCCGAAAACAACCGGGAGCTGGGTCAGCTGCTGGAGCGACTGGCGGTGGATATCTATCAGGAGCTGGGCCGCTCGGAGCGTCCGCCGCTGCTGCGCCTGACGTTGCCACAGCTGGGCGATCTCTCCATTCGCATCGCTCACCACCATGGCGAGTTGCAGATCGAGATCCTCGCCACGGCGCAAGGAGAGCTGCTGCTCAATCAGGGGCGCAGCGATCTGGTCGACCGCCTGCAACGGCTCTATCCCGGCGAGCGGGTCGCCCTCGATCTCTTCGGCCAGCCCGACAGTGAACAGGGTTCGCGCCATAAACGATCCATCTACGAAGAGTGGGATGCCGACGCATGACACCGATTACCCTCACCTCCGCCTCGCTGGCAGAGCTGACTTTACAGCAGACCCTGAGCCAATACCGCCAGCACTTTGGCTGGAGTGGCGGCGAGCTTCTCCTCACCATCGGTTTGCCGCCTGCGACGCTCGATACCCGGCTGCAACTGCAGTGGCAGGGGCTCTCTTTGCCGCTGTTGTGCAACGGCGCAGAGCTGGCGCACTGTCTGGCGCCGGATCTACAACAGGCGGCACTGTTCAGCCTGCCCGAGCCGCTGCAACTGGCACTGATCGAACGGCTGGGACAACCCCTCGGTGGCCTCACCTGCTCGGCGCTGACCCGACCGGAGAGTAACGTTCAGACCGATGAGCCAGCCTTGCAACTGCTGTTACAACGGGAGGGGGCAAGTCTCGCTCTCTGGCTGCCGCAGCCCGAGCCCCTGCTGGCCAGATTGCCACCACGGCCACGGCAGCAGCGGTTGCCGCTGCCCCTCACCCTCTCGCTGCAGTGGGGCGAGATGGGGCTGACCATGGATGAGCTCGTCACCCTCGCTATCGGCGATGTGCTGCTGCCGCCACCCCATCCGCAGCTCGGCCAGCAACTGCTGGTCTGCGTGGAGGGTCGCCCCTTTGCCTACTGCCAACCCCATCCACAACATCTGGAATTGACTGCCATGCATAATGCTGCCTCCGCTGAACCCTTCGGCCCGACCGAACTGGATCAACTGCCGATCCAGGTGAGCTTCGAAGTGGGCCGCCAGACCCTGGACTGGCATACCCTCACCAGCCTGCAACCGGGCGCCCTGATCGATCTTGGCACGCCCCTCGATGGCGAAGTGCGCATCATCAGCAACGGCCATTCGCTGGGAACGGGCCGACTGGTGGAGATCCAGGGTCGCCTGGGTGTACGGGTCGAACGCCTCGACAACGAGTCACAGTCATGATCCAGTTGCCAGACGAGCTAAACCTTATCGTCGGGCTGGCCCTGCTGGCCCTGCTCCCCTTTATCGCCGTGATGGCCACCTCCTTCGTCAAGCTGGCGGTGGTCTTCTCGCTGCTGCGCAACGCCCTCGGGGTGCAGCAGATCCCCCCCAACATGGCGATGTACGGGCTGGCGATCATTCTCAGCATTTATGTGATGGCGCCGGTTGGCTTTGCCACCCAGGATTACCTGCGCCAGAACGAGGTGTCGCTGGCGAAAGCCGAATCGGTGGAGAAGTTCCTCGATGAGGGGATTGCCCCCTACCGCGACTTTTTGAAAAAGCAGATCAAACCGCGGGAACACGCCTTCTTTATCGACAGCACCAAGCAACTCTGGCCCAGCAAATATGCCGACCGGCTGGAGCCAGACAGCCTGCTGATCCTGCTGCCCGCCTTTACCGTGAGCGAGCTGAGCCGCGCCTTCGAAATCGGCTTTCTGATCTACCTGCCCTTTATCGCCATCGACCTCATCATCTCCAACATCTTGCTGGCGATGGGGATGATGATGGTCTCCCCCATGACCATCTCGCTGCCCTTCAAGCTGCTGCTGTTTGTGCTGCTCGATGGCTGGGCCCGCCTGACCCACGGGCTGGTCATCAGTTACGGAGGCTAGCATGAGTCACGCCGATATCCTTCACTTCACCAGCCAGGCGCTCTGGCTGGTGCTGATCCTCTCGATGCCACCTGTGCTGGTGGCGGCGCTGGTGGGCACCCTTGTCTCTTTGCTGCAGGCACTGACCCAGATCCAGGAGCAGACCCTGGGCTTTGTCGCCAAGCTGATCGCCGTGGTGATCACCCTGTTTGCCACCACCGCCTGGCTGGGTAACGAGCTCTACAGCTTTGCCGATATGGTGTTGTTCAAGGTGCCGCAGATCCAATGACGCTGGAGAGCCTGCAGGCCCAGATGCTGGCCTATACCCTGCTGCTGCCGCGCTTTATCAGCTGCTTCGTGATGCTGCCGGTGCTGAGCAAACAGATGCTGGGAGGGGCGATGATCCGCAACGGCGTGGTCTGCTCGCTGGCGCTCTACGCCTACCCCACAGTCGCCGACACCTTGCCGGATCAGATCGACGGCATGGCGCTGGCCATGCTGATCGCCAAGGAGGTGCTGCTCGGCCTGCTGATCGGCTTTGTCGCCGCCATCCCCTTCTGGGCCATCGAGGCGAGCGGTTTTCTGATCGACAACCAACGCGGCGCCGCCATGGGCTCCCTGTTCAACCCGAGTCTCGGCAGCCAGACCAGTCCCACCGGTCTGCTGCTGACCCAGACCCTGATCACCCTCTTTTTTGCCAGCGGCGCCTTTCTCGCCCTGCTGGCCGCCCTGTTCCAGAGCTATATCAGCTGGCCGGTGGCGCACTTTTTCCCCACTATCGACGAGCAGTGGGTCAACTTTTTCTACAGCCAGTTCAGCCATATGTTGCTGCTCTGCGCTTTGCTGGCGGCGCCGCTCTTGATCGCCATGTTTCTGGCCGAATTCGGGCTGGCGCTGATCAGCCGCTTCGCCCCTTCACTGAACGTCTTCGTGCTGGCGATGCCGATAAAAAGCGCCGTCGCCAGCCTGTTGCTGGTCATCTACATCAAGCTGATGATGGATCACGCCTATCAACAGGTGCTGGCAGTGATGGACCCGCTGCAACTGCTGATCCCCATTCTGGAGGCGCGATGAGCGGCGAGAAGACCGAACAACCCACCCCCAAAAAGTTGCGGGATGCCCGCCAGAAGGGGCAAGTGGTCAAGAGCAAGGAGGTGGTCTCCACCGCCATCATCCTCAGTCTGGTAGGCATGCTGATGGCGATGTCCGACTACTACCTCGAACATCTGGGCAAGCTGATGATGATCCCGGAGTCCCACATCAACCTCCCCTTTACCCAGGCGCTCAACCATGTGGTGGAGAACCTGATGCAGGAGATGGCCTATCTCTGCATTCCGCTCCTCGCGGTCGCGGTGCTGGTGGTACTCGCCTCCCACTTCGCACAGTACGGTTTTCTGCTGAGCGGTGAGTCCATCAAGCCAGACATCAAAAAGATCAATCCGGTGGAGGGGGCCAAGAAGATCTTCTCCATCAAGAGCCTGATGGAGTTCGTCAAATCACTGCTCAAGGTGAGTCTCCTGAGCCTCTTGGTGTGGGTCACCATAAAGGGCAATCTGCAGGCGATGCTCCAGTTGCCCGGCTGCGGCATGAGCTGCATCACTCCGGTACTGGGGGGCATGCTGGGCCAGCTGATGGCGGTTTGCGCCATGGGCTTTGTGGTGATCGCCATCGCTGACTACGCCTTCGAACACTACCAGCACATCAAGCAGCTCAAGATGAGCAAGGACGAGGTGAAGCGGGAGTACAAGGAGATGGAGGGGAGCCCGGAGATCAAGAGCAAGCGCCGCCAGTTCCATCAGGAGTTGCAATCGAGCAACATGCGCGCCGACGTGAAGCGATCCTCGGTCATCGTCGCCAACCCGACCCATATCGCCATCGGCATTCGCTACGAGCGGGGAGAAACCCCGCTGCCAGTGGTGACCCTCAAATTCACCGATGCCCAGGCGCTGCAGGTACGCAAGATTGCCGAAGAGGAGGGGATCCCTGTGCTGCAACGCATTCCACTGGCCCGCGCGCTCTATCGGGATGCCCAGCTCAACAACTACATTCCCGCCGACCAGATTGAGGCGACCGCCGAGGTTCTGCGCTGGCTGGAGCATTGGCGCCAGAGCGAAGGGCCACAGTGGTAGGGCAGTACGCTGCCCGCCTGGCCAAACAAACTGCGCAACACGCGAAAAACTGACAAATCCCCGACCGCTCCCTGATATAGCGCGCCATCACGGCTCGGTATCATCCCCTTATCGTCAACCCTGTCGGGAATCACATCATGGCCTTACCAGCAATCGGTGGACACATTCACCTCAACCGCCCAGCCTCACCCCAGCAGACAGAGGCCAGCCCGCTACTGGCCAAGGGTAACAAGCTGTTCGAACAATCCGTCAAGCGCGGCATCGGCCACTTCCAGAGCAGCGATCTCAAGCAGGTCATCAGCGCCCTGCGCCAGTTGCAAAGCGTCCCCGATAGCGGCAAAGCGCAGCGGGTGCAGGATGCAATCCAGCACTGGGAGCAGCACCACCCCAAAGAGGTGGCAGCACGCGGCGCTCGTCTGACCGAACTGAAGCAGGCCCTGGCAGAACAGGGTGCCATCACCAGAGCCGCCCCGCGACATGAACCGAAAGTGATGGCGGGTGGCACCCAGGCCCTGCTGCAAAAGAGCATGGCCGGACTGGAAAAACTGGGCAGCTACGCTTGCACCGACGCCCAGACCTTTGTCCAGCCCAACAACCCGAGCTATCAGAAGATCATCGGCAAACTCAACGCCTTCGGGCAGGATCCCCAGCGCCTGGCAGCCAACCAGCGCGCCAACAACAGCGCCAATATGGCCGCCATCCAGATAACCAGAAACAAGCAGCCACTATCCTTGCGCACCATGGAAAACATCGCCAAGGCGGTGGATGACGCCAAGGCCGGTTGCTGCTCGACCCTGGCCTATTCGGCGGCGGCCGAACTGCTGCGCCACAACAGTGACCAGCGGATCGAAGTGCTGGCCCATCGTGGCGCACAGGGGCACGCCCAAACCCACTGCTTTGTGGTGATTGGCCGCGCCGAAGGGAGTGAACTCACCAAGCCTGAAAGCTGGGGGCCACACGCCAAAGTGGTCGACCCCTGGGCCGCCACCATAGGGGCGCCACTGGTCGGTACCCCTGCCCGCCCCCCTATCGCCAACCTGTGGCCGCCCACAGAGTCGGTCTTTGATAACACCCATCGGGAGGATTAATGATGTTCCATGCCATGCTATCAACCCTCGTTCGCCAGCTATCCCTGCCGCAGGAGTGCCTGCACGAAGAGGGGTTGGATCTGCAGGCGGGCCCCTTCAGCCTCCATATTCGCGAGCGGGATCAACTGGTGACCCTGTTTATTCCGCTGGGGGATATCCAGACCCCCTCCCTCGCCGCCATGGCCGACTGGCCTGTGCTGCAACTCAGCCGAGACAGCGAACAGAGCACCCTGCTCTGGTGTCGCGAGTGGCTGGACAAGCTGGATGTGGATCTCCTGACCGATATGGTCAGCCGCATGCTGCATCAGGCTGAAGCCCTGACCCAAGGCACTGCACTAGCAGCTACCGAGCTCAGCGAGCCAGCAATCGAACCAGCCATGTCACGCCCGAACAGCGCTATCCCGACGACCATTCGCGCCTGATTTCGGCGTAGGTTGATAACTGAGCACAGCGCAACCAACACGGGGCCATCACTGATGGCCCCGTTTTTATTGCAGGCCTTACAACGTAAGGCCATCAGCATTCTGTTATCTGCTTGAACGCCCATCATAAACCACTGAAAGGTTGTCGATTGCAACCCACTTGCGTACTATTGCCAGCCATTGTGCTTCAGGCTTCTTGGCTCGTGATTCAAGGAGTTGTCACTCGGCAGATAGTGGATACCGCCTCTAATGAAGATCTTGAAATACTGTTCGGCACTGGCACTCACGCTTGCTGCTTTTCCTTCGGTTGCCTCATTCGACCAAGACGGGTGCAGTTTTTGGCTGACAGACTGTCCATTGCCTGCTTATCCGCTTTTCCTTTCCGAAAATGACACCAAGAGCAACTTGCTGATGCTGCTGGCTGACAAGCAGCGACTCTCCCTTCCCTTTATGCTTCCGGCCGATCCGGCCAACGAACGCGATATGGAACTCTTCTCTCTGCAACGCCTGCCACTTCCCGACGAGTTGGAAGTCCCGGAACTACGTGAACAGCTGTTTAGCCGGCTCACCGCCCACGACGCCTCGCTCCCGACTTTGCTGGAACACTATGCTGGTCGGGATGCCCTTTACGGCCGAGCCATTTCCAACTCACTGCAATCTGTCAGTCAATTTCTCGATGCCCTTGAGCAGAGTGACCTGTCATCTACCGAGCGCACGCATCTACTCAAAACCCGCTTACAGCTCCTTGGTCAACAGGAAGATAGCCCCCAGTCTTCCGACATCACAATGAGCGAGTCTGCCAAGGAGTGGCAGGCTTACCTAGATGCGGCACGCCACTTCTACGAAGGTCATTTCTCCGAGGCATTGACCGGCTTTATGGCTCTGCAAGAGGCAAAAGCACCGTGGATTGCCGAAACCGCGAGCTATATGGTGATGCGAACACACCTTAATGCAGCGGTGAAAGATGCGCAGAGCGAGTATGGTGATACGGATTTCACCAAGAGTGATAAAGAGGCGCTGAAACAGGCCATGACACAGGGGCTGTCGTATCTGGCGGCCTATCCGCAAGGCCGTTACGTCAGCTCGACCAAGGGGATGTTCAGACGCATCAACTGGATGGCGGGTGACCAGGCTTCATTGCGCGATAACTATAGCGAAGCGATAGCCGCTGACCACTCCCTGCCGGAACTTGAGGCGCTGGTTAACGAAATAGATCTCTCTTTGCTGAGCGCAGATGCTTATCGAAATGAACTCGCCTACGAGGATAAAACTCAGCCTGAGCTGCTGTTTATCAATGCACTGCGTGGCCTCAGAACTGGCTATGACCAGAAACGCAACTGGAGTGACGAGCAGATCGATGGGGCCATCCAACAGCTGCAAGAGACGGGTAAAACGGAAGAGGCTACCTATCTGCAAGCTTATCGATTGCTGCAGAACCAACAGTTTGATGCTGTACTGGCGCTGTTGCCCAAAACAGAAGGACAAAACGCATCAACCCTGGCGTTTAGCCGCCAGTTGCTGCGCATCTGGGCACAGCAAGGAATGAAGGCGTTTGACCAGGCAGAGCAAGCCCTGATGACGCTCGTAGCGGCACCTCTCACTCAAGCCCAACAGGCATTCGTGGAGAACATGCTGGCAGATCAGTGGGTACGTACCGGCAATACTGCGGCCATTTTCAACAAAGAGAGCCCTGTCACTCAGTTGCGGATCCGCACCGTCGTGTTAAAACAGTCGGCAGATCCGGACTTGCTTCGTCAGCAGGCTCGGCAGGCCACAAGCGCCTTGGAAAGACAAATCGCCCTGCATACCTTGCTGGTGAGAGACCTGATTGCAGAGGATTACGCAACGTTCCTGAAAGACGTGACACTTATTCCGGCCGACTACAAGGAGGCTACCCCACCCAAGGATGAACCATGGCAACCGGTACCCAACAGAGATGTGCTCTTGTCAGCATTCAAGTGGGGAGGTGAAGGCACACCGCAGGGCTATTACTGCCGTGATTTGGCCTCCACTCTCGGCACACTGCTGCAACACCCCGGAGACGGACACGCACTCAACTGCCTGGGTGAATATCTGCGCAACAAGGATCCCGCGATCAATTTGTGGCAAGGAAAGGAGATGGTTTGGGGATTGTCAAAACCTGAGTCAGCCACCGCGCCAAGCAGGCTAAAGCTATATCAGGCCGTCATGGCCAACCCTAAAGCCGAGCCCGAAGACAAGAGCTATGCCCTTTATAGAGCCATCAACTGCTACGCACCATCAGGCTACAACGGGTGTGACGATCAGGAGCTCCCCAAGAGCATGCGGCAAGCCTGGTTCAACACGCTCAAGCAACGTTATGGCAACTCGGTATGGGCCAAATCACTCAAATACTACTGGTAAACCATGCCGCAGCCCCTCGTGCCTAGCCTGCTAATTCTGTTATCGACACTTGCTGCGCCACTTAAGGCAAGTGTCGATGCCAACAGCTATGACGCATTCTGGCTCTGGTCTGCCACCCGACATCAGCCAGTCCTGGCACAGGCAACCACCCTCTATTTGCATCAGGGGGAGATCCTGAACAGGCCATCCGGCCCCCGTTTTATCAAACTGGGGCGCGCTCCAACGCCACTTCAGACCGAACAACTCTGGCTTGTCGTGAGAGTGAATACGCTGCCGCTCTCTGCCGATCACAAGAAGTTGCTGGTCAAGCTGTATCAGGAGTGGCGCAAGGCCGGAGCCAAAGTAACGGGTATTCAGATCGACTTTGATGCAGCCACCCGCCAACTGGATCGTTACGCCACCTCTTTGCGGCAGTTGCGACAAGTGTTGCCGGCAGAGTGCAAGCTCAGCGTAACGGGCCTGCTCGACTGGGCCAAGACGGGGGATGTGGCGCAGCTCAACAGCCTTCCGGTCGATGAGATAGTCATCCAGACCTATCAGGGAAAACATACGGTACCGGGTTACAGCGCCTATCTACCCGCCATGATGCAGCTCACCATTCCATTCAAGGTTGGTCTGGTGCAGGAGGGCGAGTGGGAACCCTCGTGGCAGGCAAAGCTTGCGACCTCCCCCCACTACCGGGGGGAGGTCGTCTTCTTGATCAATCGCTAGTCCAGGATATCCCTTACTCCACCTCCCCCAGCGCACCGATCAGAGCGTCGAGTCCTTGGTCAACCTTCGAGCGCGGGCAGCCGACGTTGAGGCGGATATAGCCTGTGCCTTCCGGGCCGTAGGTGTCGCCGCGCATGATGGCGACCCGGTATTTCTCCACCAGCAAGGCTTGCAACGCATCCATCCGTTCGGTGGAGCCGATGCCAAGGCCGCGCAGATCAATCCAGGCAAGATAAGTTCCCTCGGGCACCCGATAGTCGATGGCGGGGAAGGCGGCGTTGAGCCGCGCCGCCACATGGGTGAGGTTGCCGTGCAGGTAGGCTTTCAGGGCATCAAGCCAGGCAGCCCCGTCCCGATAGGCGCTGATATGGGCCAGCACCCCGAGAATGGGCGGCGATGAGAGGCCGTGGGCCGCCTTGAGCCGCTGCAGATAGGCGGTCCGCGCCGCTGCGTTGGCAATAAAGGCGTAGGCGCCGCCAAGGGCGGGAATATTGAAGGATTTGGAGCCCGATCCTACCAGCGCCCAGTGATCGTCCGGCGCTACTTCGCTCCACGGCAGGTAGCGGGCAAAACTCACATCCATATGGATGTCGTCCGAGATGACCTTGACCCCGTGGCGCTGGCAGATGGCGGCCATCCGGCCGAGTTCATCGCGCGTCCAGACCCGGCCAGTGGGGTTGTGGGGGCTGCAGAGCAGCAAAATCCGGCAATCGGGGCGGGCTGCCTGTTGCTCGAAGCAGGCCCAGTCGATCTGGTAACTCCCCTGCTCTTTTTTAAGCGGGCAGGGCAGCAGCACCCGGTCGTTGGCAGCCAGCATATTGCCGAAGGCATCGTAGGCAGGGGTATGTACCAGCACCCCCTCACCCGGCGCCGACCAGAGGCTCACCAGCTGGGCAATCACATAGATGACCGAGGGGCCGTAAACCAGCGTCTCGGGTTCGAGGCTCGCCCCGTAGCGGTGGGCAAACCAGTTGCTCACCGCCCCCTTGAAGTCGTCGTGATTCCAGCGGCTGTAGCCAAATACCCCGTGCTCAAGACGGGTTGCCAGGTTCTGGCGAATGCAGGGGGCGGTCTCAAAATCCATGTCGGAGATGGTAAAGGGGAGCAGGTCGGCATGGCCAAAACGGTCGGCTACATAGTCCCATTGGGTGCAGTAGGTGCCGTGGCGGTCGACCACGCGGTCGAAGTCATAAATATCGTGCATGAAGTTTCTCCCTCCATAAACAGGAGACATATTGGGAGAGGCAAACAAGGGGGGCTTGCGCCCCCCGTTCGGATCTTATTGGCCGGTTCCGGCCCCCATCAGGCTCTGCAGCTGGTTTTTCACCAGATGCACCTGCGGGCCGATCACCACCTGCAGGTTGTGCTCGTCGAGCTTGATCACCCCGATGGCGCCGTTTGCTTTCAATACCTTGTCATCGACCCGGCTCATGTCCTGCACCGACATCCGCAGGCGGGTGATGCAGTTATCGAGCGCGAGGATGTTATCGGCCCCGCCCAGGGCGTTAAGGATGATTTCACCGTTGTAACCGCTGTTGCCGGCCTTCTTGCCTGCGGGCTGGGCAGCCTCGCTGGTCTCGATTTCGCGGCTCTCTTTTTCACGACCAGGGGTTTTCAGGTTAAAGCGCACGATGGCGAAGCGGAACACGCTGTAGTAGATGGCAAACCAGATGGCCGCCGCGACCGGCACCAGATACCACTTGGTGGCGGTGCCCTGCAGCACGCCGAACACCAGAAAATCGATGAGGTTGCCGTCGGTGTTGCCGATGGTGACGCCGAGCAGCCCCATGGTCATAAAGCCCAGACCGGTCAGGATGGCGTGAATGACGTAGAGTACCGGTGCCACGAACAGGAACAGGAACTCCAGCGGCTCTGTGATACCGCCGATGACGCAGGCCACCACGCCGGAGACCAGCAGCGCCTTGATCTTGCCGCGATTTTCCGGGCGAGCGCAGTGATACATGGCGAGCGCCGCGCCCGGCAGACCGCCGAGGAAGGCTGGCATCTTGCCCTGAGAGAGGAAGGAGGTGGCAGAGACCGAGAAGCCGCTGGTATCGGCGCAGGAGAGCTCGGCGTAGAAGATATTGAGGGCGCCACTCACCTCGTTGCCGCACACCAGCTGGGTGCCGCCCGCTTCGGTAAAGCGGATCAGCGCCACCAGAATGTGGTGCAGGCCGAGCGGCAGCAGCAGACGTTCACCGGTACCGAACAGGAAGGGGCCAAAGGGGCCGGCGTGGGAGATGAGCGCCCCGATGCCGTTAATGCCGGCAGCAAACCAGGGCCAGGCGAACGGCACGACCAGACCGACGACACCCAGCACCAATACAGTGATGATGGGCACGAAGCGGGCACCACCGAAGAAGGCGAGCGCATCGGGCATCTTGTAGGTGTAGAAACGGGCGTGGAGCTTCGCGACGATCACCCCGACGATGATGGCCCCCAGAATCCCGGTGTCGATGGAGCTGATGCCGAGGATCGATTTCACCCCGTAGGCCTTCTCCGCCGCCGCGTCACCGATGACGTTGGCCACGGTGAGGTAGAAGTTGATGGAGAGGTTGAGCGCCGCATAGCCGACGAAACCGGCAAAGGCCGCGACCCCCTTCTCTTCTCGCGCCAGTCCGAGCGGAATGGCCACCGCAAACATCACCGGCAGGTAGATAAAGGCCACCAGCCCCACCTTGGTCATCCAGAGGAACAGCAGTTGCAGCACGGTATTGTCGAGGAAGGGCATGCTCTGCTTGACCGCATCGCTGGTGAGCGAACTGCCGACACCGAGCAGGATGCCCGAGAAGGCCAGCAGGGCGACCGGCAACATAAAGGTCTTGCCGAGGCTCTGCAGGAACTCCCAGATGGTGGATTTGGCTTGAGGCTTGGCCATGAAACGGCTCCTTGTGAATAGACAGCAATATCTGCGGCTGCCCTCCCCCGCTCGAGGCAATCTCGACGCAATCTCGAAACAAAGGCGCGGGTCAGCATCAGGTTTTGCCGAATGATAAAACGTTTTATCAATTTACAAGTGCCGACAGGATCACAGAATAAGGGGACTAGCTGGCAGCAGGATCCAAATTTGTGAGCCGGATCGGTCAGATGGTGATGTAACGTTTCACTTGAGCATCTGAGCAGGTATGCTGGGGCCTCGCTTTCAACTGTCCGTCGTCCGTTCGCCCTATGTCGCCCAAATCCCTCTCTGCCAAAGCCACCAAGATCACCGATGTCGCCCAGCGGGCGGGAGTGTCGGTCACCACCGTCTCCATGGTGCTCAACGGCAAGGGACGTATCTCGCCGGCCACCGCCGAGCGGGTGCAGCAGGCGATAAAAGAGCTCGACTATGTGCCCAACAGCGCCGCCGCCAACCTGCGCAGCCAGCAGTCCAATCTGGTGGGGCTGATCCTGCGCGACATCACCGACCCCTTCTATACCGAGGTGACCGCCGGGGTGAGCGAGGTGCTTGAGCAGCAGGGCTATCTGCTGTTTCTGACCCAGTGCGGCCACAGCCCGGAGCGGCTGCAGCAGAGCATCCACTCCCTGTCACGGCAGGGGGTGGCGGGCATCATCTTCAATCCGGTGCGCGGCGCGGCGGCCAAAACCCTGGAGACCCTGCTCGACTCCGAGCTGCCGGTGGTGTGCGCCGCCCGCTCCTACTATCGCGATGACGTGGACTTTATCGGCCCTGACAACACCCACGCCGCCAAGCAGGCCACCACCTATCTTATCGAGCAGGGGCACCGCCATATCGCCTATGTCGGCGGGCGGGCCGACTCCCTCACCCGCGCCGAGCGCATCGGCGGCTACTGCGCCAGCCTGCTGCAATATGGCCTGCCCTTCAAACCGGAGTGGGTACTGGAGTGCGAGCGCACCCAGCGCAGCGCCGCCGACACCATCGCCCAGCTGCTGCACCAGCACCCCAAGGTGACCGCCGTGCTCTGCCACTACCCCGAGGTAGCACTCGGCGCCATCTATGGCGTCGAGGCGAGCGGCCGCACCGTGGGCAAGGACAACTACATCGGCCAGCAGGTGGCCCTGCTCGGTTTTGACGATGTGGCGGAGGCCGAACTCACCTCCCCCGCCCTCACCTTTGTCAGCTCACCGGCCCGCGAAATCGGCCGTCAGGCGGCAAGGCGCCTGCTGACCCGGATGCAGCAACCCGAGCTCGCTCCCAACCGCCATATCATCACCCCCAACTTGCAGAAGCGAGAATCAGCCTGAACTGGCTGGACAAGCCCGAGCTCACCCCAGCCGCCATATCATCACCCCCAGCCTACAAAAGCGGGAGTCGGCCTGAGCTGGCTGGGCAAGCCCGAGCTCACCCCACCCGCCATATCATCACCGCTCACCAGCAAACCGCAGAAGCGGGCATCGACCAGAGGCACATGGCTGCGGCACGCGGGCAAATAACAAAGAGGGGGACGCAAAAATGTGAGCCTGCTCACTGCGTCAGCAAGGAGAGATTGAGAGCCAAGTGGAGAGGAATATGATGGGCGCCTGCCTCACTTCACGATCCCATTTATGAGCAACCCGCACGACCAGAATCCGCCGAGTGAAATCCATCGCTGTGACAAATGCAGGGAACGAACCCGCCATATCGTGGTGCTGGTCGCCCGCGATCACAGTCAGGACATCATGCCCAAGGATCCGCGCAAAGCCTTCTGGCAAGCCTTTACTTCCAGCAGCATCACCAACTGGGCGTTTGGTGAAACACTGGCCTACCAGACCACCCATGTAAAACATCTTATTTGTGAGCGCTGCGGGGAGAAGTTTCTGGAGTATTGAGTAGCGGTAGTACCCGACAAGAGGTGAAGCTCAGCTTGCGGTCGCCGTGCCAAGTGGTCAGATAACACCCTCTTAGTGAGCAATTTATTGATCTCTGGCAGGTTTTTGCCCGACTGCGGTTTTACCCTGCCTCTATCTCGATTAATATGCCCCACTTGGCAACCACTCTTGCAGAGATAACCCTGTGCAGCCGTTTCGCCATCCACCACATCGCCGGATAACCGCAGCAGGCTGAGAGGAGTAACGTGCCAGCAAGTAATTGAAAATACGGGAATATGCATGCCATTGTTGCGCGGGTTAATACTCATTTATGACGATATTTAAATTTACATCCCGAACAGCATAAAAATTCGCCTTCATATTAACAAAAACAAGAGAGATATATGGCTATCAACCCAATAATAAGAGCTCAAATAAAAACATTTAGGGAAATGAATCCACATGAAGAAATGAATGATTCAGAGCTTTTTGAAGTAATGTCTATATTTTCAATTGAAAATGGAGTTCTCGGTGAAAATATTGATCCATTTAAAGCTCACCTAAAAGGTGATGAATTTGGGATTGATGGTGTTGCAATATCGATTCAAGGTAAGCTTTGTACTGATGTTGATGAAGCTGCAGAAATTCTCTCTATCGGTAAAAACCACTCTTCTGAATTCCATTTCTATCAGTCCAAAATATCAGACAACCTAGATTATGGTGAAATTTCAAAATTCCTTGATGCTGTTTATGATTTCTTTACTGAACAAAAGCTCATAAAAGGCGACCAAATAGAATGCCTGTTCGATGTAAAGGGAGAAATATATAATGCGGCAGCAAAAACCAGTCCAGCACTAAAATGCTACTACTGTACCACGGGTTCAGGCTCTATTTCTGAGTTAATCAATAGGCTAATTCAAACAAATAAAATTCGTCTAAATGAATTGAATATATTTAGTAGTGTACTTATTGAGTGTGTCGGAGCAAAAGTTATTCAGAATGGATTTCGCTCAGCGACAAACTCTACATCTGCAAGTATAAATTTCCAAAAAGCAATAACAATGCCTCTTCATGAAAGTGTAGATGAGGCATATATTGGCTATGTGCCCGCATCAGAAATTTTAAAAATAGCGCTTGGTGAGCCAGATCAAGACGGAATAAGACATATAAATCGTTCTATATTTTATGATAATGTAAGAGACTTCAATCCTGATTCTGATATCAATAAATCAATAATTGCAGAACTGGAAGCAGGAGGCCATGAATCTTTTGTTTTTAAAAATAATGGCATTACCGTCGTATCAAAAAGCATAGATAGAAAGGGTGATATTTTTAATCTTGAAGATTATCAGATCGTCAATGGATGCCAAACAACCAATATTCTTTCGCATATCCACGATAACGTGGATAAGATATCTGTCCCCTTACGATTAATCGGTTGCAGTAATACAGACTTTATTTCTAGCATTATTATTGGAACTAATCGTCAAAATGAAGTAAGAGAAGATCAATTTTGGGCACTACTACCATTCATGAAGGATTTGGAAGAATACTGTGCAGCTCAAAGTGGCGAAGATAGAATATTTATAGAAAGAAGAGACAATCAATATCGTGATATTTCTGTTGAGCGCACAAGGATTCTTCGCCCTTCTGACTTGATGAAAGTAGCTGCAGCGATGTTCTTCTTCCAACCACATAGAGCAGCAAGAGACCACAGAGGTATTAGAAAAGAGTTTAGAAATAAAATCTTCTCTAAAAGCCATAACGTTGAATTATATCACGTTGCCGCCTTGGCGTTATATAAATTCGATTTTCTTTTAAGAACATCTAAGATTGAACGGTCACGCGGGATTTTTAGATTTTATATATTATATGCATTAGTAAGAAAACATTGGGATCAACCAACTTTACTTGAAGCTCCCCCCAAAAGTCAAAGAGCATTAAAAGATAAAGTATCTGCTGTTTTAAATGATAATGAAAAGTTTGTAGAGCATATTGAAGAGGTGGCAATTAAACTTGAGAGTATATTATCAAGGTATAGTGTAAGTACTCGAGAAAAAATTCGAGACTTTATCAGAACTGAAACTATGGTTGACGAATTTAACAAAGGCTTGCTAAATAAAAACGTAAGAGTCAACCCGCATAAACAAATTTTATAATAAACATATAAGGAGTCTTTCTGACTCCTTATATGTTGGCAATTAAGAACGTCAAATTTCAATATTATTTTCATAGGTTCGAATAGCGGAGCGTATTCGGACGTTCGCGTTATCACCTCTCTCTTTTCGGCCATCCCCTCTCTTGCTACCACACTCCCTGCCCAAACAGGCGGTGCAATTCACTTCGTTCGTTGCACCCTACGGTGCGTCTATGACTGTGGTTTTTCTTGCCCATTGTGGTGGGCTGTCTGGCACCGATGGTGCAACCCATTTCTCCAGCTTGTTCTGCTCACGACTCCCCTGCGCCCGCCCCTCGCTTCCCGCCAGCGGGGCCATTTCTGTGCGTTGGCTCACATCCCACAGCCGTTTTCCACCTCACAAATTTACAGAAAGAGCGCCCCCATTCGCTGAGTGAAAACTCACCGCATGGCCAAGGCGCTGAACCACACATAAACACAACCAATTGATTTTAATCATCAATAAAAACATGAGCGATTCAATCCGCCCCCAAGTCGGCAGCTGTTCAGCTTTGCGATCAGGGTCACACTCGAGGTGATGGCGCACAAAAATCCAGTTATTCGCACATTTGTCCGATAGGGTGACCTCTGCCCCGGCGCGATAATAGTCGGGTCAATTTTGTCTGCATGCCGGCCTGCAAGGGCGGCATGCCAACAGGCTCCGGCAACGGAGCGGGGAGAGCGCCATGATCACCACCTTGATCAATGAACATCTGATCAACCTCGATTTGAAAGCGACGCGTAAGGAAGAGGTCTTCACCGAGATGGCCCGCCTGCTGGCGTCGCAAGGCAAGGTCAGCGACGAGCAGGCCTTTATCAAGGATCTGTGGGCCCGCGAAGAGCTGGGCAACACCGGCTTTGAAGAGGGCGTGGCCCTGCCCCACGCCAAGAGTGCGGCGGTATGCAACCCGGCGGTCGCCATCGGCATCAGCCGCAACGGCATCGAGTACGGCGCCGAAGATGGCAAGCCGTCTCACATTTTCTTTATGATCGCCTCCCCCGATGGCGGAGCCAACCACCATATCGAGGTGCTGGCCGAGCTCTCCGGCAAGCTGATCGAAGAGGGCTTTATCGCCAAACTGCTGGCGGCCAACACCCCGGCCGATGCGCTGGCGCTGCTGCTGGCCAAGAAAGAGGAGCAGAGCGCGGCCCCTACCACCAGCAAAGGCTTTATCATCGGTGTCACCGGCTGCCCGGCCGGTATCGCCCACACCTATCTGGCGGCCGAGTCGCTGGAGCGTGCCGCTAGGGAGCTCGGTTATGAGGTGAAGGTGGAGACCAACGGCTCCATCGGCGTCAAGAACAGCCCGACCGCGGACGAGATCGCCCGCGCCGCCGCCATCGTGGTTGCCTGCGACAAGCAGGTGGATATGGCCCGCTTCAACGGCAAGCCCCTCATCAAGACCGGCGTCAAGGCCCCCATCAAGGATGGCAAGGGTCTGATCGAGCAGGCCCTGAAAGCCCCCGCCTATGTGGCTGGCAAAGAAGATAAAAAAGGTGAAGAGAAGAGCGCAGGTGGTAGTTCCGATCTCTATCGCTACCTGATGAACGGTGTATCGCACATGATCCCGTTCGTGGTGACCGGCGGTCTGTTGATTGCGCTGGCACTGGCCATCGGCGGCAATCCGACCCCGAGCGGCATGCAGATCCCGGAAGGGAGCATGTGGAACCAGATCCTCAACGTGGGCGTGGCCGCCTTCACCCTGATGATCCCGATCCTGGCGGGCTATATCGCCTACGCCATCGGTGATCGTCCGGCGCTGGCACCGGGCTTTATCGGCGGCTGGATCGCCAACAACGGCAGCTTCTACGGCGCTGACGCCGGAACCGGCTTTATCGGTGCCATCATCGCGGGCCTGCTGGTCGGCTATCTGGTGCGCTGGATTGCGACCCGTCAGTACCACAAGATGGTGCAACCGCTGGTGCCGATCCTGATCGCCCCCATCGTCGGTTCGCTCTTTATCGCTGCGGTATTCATCTTCATCATCGGCGCTCCCATTGCCGACATGATGACTGGCCTCAACGCCATGCTGCTCTCCATGAGTGGCGGCAGTCTGGTGCTGCTGGGTATCGTGCTGGGTGGTATGGCGGGCTTTGATATGGGTGGCCCGGTCAACAAGGTGGCCTTCCTCTTCTCCGTCGGCATGATCGCCTCCGGTCAGACCCAGTTCATGGGTGCCATGGCCTGCGCCATCCCGGCCGCGCCCCTTGGCATGTCGCTGGCGACCGTGCTCGGTCGCAAGCTGGGAATCTTCGATGCCTCTGAAATCGAAGCGGGCAAAGCCGCCGGTGCCATGGGTCTGGTGGGTATCTCCGAAGGGGCGATTCCGTTCGCCGCCCGTGACCCGCTGGCCGTTATCCCGGCCAACATTCTGGGCAGCATGACCGCCGCTGTGATGGCCTTCCTGTTTGGCATTACCAACAGCGTCGCCCACGGTGGCCCCATCGTGGCCCTGCTGGGTGCGGTCAACAAACCGCTGCTGGCCCTGCTCTGCATGATCTGCGGTGCCATCGTCACCGGCGTGGTGGCGGTTGCCCTGAAAAAACTGCGGGTCAAAAAGAGTGATGAGGTAACCCTGGCCAAGGCGGCCTGAGTTCCCCTCGCCATGACGGCTCGTAGAGCTTAAAAGAGGCCACCCCACGGGGTGGCCTCTTGTTTTTGGGATGGCAGGCGGGCCTTTCCCCAATATCGCCACCTGAGAATTGGTGGTCAATCAGCCCTCTTCCTCATCTATCCCTTCACCTCTCCCCTTGCCTTTACCTGGCTCCCTTCTGGCCTATCCATCCCACCAGCCCTGACCTCACACAGAGCGCCAAACTGGCTGAAATGACAGCAATCTGGCGTCAGCGGTGTGATGTTTCTCACGCTTTGTCCGCGAAAGCGCAAAAACTAGGAAAATTTCCTATCCCCACTAGGGATGGCTCTCAAGCCATTTTTTGCCCCTCTTATTAGAGTCACCTCACCTGATGTCGTGACCCGCACCGCGACGGGCAATGCGCCCCGTCATCCCGTGCCGGGCCCGGGTTTATATGGATGGAGCGTCGAGCGCAGCAACGGCTGACAGCCCCGACGTTCCGTTCTCCCTTCCGTGGCGTGACCTCGAACAACCTATCTACAAATGAGGGGCGCGGCGGAAATACCGTCTATCTCGCAGAGGATGAACGAAGATGTTGAAATTGCTCCAACAGGTCAGGGTCCCCACCCTGGACCTGCCGGTCGAAGCCCGGCGCAAGCTCTGGTTCAAGCCGTTTATGCAATCTTATCTGGTTGTATTTATTGGCTATTTGACCATGTATCTGATCCGCAAGAACTTCAACATTGCGCAAAATGACATGATCCAGGAGTACGGTCTCTCCATGACCGAGCTTGGCATGATCGGCCTTGGCTTCTCCATCACCTACGGGGTGGGCAAGACCATCGTCTCCTACTACGCCGATGGCAAGAACACCAAGCAGTTCCTGCCGCTGATGCTGATCCTCTCCGCGCTCTGCATGCTGGGCTTCAGTGCCAGCATGGGCGGCACCGGTTTCAGCCTCTACTTCATGATCTTCTTCTATGCCCTGAGCGGTTTCTTCCAGAGCTGTGGCGGTTCGTGCAGCTACTCCACCATCACCAAGTGGACCCCTCGCAACAAGCGCGGCACCTATCTGGGCATGTGGAACCTCTCCCACAACGTGGGCGGTGCCGGTGCGGCCGGTGTGGCGCTGTTCGGTGCCAACTACCTGTTCGATGGCAACGTGCTCGGCATGTTTATCTTCCCCTCCATCATCGCGCTGATCGTCGGTTTTATCGGCCTGCGCTTTGGTAGCGATTCGCCGGAAGCCTATGGCCTTGGCAAGGTGGAAGAGCTGTTTGACGAAGTGGCGAGCGAAGAGGATATCGCTACCGAAGAGCAGAAGCTGACCAAGTGGCAGATCTTCGTGAAGTACGTGCTGCTCAACAAGGTGATCTGGCTGCTCTGCTTTGCCAACATCTTCCTCTACGTGGTGCGTATCGGTATCGACCAGTGGTCCACCGTCTATGCCCACCAGGAGCTGGGCTTCTCCAAAGACGTGGCCATTCAGGGCTTTACCTTCTTCGAAGTGGGCGCACTGGTCGGCACCCTGATGTGGGGTTACCTCTCCGATCTGGCCAATGGTCGTCGTGGTCTGGTTGCCTGCGTGGCACTGGCGCTGATCATCGCCACCCTGGGTCTCTACCAGCATGCGACCACCCAGTTTATGTTCCTGGGCTCCCTGTTCACCCTGGGCTTCCTGGTGTTTGGCCCGCAACTGCTGATCGGCGTCGCCGCCGTGGGCTTCGTCCCCAAGCAGGGCATCAGCGTGGCCGATGGCGTCAAGGGGACCTTCGCTTACCTCATCGGTGACAGCTTCGCCAAACTGGGTCTGGGCATGATCGCCGATGGCACCCCCATCTTCGGTCTGACCGGCTGGACCGGCACCTTCGCGGCGCTGGATATCGCAGCAGCCGCCTGTCTGGTGCTGATGGGCTGTGTCGCGGTCGCCGAAGAGCGCAAGATCCGCCGCATCAAGCGCGAACTGAAAGCCGCCGAACTGGCTGCCCAGACCGCCTGATAGCCATAACAACAGACGCAGATTGTTCAGGGCCACCCACAGGGGTGGCCCTTGCTGTTTAGAGCAACCAGACACCCGACTAGCCCGGCATGAGCCTGCACTGCCGTTCAAGGGGCAGACATATCCCCATCAAGATCCCACTTTTCATATGCGCTTTTGGTAAAAGCCCCCCACTGGCGCTATCTTGTTGCTCCCCCTTGTCAGCATCACAGAGAGCAGATGAAGATCGTCGCCGTCACAGCTTGCCCGACCGGTATTGCCCATACCTATATGGCTGCCGATGCCCTGCAAAAAGCCGCCACTGGGCTGGGACTCAAGATCAAGGTCGAGACTCAGGGCGCCATGGGCATGGAGAACATGCTGACCGCCCGCGATATTGCCAGCGCCGACCTGGTGTTGATTGCTTCCGATATCGAGATTGAGCAGAAAGAGCGCTTCCTCGGCTGCACCATCCATCAGGTGAGACTGGAAACCGTGCTGCTGGATGCCAACGCCGTACTCAAGGCCCTGCCGATCCCGGCCTGATGCTGACCCGCGAAATCACCTTCTACTGCCAGCAGGGGTTGAGCATCACCCAGGCCAAGCAGTTGAACCGGCTGGCGGGGATGTTCAAATCCACCATCCGCTGCGCCAACCTCACCCGGCGCCAGACCGTTGCCGCCAGCAACCAGCTCTCCCTGCTCACCCTCGCCACCCAGCCCGGCGATCTCTGCCAGTTGCAGATTGAAGGGTGCGATGCCGAGCTCGCCCACATGGCCTTCACCTGCTGGTGCGGGGAACTGGGTCAACCGCTGGTGCGCCCGCGCACCGCCGCGCTGGCGGAGTTGCGACTGGCCAACGCCCTGCCCGACTACCATTTTGCCCTGCGCCAGCTGGCCTACAGCCCCGAACCGCTGACCAAGGCCAAGGCCCTCGAGCATCTGATCGATCTGCTGCCCGCCGAGCTGGTCACCGACCGCACCACACTGACCGCTGCGGTAGAGCGGCGCGAGCAGGTCTCGGCCACCATCATCCGCCCCGGCCTTGCCATGCCTCATGTATTGAGCGAAGGGATCAGCCAGCCAGCGCTGGCCCTGCTTAGCTGCAAGAAGCCCATCGAGTGGGGTTCTCAAATCGGGCCGGTGCAGACCATTATTCTGCTGGCGGTGCCGACCGGCTGCGGGCGGGAGACCCTGCGCCCCCTCACCCGACTGGCGCAGGCGATGATCGACGATGTGGTCAGCCACGCTCTGTTGCAGGCAGGCTCGACCCCCGCCCGTCAGGCTATCGTGATCGAGAGCATGCTGAGCTAGGCGAATTGGCTCTGGGCGCTGCTTGCTGTAACGCCAGCCATTCATCCTGCCCTCAGCACCCTGTGGTACACTCGCTGCCATCGTCTGTCTGAAGTGTGTATCCGATGAAATCTCCCCGCTCCCGTCTCTCTGTCAGCCGTGCACCGCGCGATAACGCCCCGCGCTCGGCAGCCAAACCAGCAGCCCCCCGCCATGTTTCCCCCCGCAAACCGGAGCTGGCCCCAGCGGATCGCAAATTGATCCTGCTGAACAAGCCCTACATGGTGCTCTGCCAATTCACCGACGAGGCGGGCCGCGAGACTCTCAAGGATTACATCAAAGAGCCCGGCATCTACGCCGCAGGCCGGCTCGATCGCGACAGCGAGGGACTGTTGCTGCTCACCAACGATGGCAAGCTGCAGGCGCGCCTCACCCAGCCGGGGGAGAAGACCCCCAAGACCTACTGGGTGCAGGTGGAAGGTATTCCGAGCGAGGAGCAACTGGCCGCCCTGCGCGCCGGTGTGGAGCTCAATGACGGCATGACCCTGCCCGCCGGGGCGCGCATCATGGATGAACCTGCGGTGTGGCCGCGCAATCCGCCGATCCGCGAACGCAAGGAGATCCCCACCAGCTGGCTGGAGATCAAGATCATCGAGGGACGCAACCGGCAGGTGCGGCGGATGACCGCCCATATCGGCCACCCCACCCTGCGCCTTATTCGCTACGCCATCGGCGACTGGACCCTGGATGGTCTGGCCCCCGGCGAGAGCCGCAGCCTGCCCGCCCCCGAGCTGGTGCCGAGCTCCAGCAGCCGCCCGCGTCCCTCCTCATCCCGTTCAGGCGCTCATACCGCCAAACCGGCCAAACCGGCAGGGGAGGCACCACGGCGGCCCAGCCAGCCGAGACGGGACGAACGCCCCCGCAGCACTCACCCAACCGAGCGCGCAGCCACGAACCCGACCGGCGGCAAACCCCGCAGCAGCGGGCGAGGAACGGCACGCCGACCGGCCCGTGCGGGCAATCCCAATAGCAACGACAAGGAGTCATAATGAGCAATCAGGCAGAGCAATCGGCCACCAGCCACGCCCGCATGGAGGCGCGCCTGACAGTCGCCGCCCTGGTGCAGTGGCAGGGGCGCTTTCTGGTGGTGGAAGAGGAGATAAAAGGCCAGCGCCGCTTCAACCAGCCCGCCGGCCATGTGGAGCCGGGGGAAAACCTGCTTGAAGCGGCCTGCCGCGAGCTCAAAGAGGAGACGGGTCTGACCGCCACGCCGACCGCCTGGCTTGGTACCTATCTGTTCAAACCGGCCGACAGCGAGGCCACCTATGTGCGCACCGCCATCATCTTCGACCTTGAAAAAGCGCCGGGTCAGCACCATCCAGAGGATCCTGACGGCGATGTGCTGGCTTGCCACTGGCTCACTCTTGAAGAAATAGCGGAATGCAAACCGGCCCTGCGCAGCCCCCTGGTGTGGCAGTGCATTCAGGATTATCTGGCGGGGACACGGCTGCCACTCTCGGCCCTCAAGGCCTTTATCTGAGGCCATTTGACACTCTTTTTCGGTGACAAAGGCCAACAACAGAAAAACGATTTCCTGCTATCAGGCTCCTGATGGGAACTGCGGCATGGATATGTGACCGGGGGCGCAAAACTCTGGTAGAATACGCCCCGTTTAAACGAACTGGTAACTTCGACTAATGACAGACAACAGCCAAATCAAGGTGATCGTCGGCATGTCCGGCGGCGTGGATTCTTCCGTCTCGGCCTACCTGCTCCAGCAGCAGGGCTATCAGGTCGAAGGCTTGTTCATGAAGAACTGGGAAGAAGACGACACGGACGAGTACTGCTCTGCCGCCCAGGATTTGGCTGATGCCAAGGCCGTCTGCGACAAGCTGGGGATGAAACTCCACACCATCAACTTCGCGGCCGAGTACTGGGACAATGTGTTCGAGCACTTCCTCGAAGAGTACAAGGCTGGCCGCACGCCAAACCCCGATATCCTTTGCAACAAGGAGATCAAGTTCAAGGCGTTCCTCGAATTTGCCGCCGAAGAGCTGGGTGCCACCTACATCGCCACCGGCCACTATGTGCGCCGTGACGACAGCACCGGCCGCCCGCGCCTGCTGCGCGGTCTCGATACCAACAAGGATCAGAGCTACTTCCTCTATACCCTGAGCGAAAAGCAAGTGGGTCAGAGCCTGTTCCCGGTTGGCGATCTGGAGAAGCCCGAGGTGCGCCGCATCGCCGAGCAGCTGGATCTCATCACCGCCAAAAAGAAAGACTCCACCGGTATCTGCTTTATCGGCGAGCGCAAGTTCAAGGACTTCCTAGCCAAGTTCCTGCCCGCCCAGCCCGGTAAAATCGAGACCGTGGATGGCAAGGTGATCGGTGAGCATCAGGGTCTGATGTATCACACTCTGGGCCAGCGCAAGGGGCTCGGTATCGGTGGTCGTAAAGATGCCACCGAAGAGGCCTGGTATGTGGTCGACAAAGAGGTCGAACGCAACGTGCTGGTGGTGGCGCAGGGCGAGCATCCGCGCCTCTACTCCGATGGTTTGATTGCCAGCCAGCTGCACTGGGTAGATCGCACCCCCATTCGCGAGCCGCGTCGCTGCACCGTCAAGACCCGCTACCGCCAGCAGGATATCCCCTGCCTGATCCAGCCCATCGACGACGAGACCATCCGGGTCATCTTCGACGAGAAACAGGCTGCGGTGACCCCGGGCCAGTCCGCCGTCTTCTACGACGGGGAAGTGTGTCTGGGCGGCGGCATCATCGAACAACGTTTCAGCCATCCGGTTTGAATCCTTAACAGAAGGCAGCAGACGTGAGCGATAAATTCCAAGACAGAACAATGGCCTTTGCCGGCATCTGCCAGGCCGCGTATCTGGTGCAGAAGGTGGCCCGAGACGGCAGCTGTGACGAGGCGGCCCTGCGCGAGAGCCTCTCCAGCATTCTGGTGACCAACCCGAGCCAGCCGCTCGAGGTGTTCAACAACACCCATCTGGCCATACGCGACGGCTACCGTGCGCTGGTCGAGCAGCTGGGTGCCGACGGCAGCCAGAAGAATGCCGAGCTGACCCGCTACGTGGTGAGCCTGATTGCACTGGAGCGCAAGCTGGCCAAGCGCAAGGACATTCTCAATATGCTGGGTGAGCGGATCAGCCAGATTGGTCGCCAGCAACAGCACTTCGATCTGCTCGACGAGCAGATTTTGGCCAACATGGCGAGCATCTACAGCGATCTTATCAGCCCCATCGGGCCGCGCATTCAGGTGGCAGGCACCCCGCTGTTCCTGCAGCAACCGCTGGTGCAGCACAAAGTGCGCGCCCTGCTGCTGGCTGGCATTCGTGCCTGCGTGCTGTGGCGTCAGCTCGGTGGCAGCCGCACCCAGATCATCTTCGCTCGCAAGAAGATGGTGGAACTGGCCAAACGTTACTAATCATCGGCTCGCGCGCGGGCAACCGAGGTCAACATCAGGGTGAACAGCCGCACATCCGCCCTGACGACGACTCAGCCCCACGCGCGAGTGGATACGGATCCCCCACACAAATCATCAGGAGTTCACCCCATGGAGCTGTCCGCGCTGACTGCTGTTTCCCCGATTGACGGTCGTTATGGCGACAAGGCCGATGCCCTGCGCCCTATCTTCTCCGAATTCGGCCTGCTGCGTTTTCGCGTTGAAGTCGAGGTTCGCTGGTTGCAGAAACTGGCCAGCCACGCCGGGATCCCGGAAGTCCCTGCCCTGAGCGCGGCCGCCAACGCCCTGCTCGCCGGCATCGTCAGCAACTTCAACGAGAGTGACGCCGCCCGCATCAAACAGATCGAGCGCACCACCAACCATGATGTGAAAGCGGTGGAGTACTTCCTCAAAGAGAAAGTCGAAGTGAACCCGGAGCTGGCGGCTGTCAGCGAGTTCATCCACTTCGCCTGTACCTCGGAAGACATCAACAACAACTCCCACGGTCTGATGCTGAAAACTGCCCGCGAAGAGGTCATCAAGCCTTATTGCGAAAAGCTGATCAGCGAGCTCAAGCGTCTGGCTCACGAGTATCGTGACATGCCGCTGCTCTCCCGCACCCACGGTCAGCCTGCCACCCCGAGCACCATGGGCAAGGAGATGGCCAACGTCGCCTATCGTCTTGAGCGCCAGTTCAAGCAGATCATGGCGGTGGAGATCCTCGGCAAGATCAACGGTGCGGTCGGCAACTACAACGCCCACCTCAGCGCCTACCCGGATGTGGACTGGCACCAGTTCTCCGAGGAGTTTGTTACCTCCTTGGGCCTGACCTGGAACCCCTACACCACCCAGATCGAGCCGCACGACTACATCGCCGAGCTGTTCGACGCCATGGCCCGCTTCAACACCATCCTGATCGACTTCGACCGCGATGTGTGGGGTTACATCTCCCTGGGCCACTTCAAGCAGCGCACCATCGCGGGGGAAATCGGCTCCTCCACCATGCCGCACAAGGTCAACCCCATCGACTTCGAGAACTCCGAAGGCAATCTGGGTCTGGCCAACGCCGTGTTCCAGCATCTGGCGAGCAAGCTGCCCATCTCCCGCTGGCAGCGTGATCTGACCGACTCTACCGTGCTGCGCAACCTGGGTGTGGCGGTGGGTTACTCCCTGATTGCCTATCAGGCGACCCTCAAGGGTATCTCCAAGCTGGAAGCAAACGACGCCGCCATGGCCGCCGATCTGGATGCCAACTGGGAAGTGCTGGCCGAGCCGATCCAGACCGTGATGCGCCGCTACGGTATCGAGAAGCCTTACGAGAAGCTCAAGGAGCTGACCCGTGGCCGCCGCGTCGATGCCGAAGGGATGCGTACCTTTATCGACACTCTGGAGTTGCCGGAAGCGGTCAAGGTCGAGCTGAAAAAGCTGACCCCGGCCAACTATATCGGCGACGCCCAGCGTCTGGTCGATCTGCTGAAGTAAGCCAACCGGCAGTGACGAAGGGGCCCTGTGCACGATATGCCACAGGGCCCCTGTTATTTTCCCTGCCACGGCAGGATCCCGAGTGGCTTTTCCCAAGCCTGCCTTGGGCAAAACCTCTTTGCGAGACACGAGAAACAGCATGTACGAACTCAATCTGGATATCGCTCACTTCCTCGAGCACTACTGGCAGAAGCGCCCGCTCCTTATCAAGGGTGGCTTCAAGGACTTTCAGGATCCCATCAGCCCGGATGAACTGGCGGGTCTGGCCATGGAAGAGGTGGTCGAGTCCCGCCTCGTCACCCGTTTCGACGGCAAGTGGGATGCCGCCCACGGCCCCTTCGAATCCTACGACCATCTGGGCGAAGAGAACTGGACCATTCTGGTACAGGCTTGCAACCACTGGGCTCCCGAGGTGAACGAGCTGGCGGTGCCGTTCCAGTTCATCCCGGGCTGGCGCTTTGACGATGTGATGGTGAGCTTCTCCACCCCCCATGCGGGTGTCGGCCCCCACATCGACAACTACGATGTGTTCATCACCCAGGGGCTGGGCAAACGCCACTGGCGGGTTGGCGATGCCAAGCCGCTCAACGAGTTTGCCGCCCACGCCGCCCTGCTGCACTGCGAGCCGTTCGAGGCGATCATCGACGTCATCATGGAGCCGGGTGACATCCTCTACATTCCGCCCGGATTCCCCCACGAAGGCTACGCCATCGAGCCCTCCATGAACTTCTCGGTGGGCTTCCGCGCGCCGGACGCCAAGGCGCTTATCTCCTCCTTTGCCGATCACCTGATCGACAACGAGGTGCGTACCGAGCGTTACGGCGATGCCGACCTCAAACCCCGTGCCCGTCACGGCGAGATCCAGCCCCACGAGCTGCACCGTCTGCGCGAGCTGATGCAACAGGCCCTCGATGACGAGACCCTGTTCAAGGAGTGGTTCGGCACCATGATCTCCGAGGCCAAGCACGATCTGGACGTCAATCCGGTCGAGCCGGACTATAGCGCCGAGGAGGTAGCTGACCTGCTGACCCAGGGCGAGCCAGCCATCAAGGTGCCGGGTCTGCGCACCGTCTGGTTCAGCGGCGAGAGCCAGCAATGCTTCATCGACGGCGAAGCCTGGACTCTGCAGAGCGAAGACGCGGCAGCCATTTCCCTCTTGTGTGACAAGGACATCATCACTCAGGCCGATATGGTGGAGCTGGCCGATCAGGCCGGTTTCCTGCAACTGCTGACCCGTCTGGTCAACCGTGGTTACTGGTTCTTCAACTGATCCGGCGGTAAGCGAAGGATAAAAAGGCGCCTTATGGCGCCTTTTTTGTCATTCAGATGCTGTCCAATTAACAATCGATGCGTGAAGCTGAACCCACTCTTGATGAACCGACAAGTGGTGATTTATTGAGCTAACATGGATGGGTATCATGCGTCCGTCCCTGTTCACAAGAGAAGCGCCACCATGCAAGTCACCTCCCGGCCCATGCCGCTGCCCGATTACGGCAAATACCCCTCCTCTCCCGCTGTCACACCCGAGCAGGTCAGTCAGGCCCGTAACGAAGCACTGACCAAGAAGGATGAATTGCAGGCACAGAGCGAAGAGAAAGCAACGGCTCGCAGAACCATGGCGGTCTCTTATACGGCTAACCAGCAAGATAAAGCCGTGGTGGAGCGCTACCTGGAGGCCAGCGGTCAGGAGAGCGACAGCAAGTCGGGCCCGAGCACTGCTGAACTCTATCAGGCGGCCAATCGCTACCAGCGCCAGCAGAATCTGAGCGACTACATGCAATTCCAGCAGAGCCCGCTCGCCCAGCAGATGGGTGACATGGTGGGCGAAGATAATCGCAAGGGCACCCAGCTCGACATCATTGCCTGAGCCAATTTGCTCGAATAAGCCCGGCAGGGACTATATAAACTGAAAAAGCCCTCGATGAGGGCTTTTTCGTTATGGCTTGTCGCTGCGACGTCTCGCTATAGATGGGACTCTTCTGCCTGCGCGTCCGGCAACTCGTCGGGGAGTTCATCAAACAGGGGGTGATAGAGCACCTCACCCTGCACACCCGCAAAACCGCGCTCCTGTAGCTCCATCGCCATAAAGCAGTCGGCAGGCACCTCATAGATGCAGTGCAGGCCAAACTCGCTGGCCGGGCGGAAACCGAAACGGCTGTAATAGGCCGGCTCCCCGAGTACTACCACCCCTTTCCAGTCCATCTCGAGCGCCGTATCAAGCCCTTCACGGATAAGATCCGAGCCAATCCCCTGGCCTTGCCAGTCGGGATGAACCGCGACCGGCGCCAGACCGAGCCAGGGCCCTTCCATGCCGTTAATGGTGATCGGGCTTAGCATCAGGTGCCCCATGAACTCGTACTCTTCCTCTTCGACCATGGTCACCACGGCTGCGCCACATTCACGCAGGCGGTTGACCAGTTCGGCCTCATCGGCACGACCGAAGGCGGCACTCAGCAGCTCATAGACCGGCAGCATGTCACCGGGGCGCTCGGTTCTCAACATCAGGTATTACTCCTCGTACAGCAGAGCGGGCATTATTCCACACAACGGCTGGTCATTCTGAGTACCTTTGTCCAAAAATGGGAGGGTGCACTCAGGAAAACGAGCGGCAAACTGCTGCTGCAAGGCGGTTAGCGTAGCCGGGGTGACCCTGTTTATCGCCTCGCGGTAGGCCAGCCAGAGGGCGGGAGCCTCCCGCGCCAACCGATCAAAGGTCAGTTCGGGCGTTTGATGCCAACAGCCATCCAGCTCGTCGACCAGCTCCGGCAGCTCCACCAGCAGCCGTAACTGCTGATAGCGTATCTGCGACGAGTCACCGTTGCCGCCCAGCGCCTGCGCCATCAATTGGTTGAACCAGTGGAGCCGTGATGCGCGCTCCTCGCGGCTGAGCAGCGCTGGCCCCTGCCGCTGCAGCGCGGCCAGTTGCAGCAGCCACGCCAGCCCCTGTTCATCCCTGTCTTTCAGCAAGACGCCGCCAAGATGGGACAACTGCTCCGGTTCGGCCTGCTCCAGCAGATCGACGGGATAACAGTGCAGCGCCAGCAACCTCTCAAGATGCGGCGGGCAGCGCAGAAAACAGGGCTTCTCCCCCGCGCCCCTCTCATCCACAAAGAACGAGATAGCCAGCTTGCCGTTGGTACTCTGCCGATTGGTCGTTGCGGGATCACACAGGATCACTACGGCGATCCGCTCATCTGCCAGCCAATGATCAATCTCATCAAGTAAAGGGGCTGGCAAGGAGAGGGGGCGATCCAGCCGCCAGTAGCTCACCTCGCACGGCTGGCGACCGCTGATATGGCGCCGCCCGCGATAGTGCATGCCCACTTTTGCCATCACCCGGCCGGAGGCAAGATTGTCTGGCATATGGCGAGCCGTCAGCGCTGGCAGTTGCAGTTGGTCAAGGGCGAACGCTTTGACCAAGCTTGCTGCCCGGGTCGCCAAACCGCGATTTTGCCAGGGCACGCCCACCCACCAGGCGAGCTCGCCATTCCAGTGCAGGGAGATCACCCCAAGCAACGCCGCACCTTGCTCCTCTGGCAAGGTGATGGCCCAGCTCCAGCCAAGGCCAAGCGCCGCCTTGCGCCAGCTGAGCGCCAGCCAGTCGCGGGCCCCCTCCGTCGGATAGGGGTGAGGAATATTGAGGGTGTAGCGCGCCAGCGCCTCGTCGCTGCAGTAGCGCACTATCTCGCGCTCATCGTCGGCCTGCAGTGGTCGCAATACGACACCTGATAGCGAATGCCCCTCAGCCAGGGTCGGCACCGTCACGCGGCGCGCCAGCAGGCGATTGAGCACGGCGCCCAAATCGGCCTCGGGGGTGAGCGGCAGATCGGCCCCCACAGGGCCAAGGGTGAGCAGTCCCTGCTCCCTGGCGAGGGTCAATAGGGAGGTAGAGGCACTGATCAGGATCTGGCGGCTGGGATCAACATGAAAATCCGTCAGCAGATCCCCATCGAGCCAGCCAGCCAGCAGGGCCCCCGGGCAGAGCACCCCGTCTGGAGGGCTGCTCGCCCAGGGTGCATCGGTTTGATCGAGGGCAGCGGCCGCCTCTTTGCCCAGTAGCAGCAGCCAGCGATGACCCTGCAGCTGCCAGACCTGCAACAGCGCAGTCCACTGCGGTTGCCACAGACTGGCCTCGATCAGCAGTTCCATCAGCTGGCCTGACAGGCCGCTGGCAGCGTCAGATGGCGGGGATGGGCTTCGATACGGGCGATCCAGCTACGGATAGCTGGCCACCCCTGCAGGGAGAAGATCCCCTCCTCTGCCACGTGGGTGTAGGCATAAAGGGCGATATCGGCGATAGTCGGCGCATCACCGCACAGATAGGGGCGCTGTTTCAGCTGCAGCTCCATTACCGCCAGCGCCTTCTCGCCACCGGCTTTCAGACCGTCGAGCCGCGCCTCCTGCGACTCGGGTCGGCCGAGATAGTGAACGATAAAGCGGGCCACCGCGATGTAGGGCTCATGGCTGTACTGCTCAAAGAACATCCATTTGAGCACCTCGGCCTGCTGGCGCGGATCGGTTGGCCACAAAGACGAGCCCTGCGCCAGATAGAAGAGGATGGCATTGGATTCCGCCAGCGTATCGCCCTGGCCAATCTCCAGCACCGGGATCTTGCCGTTGGGGTTCTTGGCCAGAAATGCGGGGGTACGGGTATCCCCCGCCTGAATATCCACCTCAACCCACTCAAGGGGCAGCTTCAGCCAGCGGGCCAGCAGCCACACCTTGTAACAGTTGCCGGAACGCAGATCACCATACAGACGCATACACACTCCTTGTGAAAACAGAATTGAACAGCGCGCTCAGGGTGCCAGACGCTCGATATGCCAGCCATCCCCGTCGCGGGTGTAGTAGAAGCGGTCGTGCAGCCGGTGCTCTCCCCCCTGCCAGAACTCCACCGTCTCGATCACCACTCTGAATCCGCCCCAGAAGCTCGGCAGCGGCACTTCGCCATTGGCAAACTTCTGCTTGAGCTCAAGGAACTTAGCCTCCAGCACACCGCGGGCCGAGATGCGGGTCGACTGCTTGGAGACCCAGGCAGCGATCTGGCTATCCTTGGGACGGCTGTGGAAATACTTCATCACCTCGAAGGTGCTCATCTTCTCCACCCGACCGGTCACATGAACCTGTCTGTCCAGCGTGTGCCAGGGGAAGAGCAGGCTGATACGAGGATTGCCTTCCAGCTGCTGCGCCTTGCGGCTGCCCATGTTGGTGTAAAAGACCATCCCCTGGGCGTCGTAGTGCTTGAGCAGCACGGTACGCTGCCACGGCTGACCATCGGCATCGACGGTCGCTACCACCATGGCGGTGGGATCGGTCAGTTTGGCCTCACAAGCCTGCGCCAACCACTTCTCGAACAGCGCCAGCGGCTCGGCCGGCAGATCGGCCCGGTGCAGCCCGCCACGGGAGTATTCACGACGCAGATCAGCAACATCCATCATCTTGATTTTCCTTCAAATAAATAATGGTTCCACGACCATCAAGAGAGTGACGCAGGCATTGTGCGCTCGATAAAGCGACCTTGTAAACCATACAAAAAAAGCGAAGAGGCTAACGCCTCTTCGCTTGGTTCATCAATTTACCAAAGATGGGTAATCTCACCCTTGGGTTATCTGGTTTAGTAGCTCATGATCTCACCACGACGCAGCAACGCAGCGATACCAAGGCCCAACAGCGCGAACAGACCGGTCGAACCGCCGCCACCGCCGCCGCCATTGCTTTCAGGCTGGGGAGCCAGTGTATCGCTGCTCTTGGTCGCCAGTTTTGGCGTAATGGCATAGAAGATATTGTCGCTACAGGCCAGCTTGAGGCGAACAGCGCTGCCAGCATTGGCCGGAATGGTCACCTCATGGGCGCCATTGTTGTTCACGCCATTGACCAGCGGCTGCCAACTCTTGCCTTCATCGTTGCTATAACTGATATCGACCCGCTGACAGTTGATGCGGCCACCGTCGGTTCCAGCTACTTGCCAGTTCACTGTGGTCGGGCTGCCAACCAGAATACGCTGGTCAGGGGCTGGCAATATCTTGAAGGTTTGTGAACCTGTATCGACCACCTCGACCGAGGTCTCATCATAGGCACCACCACCTTTGCCATCACGGGCGACCAGACGGAAGTTAAGGGTGCGCGGTACATTGACCCAAACATCACCTTTCTCAGCTTCCCCTTTTAACTGGGTAGCCAGCGAAGGAAAGTGACGAACCGGGGAAGTGGTCGGCGCGGCGTAACGATACAGAGGGCCGGTTGCAAGGCGACCGGAACTCAATTGATCGCCACTCGTCGTTCCATCCCCCAGATCGACCTGTTCCCAAGTATAGGTAAGGGTATCACCGTCAATATCATTACCCTTGCCACTCAGGCTAAATGCCACCCCTTTGGGGATCACATGTTCTGCTGGCACATCGGTAATTTCTGGCGCCTGATTATCGCCATTTTGGTTCGGGATAGCAGTGCCACAACGTGAGGAAAAAAGAGGAGCAAGTGCCGATGGTGCACCAAAAAAACGGATCTCACTCTTCTTTGCTTTAGCTTCACGCTTGTTTATATGCTCGAGCATCAGCTCAATCGACTTGCTATGAAAATAGGCATCGCTGTTGAGCTGTATATTTTGCTCCCCCATCATCCCCGCATAAGCCATGATGGAGCTACCACTGCCAGGCTCCCATGCCATGGATGACTCTCTCTGTCCCTTATCAGCGTTATAGGTATGGTCAGCTCCAAATTGATGACCAATCTCATGCGCAACAAAGTCAATAAAAAAAGCATCTCCAACAGGATTTTTGTTTCCTGTAGCAGCGTTAGACCTATATGAATAATATAAATCTATATTGTCACATAATGATCCTAGATGCGCATCCCCTTCATTTTTTTCCACTTGCGTCACTACATGACCAATATCGAAATAGCCAAGCTCATTACTACTCAGCTTCTCTCTCTGAACCGCTGTATTTATTGTGCTGATGTTTTTAAATTTAGGATACTTACCGTTAACAAAAGGGTCATCAACAGGATTTTCGAATATAATATTGTCATTCCCCTCTGCCAATACAAAACGAACCCCTAAGTCCCTTTCATATACCTCGTTTAAACGGTTAGTCAAGGTTATCAGTGATGCCAATGCTTGGGCTTGGCCACCAAAAAACCTGGTATATGAACCAGTAGTAGAGAATGCAATGCTGTACTGGGTAAGCTCTGGCTTGCTATAGCCAGCCTCGTTACGAGCCGCTTCAGTTTTGTGTGCTAACTTTTTTTTTTCAGCTCTGACTTTTCGATGCTCTCCTTGATATTATTGCCATTTATTGAATGTGCATCTTTTTTGTAATAGACAGCGTAGGCACCATTACGCTGAATATCGACAAATATCTGCTCACCGGCATGCATAAACATGCCGTTAAAACCACGCGGAGAAATATCAAAACGACCGGTATTGCTGGGGGTGCCCACTTCATGTCCTTTATAGGTCATGATATCTGGGTATTTTGCTGCCAGCGCAGGCGGTAATACGGAATAGGCTTCCAATTCATATTGCACCATCTTGCCATCAGGCAATGGTAGCGTAATCACGGTTTGGCCCAAGCGCAGATTTTCTAAAAAATCCGGTTCTACCTCAAAGATATTGTATGCGCGAGCCCTTACAGGTTCATCGGCCTGCTTGCTACGTTTTTCGACCATATGCCATGGGGATGCCAGCGCGATATTGGCTGACATTGCGATGACAGCTGAGATTGCATTTATTGTGAACTTCATCATTATTAATCACCTGACTGAACAGCCGGCGAGAATAACGTGATGCAAGTCACAATTCAACTTTTCCAATAAAAATTAAATGAATTTTATTTCATTTAAAATCATAAAGTTAGTGAGTTATAGTTTATAAGCAGCTCATTTTGTTAGCATTTTCAGCAGTTCTTTTTAATAGAGTTAAAACTCCAAAAAATAGTATATGGGGGCTCATATGTGAGTCATCGAATCACTCCCATGAGACTATCACTATGTTTGGAATATTAGAGTTATAACTCCAATCATGCCGATTTACACGCCGTTGTTGTACAGCCACTATGGCCTTGAAATCGCCTCCGGCATGCACCTTTCCAGCATCTGTCGGTTATATCGGGTGGCATAGTCAATCCGCTGCTCAAACTCCGATTCCTTGCCCATCTCAATGACATCACCGAACCCTTTCAGATAACGGACTCCGCACCGGGTTCTCGCTTCTGCTTGCAATGACTCCACAACCCCCGGAGCCATACCGCCGCGCCCGCCACGCACGATGAGCCGATAATCCTGAGCAGCAAGACTTTCATCTATTGCCTCGGTCAGTGATGCGGCCACAACAGGCGCTGCGCAGATATATAGAAACAGCAAACTGACGGCTAACCGTAATACCTGCGCCATCCGGCTGCCCCTCCCATCAGGAGGATCACGATAAGATTCACTGCACCACCACCACCGCCGCCACCCGCATTGTTGTCGGTAATGACAGTTGCACTTTCCGTAGTGGCAGACGCATTACCTCTTATCCCATTGATAGAGAAAAAAATATTATTGCTGCATGCCAGCTTCAGCCTGGCCGTGCTGGTCAACGGTGCAGGCAACACCACACTGGCCGAACCGTTATTGGCAAGCCCGCTTGCCAGCGTAGTCCAAGTAGAACCACCATTCTGTGTCAGTGCCAAATCCACGCTGGGACAATTGATAGGAGGCTGATTGGTCCCGGCAACATTCCATGTCACTAGCTGAGTACTACCCGCCACCATGGCGCCGATCTGCGGAGCTGTGATGGCAAATGCCGCGCCGGTATTGATCACCTGAACCACCATTTCATCACTGCTCACCGCCCCCTGACCATCACGTACGGTAATGCGGAACTGGAGATTGCGATTGGTCGCAGGCCACGCCTCTCCTTTGGCCAAGACACCCGATATCAGAGAGCTCATGGCGGGCAATGTTCTGCGGGGATCCGATGTCGGTGAAACAAAGCGAAACAGCGGGCGGGTTCCATCATCCACCATGGTTGTCACGCTGTAGGATGCATTGCCAAGATCAACCTGCTCCCAGGTGTAACTGAGGGGATGACCATCCAGATCCAGCGCACTACCGACAAGAGTGAAAGGCGTATTGGCGGGGATCACCCTATCGCCCCCCGCATCCACAACCGGCGCGTTATTGGCAAGCGCCAGGTCGGTGCCGCAGGAGGGCAGAGAGGCCATCAGAGCCCGCATCTGCTCGATCGACTTGCTGTGAAAGAAAGGTGTGCTGTTAACCTGCAGATTCTCCTCACCACAGATCCCGGCATAGGCCATGATGGTCGAGCCACTGCCCGGTTCCCAAGCTGAGCTAGCCTTGCGACCCGTGGCACAACTGTCGGCCATGCCATTGAAGGAGTGCTCGGCCCCCAGCTGGTGCCCCAATTCGTGAGCCACATAATCAATAAAGAATGCATCGCCGATAGGCTGTGACCCTCCGGTCATGCCCCGTGAACGGCTAAACGGGTTACAGAGGGATCTCAGGGTCGCCACTCCGCCGCCTGATGTCGCCAGCAGATGGCCCAGATCAAAAGAAGGATTGAGCAACCCCCCCCTGTTGGGTCTGGTTGATTGCGATATCCTGGGTCGAGTTGGTGAAAGGATCCGTCGCAGGATCGGTGAAAATCACATTATCCGTATCAGCTGCAAGCTGAAACTCGGCCCCCATATCACGGCGATAGACTTCATTGACCCGATTAAGCAGTGTTGTAATGGCCGAGAGTGCTGCAACCTTGGTACCACCGTGATACTGGGTATATTCCCCGGTTGCCGAGATGGCGATAGTGTAGCGCTTGCGCAAATTGCCATCGACCAGCACAGCTCGCTCACGCTCGATACCATGAGGATCAATCACCTGATCCACATCCTGTCGCCGCCAGGCATCTTGCTGTTCATAAACGGCATAAGAGAAACCGTCCTGAAGCGGATCGACATAAAAGGTACGCCCCTGATGGGTAAACATACCGTGAAAACCATGTATGGTGACATCAAATCGGCCTGTATCCGCCGCCCGATCGATAGCCTTCCCACTGTAAGTATTGATAGAAGGGTAGCGCTGGGCCAAAGGCTCCGGGAGCAAGGCATTGGGATGAACATCAAACTGCACCGTAGTGCCATCCGGCAATGGCAAGGTCAATACACTGGAGAGATGCCCGGGTTCAAAAGGCTTGTCAGGAACCACCACTCTGACCTTTTCAGCTCGCACATCATAGATCCCTCCCCTTTCCAAGTTTTCATCCATGAAGGTCCACTGTGGTTCTGCTGCAACCTGAACAGACAAACTGGTGATAATCACCGCAATGCCATGCTTCATAGAGCCTCCTTGCCCTACCTTGGTGACAACAAGTATGGTGCAGCGTCAATTGACGATCTGCGTGACAGACAGAAAAGAAAATTCGCACAAAACTTCTGTCACGCCGAAAAATCGTGCTGCACCCGCGCTCCCCATCTCAGGTAATACAGACTGGCCCCATTCAACAACGGAAAAAAGTGAAGGCGCCATTGGCGCCTTCACGGATAGATAGGGGGATGAATATCCCCTCCATTTGGATTGGTTCGTTGGTGTATTACTGCTTGCCAGCGCCCGATGCTATTGGGCAATGAATCACCATACGCTGGTTATACTCGCTGGCGTAAGCGCTCAACTTGGCATGTATCTCTTGCTGACCGGGCCTTATCACATCGACCAATCCATCCAGATAACGCTTGCCACAGCGCGCCTTGGCCTCTGCCTGCTGCTCGGCTGCAATACCGGGGGCGAATTCTCCCCGCCCGGCTATCACTATCAGGCGGTAATCCTGCCTGGCGAGGTTTGCACTCAGCTCCTGTTCCAGCGTGCTGGCATCGGCCTGACAACCGCCGAGCATGGCAAGCAGTAACAGAGGGACTCCCTTCATGTACGCCTCCGTTGCCAGCCGAACAGCGCCAGAGCCAGCGTCCACAATCCGATCGCCCCGCCACCACCGCCGCCACCTGAAGTCGAGCCACCTTGCACCAGAGGCAATTTAAGGGGACTGATGGCAAAGAAGATATTGTCGCTGCATGCCACTTTCAGCCTGACGCTGCTGGTGAGATCGGCAGGCAACGTTACCGTTGCTGCGCCGTTATTGGGTTGTCCGGCGGCAAGCATTGTCCAGCTTGCACCCTCATCCTGAGTCACCGAGATGTCCACCTTGCTGCAACTGATCGGCGCCACAGTTGTGCCCGCCACATCCCATGCTACGGCCTGACTGGCCCCCGGAGTGAGAGTCACCCCGTAAAACGGGTTGGTGATGCGAAATGCCGCGCCGGTATTGATCACTTGCACTTTCATGTCATCACTGGCAACGCCACCCTGACCATCACGCACCGTCAGTCTGAAATTGAGATCCCGGTTGGTAGTCGGCCAGGCCTCTCCTTTGGCAAGCGTGCCGGAGAGCAGGGATGGCAAACTCGGCAGGATTCGCTCCGGCGATGCCGTGGGAGAGACAAAACGAAACAGCGGCCGGGAGCCATCGTCAATCATGGTGGCGGCACTACTCGATTCAGTACCCAGATCGATCTGCTCCCAGTTGTAGAGCAGAGAATCATTATCCAGATCTCCACCCGCCCCTTTTAACATAAAGGCCGTATTGGCAGGGATCACATAGTCCCCCCCTGCAGCTGCCTGCGGGGCATTATTGCTCAACGCGAGTGTGGTTCCACAAGTCGATACGGTCGCCATGTGCGCACGCATCTGCTCGATGGACTTGCTATGAAAATAGGGGTCGCTGTGAGTCTGGATATTCTCATCACCACAAATACCGGCATAGGCCATGATGGAGTTGCCACTACCTGGCTCATAGGCTTTATTCGCAACCCGGGTACCAGCACCGCAACTCCCGGTAGTGCCGTTGAAGGTATGATCGGCACCAAACTGGTGGCCAATTTCATGAGCCACATAGTCAACGAAGAAGGCGTCTCCCACCGGTGTGGGTGAACCCGACATCCCGCCAGACTTCTGATTGGTGCAGAGCACTGCCAAACCGGCCAGACCACCGCTACCGGTATTGAGTACATGGCCGATATCAAAATTACCGAGCTGCATATTGGTAAAGTAATAAGCCTGTACCCCGATATTGGTCTGCGCATCCGAATTATCATTGGCAAACAAGTCGCTGGCCGGATCGGTAAAGATCAGGTTGTCATTGCCACTGGCCAGCACGAATTCGGCGCCCACATCCCGTTGATAGACCTGATTGACGCGGTTGAGCAAGGTCGCAATCGCCGCCATGGTAAGCGCTTTGGAGCCACCGTGGTATTGGGTAAATTCTCCTGTCGCCGAAATGGCAATGACGTAGCGCTTGCGAACATTGCCATCCACTTGCACCTTGCGCACCAGTTTGCTGAGCTTGGGCCCTATCACCTCATCTGCCGCCTCTTCCAATCGACTATGGGCATCCTGCTGGTAATAGACGGCGTAGCCTTCGGCATTGCGCAGCGGATCGACAAACACCATCCTGCCCTGATGGCTGAACATGGCGTGGAAACCTTGCGGCCCCAGATCGAAGCGCCCCGTCTCTATCGGATGTGCCGGGTTGTGACCCTTGAAGGTGCGGATCTGCGGATACTTGGCGGCGAGATCTGCAGGCAGCAAGTCGTAGGCTTCCAGAGCAAAGGTGACCTCCCCCCCATCGGGCAGCGGCAGGGTCAGCTCACTCGCCCCGGCTTGCAGCCCGGCAAAATAGTCGAGCGGCACCTTGGCCACCCGAAACTGATTGGCCCGCACCTCATAACCTTGCTCCGCAGTCGCTCTGGCGGCTACCGTGCTCCACTCGCTGGCCATCAGGCTGGTTGACCCCAACAAACTGGCCACCACCAGGGCCAATGAACACTTACTGGTCACATGCATCTTTGTCATCCTTGTAGTCATGCACTTTTTTGAACCATTACCGGCATCACTATCCCGCCGAATCAAGAAGCCCGGCGCCACTGTTTCAGCCACTCACCCATGGGGAGTGTTGCGCCAACCCCGTCTAACCCCTATCATTGCGCGGATTTGTCAATTTTAGAACTGCTCCTCTTCACAAAGGTGCGGTTCATCTTTATCTGGCCAAGGTTAATCTCATGCTCAAATCCCCACTGTTGCCCCGTTTCGGGGATCTGGTCGTTGCCATTGTTGACGATGTGCTCGGTCAGGGTCTTACCCTCGACCGCGCCTATGCCCGTCACTTCTCCGGCATCGAACTCAAACCGCAAGAACAGGCAAGGATTGCCCTGGTCACCGGCGACCTGCTGCGCCGTCTCAGCCTCTATTGTTTCCTCACCGGTATTCAGGTGCGTCAGGCCGAAAAGAATGTCTGGCCGCTGCTTCACAGCTGGCACGCATTCCACAAAATTGCCCAGCCCAACCACCCGACCCTGGATCGCTTCAATGAAGAAGCATTCCGCCGCCGTCTGACCGAGGCGAAGAAGAACCCGGTATTGATGGATGGTTGCCCGAGCTGGCTGGAGAAACTGGGCAGCGAGCAGCTGGGTGAAGCCTGGCCTGCCGAGCGTGCAGCCCTGGCCTGGATGCCCAAGCGTTACCTGCGGGTCAACACCCTCAAGTGCACCCGTGATGAGCTGCAGGCCATGCTGGCCAAAGAGCAGGTCACCACAATTCCGGTTGAAGGTGTGGAGACTGCCCTGCAGGTCACCTCCGACGCAGCCCTGTTCCGCACCAAGGCCTTTGCCGATGGTTGCTTCGAACAGCAGGACGCAGGCTCCCAGCTGGTTGCTGCTGCGCTGGAAGTTGCCCCAGGCATGCGCGTTATCGACGCCTGCGCCGGTGCCGGTGGCAAGACCCTGCATATCGCCGCCATGATGCAGGGCAAAGGCCGTCTGCTGGCAATGGATGTGGAAGAGTGGAAGCTGGAGAACCTCAAGCAACGCGCCCGTCGCGCCGGTGCCCACAACGTGGAGACCCGGGTCATCACCAGCAGCAAGACCGTCAAGCGCCTCAAAGAGAGCGCCGACCGTGTACTGCTGGACGTGCCCTGTTCCGGTCTTGGCGTACTCAAGCGCAATCCGGATGCCAAGTGGCGTGATACCGCCGAGCGTCTGCCGGTGCTGGTCGCGCTGCAAGAAGAGATCCTGCAGCGTTACAGCCAGATGGTGAAAGTGGGTGGTCTGCTGGTTTATGCAACCTGCTCCATCCTGCCCGAGGAGAACCGCCAGCAGGTGGACAAGTTCCTCGCCGCCAACGAAAACTTCCGTCTGCGTGACGATCACACCGTGAGCCCGTCCGAGACCGGCTTCGACGGCTTCTACATGGCTCGTATCGAACGGATCGCCTGATCTGCCCGATGACCATATAGACAAAAGCGGCTGCCATTGGCAGCCGCTCTGTTTTGGCTTGCTGACACACTCCCGATGGGGTTACAGCGCAGCAATCGCCTCTATCTCGATCTTCACATCCTTCGGTAACCGAGCCACTTCTACGCAGGAGCGAGCCGGATACATGGCATCGTGCTCGGTGAAGAAGTCGTTGTAGACCTGATTCACCGCAGCAAAGTCGTTCAGATCCGAGACAAACACCGTGGTCTTGAAGATGTTGCGCACCTCGCCGCCTGCCGCCTCGACAATCGCCTGTACGTTTTGCAGGGAGCGCAGGGTCTGCGCTTCGATCCCCTCCGCAACGTCGCCGCTCACCGGGTCCAGCGGGATCTGACCGGAGGTGTAGAGGATGTTGCCAATCCGGGTGGCCTGCACATAGGGGCCGATGGCGCCCGGCGCCGCCTTGGTAGTGATAACCTGTCGCATCTGGTACTTCCTCGTGCTGACAAACAAAAAGTAGGCCCGGAACAAACCTGCTCACTCCGGGCATGAGAGTTACATCATGTTGGTGAAGGTTCTGGAGATGACGTCCTGCTGCTGCTCGCGGGTCAGGGCGTTGAAGCGCACCGCATAACCGGAGACCCGGATGGTCAGGCTGGGGTACTTGTCCGGATTCTCGATGGCATCCAGCAGCATCTCGCGATTCATCACATTGACGTTGAGGTGCTGACCCCCTTCCAAATCCCGCTCATGATGGAAGTAGCCATCCATCAGCCCCACCAGATTGCTCTCGCGATTGGCCGGATCCTTGCCGAGCGCCCCCGGCACGATGGAGAAGGTGTAGGAGATCCCGTCCTTGGCGTATTTGAACGGCAGCTTGGCCACCGAGGCGAGCGAAGCGACCGCCCCATTGCGATCCCGACCGTGCATCGGGTTGGCTCCCGGTGCAAACGGGGCACCGGCGCGGCGGCCATCTGGCGTGTTGCCAGTCTTCTGGCCATACACCACGTTGGAGGTGATGGTCAGGATCGACTGGGTCGGTACCGCATTGCGGTAGGTCGGCAGCCCCTGGATCTTCTTCATGAAGCGCTCGACCAGATCGCAGGCAATGGAGTCGGCCCGCTCGTCGTTGTTGCCGTACTGGGGATACTCCCCCTCAATCACGAAATCGACCGCCAGCCCGTCAGCATCGCGCACCGGCTTGACCCGAGCGTACTTGATGGCCGCCAGCGAATCGACCGCCACCGACAGACCGGCAATGCCGCAGGCCATGGTGCGATAGACGTCGCGATCGTGCAGCGCCATCAGCGAGGCCTCATAGCTGTACTTGTCGTGCATGTAGTGAATAAGGTTGAGCGCGCTGATGTACTGCACCGCCAGCCAATCCATAAAGCAGTCGAGGCTCGCCATGACAGTGGCGTAATCCAGCACTTCGTCCATGATGGGCGCCACTTTCGGGCCAACCTGGATCTTCAGCTTCTCGTCCACGCCACCGTTGATGCAATAGAGCAGGGTCTTGGCGAGGTTGGCGCGGGCACCGAAGAACTGCATCTGCTTGCCGATCACCATGGGGCTCACGCAGCAGGCGATGGCGTAGTCATCGCTCTCGAAGTCGGTGCGCATCAGATCATCGTTCTCATACTGCAGGGATGAGGTATCGATGGAGACGCGGGCCGCATAGGTCTTGAAGGCCCGCGGCAATCCTTCCGCCCAGAGGATGGTGAGGTTGGGCTCGGGCGCCGGCCCCATGGTCTTGAGGGTGTGGAGATAACGGAAGGAGTTCTTGGTCACCAGAGTACGACCATCCAGCCCCATGCCACCGATCACCTCGGTCGCCCAGATGGGGTCGCCGGAGAAGAGGGAGTCAAACTCGGGGGTGCGCAGGAAACGCACCATGCGGATCTTCATGATGAAGTGATCGACCAGCTCCTGGGCATCCTGCTCGCTGATAAGCCCCGCCTTCAGATCCCGTTCGATATAGATGTCGAGGAAGGTGGCGGTACGACCGAGGGACATGGCCCCGCCATTTTGCGACTTCACCGCCGCCAGATAGGCAAAGTAGAGCCACTGGACTGCCTGCTGGGCAGTGCGTGCCGGCCCGGAGATATCGAAGCCGTAGTTGGCCGCCATCTGCTTGATCTGCACCAGTGCCCGCTTGTGCTCGGCCAGCTCCTCGCGCTGGCGGATCACCTGCTCCAGCTGCTCTCCCCGCTCGAGCGCCGGTTGCAGATCGGCAAACTGCAACTCCCGCTCACGGATTAGATAATCTATGCCATAGAGCGTGACCCGACGATAATCTCCAATAATGCGACCACGGCCGTAACCATCCGGTAAACCGGTCAAAATCCCTGATTTTCGGCAGCGCAACATCTCGGGAGAGTAGACGTCGAACACGCCCTGGTTATGGGTTTTGCGCAATTCGCTGAAGGTATATTCAAATTCGGGATCCATCTCCCGGCCATATGCTTCAAAAGAGCTGCGGATCATATTTACTCCGCCAAATGGATGCAGTGCTCTTTTAAGGGGCTTGTCGGTTTGCAGGCCAACAATCTTTTCCAACCCCTGCTCGATATAACCGGGTCCGTGGGCAGTAATGGTCGTGGCAATATTGGTATCAAAATCGACCGGCGCGTGGGTGGCATTCTCGATGCGGATCCCATCCATCACCTTATTCCACAAGGTGGTGGTCGCCTCGGTGGCATCAGCCAGAAACTGTTCATCGCCTTCATAGGGGGTGTAGTTCTGCTGGATAAAATCACGGACGTTGATCTCGTGCTTCCAGTTTTCACCGGCAAACCCTTGCCATGCCTGGCGGAATTTATCCTGATCCAATTGCATATCAACTTTCATCAAATAAACCTCATTCACTACTCATGACACTACAGTGGAAGATGTCAGACGCACTCGGTCTGACGAACTAGCTGCCCCAGACGAATGGCATCCAGCGCGATCATTTTCTCTTCATTGGTGGGAATAACTGCCGCCAGTACCATGGACTCGGCCGCCGAAATCACCCGGCAGCCCTCGCTATTGGGACGCTGGTTAAACGGCTCGCTAATCGCTACGCCAAATACCTGAAGCCGTTCGCATACCAGCTTTCTGATAAAGGCCGAGTTCTCGCCGATCCCGCCGGTGAAAATAACGGCATCCAGCCGGCGCAATGAGGTGGCATGGCCACCGATATGGCGGGCAATACGATGGACAAAAGCGTGAATGGCCAGTTTCGCGCCGGGATGTCCTTCGTGATAGGCAGCTTCCAATACCCGCATATCGGAGGAGAGCCCCGAAATACCCAGCAGACCGGACTGCTTGTTCAATACCCGCTCGATATCCTCGATGGATTGCCCCGTCTTGCTGGCGATATAGGCCAGCGCGCCAAAATCGATATCGCCGCTGCGGCTGCCCATGATCAACCCCTCCAGCGGCGTCATCCCCATCGAGGTATCGACACTCTTGCCATCCTGCACCGCGCAAATAGAGGCGCCATTGCCCAGATGGGCGATGACCAGACCAGCATGCAGCTCATCCAGCCCCATAAATACGCAAGCCTGCTCGGCGACATAGCGATGGGAGGTGCCATGGAAGCCATAGCGGCGCACGCCGTAATCCTGCAGATATTGGTAAGGCAGCCCATAGATATAGGCTTCCGGCTTCAGGGTCTGGTGAAAACCGGTATCAAATACCGCTATTTGTGGCCGGTTGGGAAATAGCTGGCGGGCGGCCATCACGCCGCTTAAATTGGCGTGATTGTGCAGGGGTGCCAAGGGTGACACCTGCTTGATTTTGGCCAATACATGTTCATCAATGATCACGGCTTCACTAAATTCACTACCACCATGAGCAATTCGATGACCAACCAGTGCAATGGCATCCAGCAGCTCCCGTTTTTTCAATTCCGCCGCGATGGCAGCCAATGCACAGGTGTGGTTATTTTCAGGTAATGACATTGCGGGCTCTTTACCCACTTGCAATTGGGGATGGGCTGTATCAATACCATCAGCCATACCGGATATCACCACCTCACAGGATTGACTATCCAGTACCGAGAATTTGACCGACGAAGAGCCACAATTGATAACCAGAACCAACGAATCAAACTTCATTACATCGCCTCGAGATTAATAGTGTCGAGTCACTGCAGTCAGGGCATTTCGCCCTAAACAGAAAGTCAAAAAACGGCAAGCCTTACCCAGGGCCCACATAATTGTGGCCAACGAAGAACCGGTTATTGCTCATGTCTGACTGCACCATCCAGACCCCGCCAGGGGGGCCTGAATGGTTGATGACTTGCAGAAAAGGTTTTCAGAACAGCTTGGAAACTATATTCAGGATGGTCAGCACACCGATGATGGTGACAAACAGGTTGCTGGCCTGACCTTTATATTTTGCAAGTGCCGGTGTCTTGCTCACCGCATACATCGGCAGCAGACAGAGCAGGGAAGCGATGATTGGCGCCCCCATTGCCTCAATCAGGTCGAGGATGTTGGGGTTCACATAAGCGACCAGCCAGGTCGAACCCATGATGAACAACATACTGACCATATTGAGTTTTTTACTGGAAACCTTGCTCTTGTCGCCCTGGTAGCCAAAGCGGAGGATAAGGCCGTTCAACCCTTCCAGCGTCCCCAGATAGTGGCCAAAGAAGGATTTGAAGATGGCAACCAGCGCAATGATGGACGCCGCATACTCCAAAGTGGTGGCAAACGCAGACTTGCTGCCCGTCATTGAGGAGAAGTGATTGGCCAGATAGGAGAGCACCGGAATGTTCTGGGCTTTGGCTTCCGCCATATTTTGCGGTGACAGGGTAAAGAGGCAGCTGAAGGCAAAGAACATCACCACGGCCACCATCAGCATGCTGGCACCGGAGATAATCTTCGAGCAGCGCTTCTCGGTAAAATCACGCCCGAACTCCTGCTCATACTCTTCTCGTTTGGAGACAATGAAAGAGGAGACAATCGGCGAGAAGTTGAAGGAGAAGACCATGATGGAGATCCCCAGCCAGACGGTAACCAGAATACCATCGTGACCAAACATCGATATCTCGCTCAGATTGACCTGATCAAAGACGGCACTGTTCCAGTACGGGACGAGGGAGAGAGAGATAACGACCAGACTGGCAATAAAGGGAAAGACCAGATAGCTCATCACCTTGACCATCAGATCTTTACCGAAGTAGATCACGAATGCCATCAACATCAACAATGCCAGTGCAACCACACCTCGATTAAGCGGAACCCACTGTAGTTGATGCTCCCAAAATGCCATAAAGGTATTGGTGATCGTCACACCATATATCCACAGCAGTGGGCAGATGGCAAAGAAATAGAGGAAGGTAATTACCACTCCACCCATCTTGCCAAAATGTTCTTCAACGGTCTCGGTAATATTTGCCGATGGATTACTGCCAGAAAGACATAATCTGGCCAACGCCCTGTGGCAATAAAATGCAATGGGGTAAGCCAGCACCAGCATGATTAATATTGGGATCAGGCCACCATATCCGGCCCGGATTGGAAAGAACAAGACCCCCGCCCCGATAGCAGTACCGAACAGACCTAATCCCCATGTGGTATCCGATTTACGCCATGCACGCGTATTCTCTTTACTGCCGGTGACAACACTGTCTAATATCATGACTGCATTCCTTACAGGCTAAATTGACGAGTATTGTTCTGTTCGATAATTTCGGCGATCCGGGTCAGATCAATATTGCCCCCCGAAATAATGCTGACGGTCTTTTTACCTTCGACATAATGTTTCAGCTTGCCACTGAGCAGCGCTGCCGAGGCCAGAGCTCCCGCCCCTTCGGTAATCACCTTGTTGCGCTGAATAAGGTCAACCATGCTATGACGAATATCATCCTCGGTGACCAGTACAATATCATCCACCAATTGTTTGACGATTTCGAAGGTCAGTGAACCGGGTCTTGCCACATCACAGCCATCGGCCAGCGTGCTGCTGGTTCTGTGATTGGTCATGGTACCGGCATAGAAAGAGGCCGCCATACCGTGCACATTCTCGGATTGCACACCAATCACCTTGATGGTCGGATTAATAGATTTGATAGCCATGGCAACACCGGCAATCAAACCACCGCCACCGATCGGCACTATGATGTTATCGACATCATACAAATCTTCGATAATTTCCAGGCCAATGGTGCCCTGGCCGGCAATCACTTTTGCATCGTCGAAGGGGGGGATAAATACGCGGCCTTCCATCTCCACGATTTCGCTGACTTTGGCAATGGTGTCATTGAAGCTATTTCCATGGAGGATCACTTTGGCTGAATAGTCACTGGTTGCAGCAATTTTTGATTTGGGGGCACAGCAAGGCATGACCACCTTGGCATCAATTCCCAGCATAGCGCTGGAGAGTGATACACCTTGGGCATGATTACCCGCCGAGCAGGCGACAACACCTTTTTGTCGGTCTTCCAGACTTAATGAACTGAGCTTGTTGAAGGCGCCACGAATTTTAAAAGAGCCTGTACGTTGCATGTTTTCAAGCTTGAGGTAAACCTCGCCATGGCAACGTTCGCTGATGTAGTTAGAGGGTAGTTGCGCGGTCTTGTATATATGATTGGTCAGTCTTTTTTGGGCTTCAGTAATATCATGAAGACCAATGGGCAGATTGCTATACATCTTCATCGCAAATCTCTTTTTATTTATTAATTTGTAGGGTTTTATTTCACAGGGCGAAGCGATACTAGGTTCTATCACTTGCAATTAATGTGAGCATAAACACAAAAAAATCTATAAAGAGACTGTGTTACGGTGAAATTATCAAAAAATGTGATGACAGCAACACTTGAATCCAAATGGATTAAAAAAAGTAATCAGATATTGGAAAATAATATAATTAACAACTCCAAAACAAAGCCGTAAAGATTAGATTTTTCAGGGCAATTGCGTTGCTTTTTGCAACCGACAATCAGTTGCTTGCCTGCCAGAACCGGGACAATAAAAAAGGGAGCCTATAAGGCTCCCTCTCGACAACACAGAACCGATTACTCGGCAGCAGCATCATCTTTCTTGTACTTGGCAGCAGTCTCTTTGAGCAGAGCCTGCAACTCGCCAGCCTGGAACATCTCGATCATGATGTCACAGCCACCGATCAGCTCACCTTCAACCCACAGTTGGGGGAAGGTCGGCCAGTTGGCGAATTTTGGCAATTCGGCGCGGATATCCGGATTTTGCAGGATATCAACGTATGCAAACGGCTCGCCGCAGGACATCAGAGCCTGGGAGGCCTGGGCAGAGAAGCCACAGCTGGGTAGCTTGGGGGAGCCCTTCATGTAGATGATGATGGGGTTGTCAGCCAGCTGCTGCTTAATCTTTTCAATAGTTTCCATAGGTGCCTCACTAGAGCGATTTCGGCGGCCATTCTACTGCAATCTTGCCCGAGCACAAACTGACAAAGGGGTGACCCGGCTCGAATTGTGCAAAGAACCCACACAGGATTGATCGCGATCATGGCGCCAATCAAGAGTTGTTAGGCCATCTTTGATACTGCTACAATCCCTTGGCTTTGGGCTACCCAGCCCCATCATTTTAAAAACAACTCTTTTCACATATAGAAAAGAGTACGCAATGTCTTGCAACCGTCGCCTTCGCACGGTCCAGCCAATGGAGAGTAGAAAATGGCATTCGAACTTCCCGCTCTGCCCTATGCAATCAACGCTCTGGAACCGCACATCTCCCAGGAAACTCTGGAATATCACCACGGCAAGCACCACAACACCTACGTGGTCAACCTGAACAATCTGGTGCCGGGTACCGAGTTTGAAGGCAAGTCTCTGGAAGAGATCATCAAGACCTCCAACGGCGGCATCTTCAATAACGCCGCCCAGATCTGGAACCACACCTTCTACTGGCACTGCCTCTCCCCGAATGGCGGTGGCGAGCCGACTGGCGCCCTGGCTGATGCCATCAACAAGGCATTCGGCTCCTTCGCCGAGTTCAAAGATGCCTTCACCAAATCAGCCATCGGCAACTTCGGTTCCAGCTGGACTTGGCTGGTGAAGAAAGCTGACGGCTCTCTGGCTATCGTCAACACCTCCAACGCTGGCTGCCCGCTGACTGAAGCCGGTACCACCCCGCTGCTGACCGTTGACCTGTGGGAGCACGCCTACTACATCGACTTCCGCAACCTGCGTCCGAAGTACATGGAAACCTTCTGGGCTCTGGTTAACTGGGAATTCGTGGCCAAGAATCTGGCTGCCTAATCAGCCTCGCTTGCCAAAACGCCCCGCACTGCGGGGCGTTTTTTTATCTCGATATGGCTGCGAAAATGAATAAGGCGCCCACAGGCGCCTTTTACATATCGAGATAGCCCGTTTACTGGTCCAGCTCGTCCATATATTCATCCAGATTGGCATCGTCGGCCTGCTCTTGCTGAGACGCTTTCAGCTCGGTCTGCTTGCCCGTCACCTTGCCCTGGTTATATTGCAGGTAGAAATCCTTGGTCAGCGCATAAGGATCGAGGGAGTTGTCGATGATCCGCTCCTGATCGATAAGCTTGGCACGTGTGCCCAAGCCATCCAGTGCCCAGTGTGCAACCTTCATCGGGAAGGTTAACAGGGCATAGGGGAAGTAGAAGCTGTCAATCGCATCACCAACCAGCTCCCGGGTAGTAGTCGGGCCGTAGACAGGCACCATGATGTAGGCACCATTACCGATATCGGCCCTGCCCAGCACGGTGTCCATCTCCAGCTTGTTGCGCTCGAGGCCGGCATGTTTGGCCACATCGAAGATACCCAGCAGACCGACCGTGGTGTTGAGGGTAAAGCGCCCCAGGTTGGTGCCCGCCCCCTTCAAATCACCGGTGATCAGATGGTTCACCATGCTGCTTGGCTCATCAAAGTTGGCAACAAAGTTGGCAATGCCATCCTTTACCCCTACCGGAATGTAGCGGGCATAGGCATGTACCACAGGACGTGCCACATAGGGTTCCAGCACATCATAGTTGACCGCCCACATGGCCCGGTTGGCCCCTTGGAAGGGATCGCGCGGATCGGCCGCCGTACTGGTGGCACCCGGATTATTCATGCCGGGATTGAGATCCAGACTCTCTGGGCCAGGCTTGGGTGGGCCACCGGCACAGCCAGCCAGCAAGAGGGCTGCCAGTATGGCCCCTGAACGAAGATACATATGATTGTCCTGACGTTTTATTTTGATTTATCAGAAGTATAGATAACCCGGCTCCTATCCAGGAGCCGGGTTATCCAAAGGCATATTAGAGGGCGTGATCGATGCGTATGTCAATCGGAGCAGCAGGGATCTCGGCCGTCTTGACCGGCACGGATACCCCTTCGAAGGCTCCTTCCTTGTTCATCACATTGCCACCGCGCGATAGACGTGCCTTGAACTGCAGCTCCGGATAGGCCGCCAGTTTGCTGCCTTCCATCATGGCATCGCCATCCCCGAGTGACAGGGTAACTGGCAGGGTTGGCCTTGCGATACGCTTCACGGCGATGGGCATGGGCGGCCCGTTGGGCACCACAGCAAAGACGAAGAGATGGGCATCTTCCGGCATCTGAATGCCCGCCGCCAACGTGACGTGGATGGGGAATTCCCCCTCCTTCACCGCCAGCGGTTTTCCCTCAGCTTCGCCCGCGTTGGCTGCGCCTGAATTCGTCACCTCGATGCCGCGCTGTTTAAGCTGCGCGCGGGCATACTCCATGGAGCGCTCGACCATCACGTAACGGGGAGTGCCTTTCTCCATCAGTGGCAACATCGCCTGCCAGCGAGCCAGCGCGGTCTGGAAGTCCTCTTTTTGCAGCGCCATAAAGGCATAGACGGAACGCGCTTCAATATTGTCCGGATCCTGCGCGATAGCAGCCTGCAACAGGGCATCCGCTTGCACCTCATCCCCCGTCATCATCAGCGCCTGCGCATAGGGCACCGCCACCAGCGACTTCTGGGGAGCCAGCGTGTAGGCCCGCTCCAGCGCCTCGTTGGCCATCTCGGGATCATTTCCATCCAGCGCCAAGCGTCCCAGCAGCAGCCAGCCGCGGTAGTCGTTCGGTTCATCCTTGAGGCGGGTACGCAGTGCCAGCGTGAAATCCAGCAGATCCTGCTCGGTCACCTGGGCATCGCGTTCCACCAGAATGCGGTTGCTCAGCTCGCCAAGACGGCTGCTGGCATCTTGCCAGCGACTCACCTCTTGCCAGGAGCCCAACTTGTAGTAGAGCCCCAGACTCACCACCAACAGCACCAGCACACCCGGGATCCAGATCAGACTCTTGCCACTGCGGGCAGTCTGCTCCACATCGGGAATATCATCCAAGAGGCTTCGTTGCAGCTCGACCAGCGAGTCAGACTCCTCAGCTAGGACACCCTGCTCGCGCTCTTCGCCAATCTCCAGCAGCCGCTGGCGATAGAGCTGTTTGTTGAGCGCCGAGCGACTGATGCTCTGTTTGCCTTCACCACGCCACAGCGGCACGACGAGCGCCAGACTCACCAGCACCAGCAAGCCCGCAATCACTATCCAAAAAGCGGTCATTGTTTCTCTTCCTCTTTGAGCAGCTCGGCCAGTCGGCGCTGCTCCTCCTCGCTCAAGGCGTTATCCAGTTGTTTTTTCACCGCTGGGGGCCGGCGGCTGCGCATCACGACCACGGCGCCACCGATCAGGATCACCAGCAGCGGGCCGAGCCAGAGGATCAGGGTGGAGGCCATCAGGGGCGGGTTATAGAGGATAAAGTTGCCGTAGCGGGCCACCATGTAATCCACGATCTCCTCTTTATCCTTACCCTCGCGCACCATCTGGTAGGTCTTGTCGCGCAAGTCCTTAGCCAGCCCCGCATTGGAGTCGGCGATATCCTGGTTCTGACACTTGGGGCAACGCAGCTCCTTGGTCAGTTCGCGAAAGACCTGCTCCTGATTGTCGTTGTCGAAGGTGTAGACATCGATAGCGGCCATGGCCGGCGCTTGCACCACCCATCCCAGCAACAGCAGCAGGGAAGCAATAAATACTCTCATCAAGACTCCCCTCACTTCATGGCATCAAAGATGGGTTTGAGGGTCGACGCCCAGTTCTCGGGGTTGATATCCCCCACGTGGCGATACCGGATGATCCCCTTGCTGTCGATAAAGAAGGTCTCCGGCGCGCCGTATACCCCGAGATCCAGCCCCAGCATGCCGTCCGGATCATAGAGGTTGACCTGATAGGGGTTGCCCAGCTCAGCCAGCCACTTGATCGCCTTGTCGCGCTCATCCTTGTAGTTCATGCCGATGATGGGAATGCCCTGCCCCGCCAGTTGCTTGAGGTAGGTGTGCTCGCCATAGCAGGTCGGGCACCAGGTGGCCCAGACGTTGAGCAGCATGGGGCGACCGGTCAGGATACTGCGATCGTGCTGCTTGTTCAGATCGTAAATGTCCTGCAGGGTGAACACCGGCACCTCTTTACCCACCATCACGGACTCCAGCTTGGTGGGATCGGAGTAGAGCCCCTTGAACAGGAACACCGCCCCCAGCAAAAAGACGATAAAGGGGATTAAAAACAACCAGGTCTTTTTGTTCATGCCTTGGCCTCCTCCTCACGACGGCCGAAACGGTAACGCTTGTCCAGCATCGCCAGCACGCCACCAATGGCCATAAAGACGCCGCCGAACCAGATCCAGCGCACGAACGGCTTGTAGTAGATCCGCACCGCCCAGGCTCCGTTGTCGAGCTGTTCCCCCAGCGCCGCATAGAGATCGCGGGTGATACCGGCATCGATGGCCGCTTCGGTCATCGGCATCCGGGTCACCTTGTACATCCGCTTCTCGGGCTTGAGCAGGGCGACCTGCTTGCCATTGCGGTGCACTTCCAGCACGCCCTTGAAGCCATCGTAGTTGGGGCCGTTCTTCTCCTTGATCCCGGCAAAGACGAACTCGTAATCGGCAAAGTGCACCCGATCACCCGCCTGCATTCGCAGATCCTTTTCGATACTGTAGTTCTGGGTGCAGGCGATACCTATGATGCTGACTGCCAGCCCCACATGGCCGAGGATCATGGCCCAGTGGCTGTTGCCAAGCTTGCGCACACCGACTGCAAAGCTGTGCTTGTGGGTCGCTCGCGCCCAGGTCTCCTGCACGCTGGTGACGATGATCCAGGCGCCCAGACCAATCCCTACCGCCGCCCACGGCTTGAAGGTTTCGGCAAAGAGCTGCGGCAACAGCAAGGCTGCGGCCAGACTCAGCACCAGTGCCACGACCACCTTACTTTTGAGTTCCCCCAGCTCCTGACGACGCCAGCGAAACAGCGGGCCAACCCCCAGCAGCAGGGCAAACGGGATGATCAGCCAGCTGTATATGTGGTTAAAGAAGGGAGTACCGATAGAGATGCTCCCCAGCCCCAGCTCCTTGTGCACCAGCGGCAGCAAGGTACCGAGCAGCACGGTCAGCAGACCCGCCACCAGCATGATGTTGTTGCAAAGCAACAGGGTCTCGCGGCTCCACAGCTCGTGTTTGCCGTGGCTCTTCACCTGCGAGCCTTTAAAGGCAAACAGCAGCAAGGATGAGCCGATCACCGCCAGCAGGAAGCCGAGAATAAACAGACCGCGGGTCGGATCGGAGGCAAACGCATGGACCGACACCAACACGCCGGAGCGTACCAGGAAGGTACCCAGCAGGCTCAGCGAGAAGGCAGAGAGGGCCAGCAGCACGGTCCACGCCTTGAAGGTGGCGCGCTTCTCGCTCACCGCCAGCGAGTGCAGCAGAGCGGTACCCGCCAGCCAGGGCATAAACGAGGCGTTTTCTACCGGATCCCAGAACCACCAGCCGCCCCAACCGAGCTCGTAGTAGGCCCACCAAGAGCCGAGCACTATGCCCAGGGTCAGGAATACCCAGGCAGCCATGGTCCAGGGGCGCGACCAGCGAGCCCAGGTCGCATCGAGACGGCCGGTCATCAGCGAAGCAATGGCAAAAGCAAACGCCACCGAGAAACCCACATAACCCATGTAGAGCATCGGCGGATGGAAGATAAGACCCGGATCCTGCAGCAGCGGATTGAGGTCACGACCATCTACCGGGAAATAGGGCAAGGTGCGGGTGAAGGGATCGGAGGTGAACAACACGAAGGCAGTGAAGCCGACCGAGATCAGCCCCAGCACACCGAGTACCCGCGCGACAGCATCAAGCGGCAGACGCCGACTGAACATGGCTACCGCCGCGGTCCAGCCACCCAGGGTCAGTACCCACAGCAGCAGGGAGCCTTCGTGGGCACCCCATACGGCGGAAATGCGATAGGCGAGCGGCAGCAGGCTATTGGAGTTAGTGGCCACATACTGCACGGTGAAGTCATTATCGATAAAAGCCCAGGTCAGGCAGAGAAACGACAGCAGCAGCAACAAGAACTGGGCATAGGCGAGCGGACGGGCCGCCGACATCACGCCAAGACGCCCCCAGCTGGCGCCCAGTAGTGGGTAGCTCCCCAGCAGCAGGGCGGTGGCAAAGGCCAGGATCAGCGCAAACTGACCTAATTCCGGGATCATGAAGGCATTCCTTTCAATTGAACGGTGACAACAGCCGCACCACGCACGGCAGGCAAAGCGGAAAAGGCACACACCACAGGGATCACTGCTTGGCTCCCTTCAACTGCGCCTCGGTATACTCCGGCTTGAAGTGCATACCGTTGGTGGCATCGGCCACTTCCGGCGGCATGTAGTTCTCATCGTGCTTGGCCAGCACCTCGAACGCCTCTACGGTCGTGGCATCCTTGAGGGTGCCCTGGGCAACAATCCCCTGCCCTTCACGGAACAAGTCCGGCAGGATGCCGTCAAACTCGACCTTCACCAGATGACCGCCGTTATCCACCAGCTTGAAGGCAACCTTGAGGCTCTGGGGATCCCGCTGTACCGATCCCGGCACGACCAATCCACCGATGCGTAGGCGCTGCCCCTCTTCCGGCTTGATCTTGTCCGGCCCCTTCCCCTCCACCAGCTCGCTCGGGGTGTAGAAGAGGTCGATATTCTGACTGAGTGCGTAGAGCACCAGCCCGCTGACGGTCGCCAGACCCAGGGTGATGGCGAGAATGATGGTGAGGCGTTTTTTGCGTCTCGGATTCATAGGGTGTTCTCCATCTGCTGGGCCACCTTGCGACGGGCCTCACGCGCCTGCTTGCTGCGCAACTCACCGAGCAGGCTGCGGGTTTTCATGCGGGTAGAAATGATGATGCCGACCAGACACACCAACGTCAGGCCAAAAGAGAGCCAGACATAGAAGGCGTAACCGCCCATCGCCATAAAATCACTGAAAGAGGCAAAGTGCATGCTTACTTCTCCTGCTCTGCAATCTCTTTGACCCAGGGGCGATGCCACTCCCGCATCAGGAGTTCATTGCGAAAACGCATCAGGGTCAGGGCCCCGAGAAACGCGGCAAACGCCAGGATCATGATCAGCAGCGGCCAGAGCATCTCGGGTGAAATGGAAGGTTTGTCAAATTTGGTGATGGTGGCCCCCTGATGCAAGGTGTTCCACCACTCCACCGAGTAGTGAATGATGGGCAGGTTGATCACCCCAACCAGTGCCAGAATGCCGGCCGCACGGCCAGCGACCACCTTGTCGCTGAAGGCGTTGTAGAGGGCAATCACGCCGAGGTAGAGAAACAGCAGGATCAGTTCAGAGGTGAGCCGCGCATCCCACACCCACCAGGTTCCCCACATCGGCTTGCCCCAGGCGGCACCGGTAAAGAGGGCAATAAAGGTAAATACGGCGCCGACCGGCGCAATGGCTGCAACCGTCATGTCCGCCATCCGCAATTGCCACACCAGGCCGATAAAGGCGGCCACCGCCATGGTGGAGTAGGCTCCCATGGAGAGAATGGCGGAAGGCACGTGGATATAGATGATCCGGAACGAATCTCCCTGCTGGTAATCCGCTGGCGCAAACGCGAGGCCCCAGACAGTACCGATCACAAACGAGAGCAGACTAATCACCGCAAACCAGGGCAACAGCGTGCCTGCCAGCTGATAGGCACGCTCCGGTTTGGCATAAGGGTGCAACCATTTCCACATAGCTCACAAAACCTTTTTGTTATTAATCGTTTGGCGAGGCCTACCATACCGACCACGGGGCAGCATCAAATACCCCGAAAGCAATAAGCGGCACTCTCCTTGATCCATCGCAACATTATTTTTTGCAAAAAGACTCCGTTCGGAGCCAAATTCGGTTCAGCTCACAGCCATCAGTTGAGACTGACCCGCAACGCCGCCGACACAGCCAGCGGCGTCAGTGTCAAAGCCCCCACCAGCATGGCGGCCAGAATGGCAAGCTGCCCGCCATAGGGCAAGCTCATCCCCGCGGCATCGATGGCTGAGGTGGCAAAAATCAGTACCGGAATATAGAGCGGCAGGATCAGCAGACTGAGCAGCACCCCGCCTTTGCGCAGTCCCACCGTCAACGCGACTCCGACCGCGCCGAGCAGACTCAATACCGGAGTGCCCAGTGCCAGCGTCGCGACGACAGCCAGATAGGTGTTCATATCCAGCGACAGCAAAATCGCCAGCAAGGGAGAGATCAGCAGCAGCGGCAAGCCGGTCAGCAGCCAGTGAGCGACCACTTTCGCCAGCGCCAGCAAGCTCAGCGGATGAGGCATCAGCATCATCTGCTCCAGCGCGCCATCGGCAAAGTCGTCGCGAAACAGCCGCTCCAGCGACAACATGGCCGCCAATAGCGCCGCCACCCAGATGATCCCCGGGGCAATACGGGCCAGCAGTTTGGGCTCCGGGCCAATCCCTAACGGAAACAGGGTGATGACGATGAGGAAAAACCAGAGCGGGTTGAGAATATCGGAACGCTGGCGCAGAGCCATCAGCAGTTCACGGTGAATAAGGTGCATAACAGCGCGCAACATGGCGTTACTCCTGCAATGTCGAGGCGAAGGGGGTCAACGAGATAGTCTTCAGCCGTCCCTGCATCAGGGTCAGATCCTGATGGGTGGTGAGGATCACCATGCCGCCCCGCTCGGCGTGGGCCAGAAAGAGCTGTTCGAGCACCTTGACCCCCTGCTTGTCGATGGCGGTAAAGGGCTCATCGAGGATCCAGAGTGCCGGTTTCTGTGACAGCCAGAGTCTGGCCAGAGCCACCCGGCGTTGCTGGCCGGCAGAGAGTTGCCCGGTCGGGTTCTCTTCAAATCCGGCCAGCCCTACCCGGGCCAATATCTGCCACAAGTCAGTCTCTGTTTGCTGCGGGTGATGTAACTGCTGGTAGAACTTCAGGTTTTCAAAAGGGGTCAGCGCCGCTTTGACACCGGGCTGATGGCCGAGATAGAGCAGATTGGCATGATACTCATCACGACAGTGACGAATATTCTCCCCATTCCAGCACACCTCACCGGCAAATGGCTGCGACAGCCCGGTCAACAACCGCAACAGGCTGGTCTTGCCGACCCCGTTGGGCCCTTCAATTTGCACCAGATCGCCGGGCGCAACAGAGAAAGAGAGGTGTTCAAACAGAGTGCGATCTTCACGCACGCAGCTCAGATTGTTAACTTGAAGCAGCATGGGGATTTTTTCAGAGAAAATGAAGCGGTCTGCATCTTAACACAGTATTGGAATACGTCTTTTCAAAGATGCAACAATTGAACTGACTGGCGACCGGGATCACAAAGAAAATGCGGTAGAAACCATCCGCTCAACGCAGCTGAGGGGCAAGCGGCTGCACGCCATAAAATTCAGGAAGGCAATTGCCTTCCTGAATCATCAAGAGCGACCTTTTCGCAACGATATCAAGAGCTCAGCCTCTGCCTTTGGCAACTCGCACTCACTCATGACTTCATCAAGATCGGCGCCCAGTTCGACCATCTTTGCCGCTCGGCTGTAGAGCCTGCGTTCGGGATCCTGCATGGTCAGCTCTTGCTGGCGCTCATTGACCTGCTGCATCGCCCCTTCCACCGACTGCAGACGCTGCCCCATGCCAATGGCGCCGGTATGGAGTTCCATCATCTGCTTGCGCAAGCTTTCCAACTGACCTTGCAGGGTTGCCACACTGGCCTCGGACTCCTGCTTGCTGCGCTTGCTCTTGAACCAGATATAAGAGGCAAACGCCAAGGCAATCAGGGACATCCCCAAGGCAACCATCTCGATTATCAAAACATCACCTTACTTATCAGAGGGAACCGATATCTTCCCACTCTTCATCGGAGAGCAGCTTGTTCAAGTCAACCAGGATCAGCAGTTGCCCATCGCGGTTGCTCACCCCCTGAATAAACTTGGCGCTCTCTTCAGTACCGACCGCAGGTGCCGCATCGATCTCGGAAGAGCGCAGATAAACCACTTCAGCCACACTGTCGACCATGATGCCGATCACCTGCTTCTCGGCCTCAATGATCACAATCCGGGAGTTTTCACTCACATCACCGGAAGGCAGACCGAAACGGGAACGGGTATCGATGACAGTCACCACATTGCCACGCAGGTTGATGATCCCCAGTACGTACTCAGGCGCACCCGGCACCGGTGCAATTTCGGTGTAGCGCAACACCTCCTGAACCTGCATCACATTGATGCCGTAGGTTTCGTTTTCCAGTTGGAAGGTTACCCATTGCAGCACTTCATCTTCGGCCAGATTCTGTGCAATATTGCGCTTTTCTGTCATGTTTTTATTCCTTTTATGAAAACGTCTACTGCTAAAACTAGCAATAAAACAGCTCGATTGCAGAAGTTATCAGCGACCTTCTATGTTAACCCCACGCTCCAGCAACAGGAGCAGTTCGCGGACGTGTAACAGGGCACACATTTTTTCTTTGACCATGCCCGCCAACCAGGGGCGCTTGCCCTCCTGATGGCGCCATTTCACCTGGTCACGGTGTAACAATTCAGTCCCTTTGAGATGGTGGCAGGCTAATCCCCACGGCGATTCACCAAGCATAATCAAATACTTGTAATCATCCATCTCGAGATGCTGACCCGGCATGACCCACTGGGCAGTATCGACCACATTCATCTTCTGCTCGCGGGAGGTCATGATCCCCTTGTACCAGCCAGGCTGGCCAAACAGGGAGGTGATCTCGCCCAGCTGATGAATACCACCCAGCTCGGTCAACGGCACCGCAAACGTCACGCCCGCGACTTCAAAGAAAAGGGCCTGAAACTCTTTACCGGTATCGATATTTTCCCAAGCAACCGGTTCACTGGCCTCTACCGGAGCAACCTCCAGCGCCGTTTCGGTCAGGATAGTAGTATGGGGCTCCGCAATCTCGGGAAGCAGAACCTCCTCAGGCCATTCAGGCTCCACCGGCAGCAGTGATTCCTCTGCCACAATCTCCAGCGGTGCGGTGAGAGTCGCTTCCTGGGTGAAGGCGTCATTCTCAAACTGGACTTGTCCCACCTGAGCCAATAGCTCACCAAGTTGGGCAAGCCGTGGATCGCTTTCGAGGTAAGGTGCGGCAACTACCTCGGGGACGCTTTGGGGCTGACGTTGCAACTGTAAAACAGGGGCAGATTGAACCTCTTCCACCTCATCCAGCACCAGTGGCTCATCGAGCAGCAGGGAGTGGAAATAGTCATCCATCGCCCGAACTTGAATGGTATCTCTCATACCGTTACCTCATGAACCCGTTGCAGCTCAAGGGCATCAAGATGGTTGAGCAGCGTTTCATATGCATAGGTTCCACGACTCCCGGGAGAATAGATAGACGGGGGGATATGCAGCAAGCTGGCATCCCGAAACTTGGTATCAATAGGGATCACCGCATTCCACACTGAATCTCCATATTGATCCTTGATCGACTTCAAGGTCATCAGAGAGGCACGGGTGCGCTTGTCGAACATGGTCGGGATCACGGTATAACGGAACTTGTCACGCTTGGAACGCTGCATGATCTCGAATGTTTTCATCATCCGCTCCAACCCCTTGAGGGCCAGAAATTCTGTCTGGACAGGCACCAGAATGCGATCGCAGGCAGCCAGCGCGTTGACCATCATCACCCCCAGTACTGGCGGGCAATCGATCAGCACGTAATCATATTGATCCTGAATGCGCAGCAGTGCCCGCTTCAGTACCAGTCCCATCCCCTCACGATTGCCCATCACCCGATCAAGGGTTGCCAAGGTAATAGATGCTGGCAATAAGTTGATATTTTCGAACTTGGTCTTGAGCGTCAGTTTATTGACAAGCTCGGCTGTCGGTTTGACAGCTTGAAACAACTCATAGAGGGTTCCATCCAGGCGATCTGAATCAAAATCAAGATATGCAGTCAGCGAAGCATGGGGGTCGGTATCAATCAACAGCACCCGCTGGCCACGCTGGGCCAGGATCCCCGCAAGCGAGACCACTGTGGTGGTTTTACCCACACCACCTTTCTGGTTGGCAACCGTCCAAACAATCACTGTATCAATCCTGCCTTGTTGTTATGCGTATGCCACCACCGGGCAAGGTGATCACCTTTATCTCTCCTGCATCCACCGCCTGCTGTACAGCTGGAACCGGTTCAGCAACTACCGTCGGTGTTGTAACCACAGGTGCCGGCGGCACCCAGGCAAATTTGGAGATAGCGACCACAACCTTGCGATTCTGCAGTCTGCCCTGCTCGCTGCTGTTGTCAGCAAAGGGGGAAAACTCGCCATATGCCTCGAACGCCAGACGCTGAGGGGCGATCCCATCGGCAATCAAGCCATTGAGTACCGCCTCGGCCCGAGCAGCAGAAAGCGCCCAGTTAGAACGATAAATTTCATTATTTATCTGTTGGTTATCGGTATAACCCCGAACCCTTACATAGTTATCGACCGGTTTGAGAATACTTGAAAGAGTATTAATGACCGGTGCTGCGTTTGGTCCCAAAAAGGCACTGCCGCTGCCAAACAACAAGCCGGAACTGAGTTCAACCGTCAGCCAGTTCTCATCCTGCGTCAGTTTGACGATACCGGCATCCACCAGCGAGCCCATGCTCTGTTGCAACTGCATATCGAGTTCTGCAAGTGTCGCGCCATCTTGCAGCACTGGCACACCAGAAATGGGAGCAAGTGAAGGAGAGGAGGATGCTGGACTTTCCAGCAACGATGGAGAGGCAGATACCGGGTTATCCAGCAAGGAATTATCCTGCCCTTCGAGCAAGCCATTGCCGCCAGACTGCATGACACTGAACGCCTGGCTCATACCATCAATCACCGCGCGATACTTGTCCTTGTTCACCAGCGCAACAGAGTAGAGCACCACGAACAATGCAAAGATCAGCGTCATATAATCGGCATAGGAGACCAGCCAACGGTCAAGATGCTCGCGACCCTGCAAGTGCAACCGATAGCGCTTGCGCATGGCTACTCTCCTTTCAAATAGGCCCTGAGCCGGCGTTCAACCTGCAAGCCGTTTTCACCATGAGCGATAGCCAGCAGCCCTTCCAGGGTCATCTCCTGAAAGAGTGCATAGTGGTAGTGAAATGCGCGTAGCCGATTGGCGATAGGCAGGTAGATGAGGTTGGCAAACCCCACTCCATATATGGTCGCCACAAATGCCACTGCGATACCCGCCCCCAGCGCTGACGGGTCTTCGAGATGAAACATGGCCTGGATCAGGCCCAGCACGGCACCGATGATCCCGATGGTCGGACTGTACCCCCCCATGGCTTCAAATACCCTGGCGGCATGTTCATTACGCTCCTGCTCGATATCGATGTCCGCTTCCAGCAGCATACGGATATCCTCTGTGGATACCCCATCGACAATCATGCCGAGCCCTTGACGGGTAAAGTTATCCTCCTCCTGCTCGGCCTGATTTTCAAGGGCAAGCAGCCCTTGCTGGCGCGCAAAGACGGCCCATGACTGCAACCGTTCGGCCTGCACCGCGAGATCCTGGCGGGGAGGGGTAAAAATCCATAACAGCTGGCGCAACGCCAGCAAGATGTACTTGGCTGGAGTCTGCAACGTGACGGCACCGACGGTACCGCCCAGCACGATCAAAAAAGCAGGGCCGTCCACCAGCGTCAACAGGGAGCCGCCATGCCACAGTTGGGCAATGGCAATAGCCCCCAATGCCAGGAGCAGACCGAGCAAGCCCATGATTAGCGCCCCAACTCAACCAGAATACGCTGGGCCACCTTGTCCAGAGGAAGTGATTCGCTGGCAATCCCCGCTTTGGCTACCGCTTGGGGCATACCATATACCACGCAGGAAGCCTCATCCTGAGCCCAGATGGTTGATCCCTGCTCTTTCAGCAGTCTGGCGCCATCACGGCCATCAGCCCCCATACCGGTCAGCACAATCGCCAATACCTTGTCGGCATAGGTTTTGGCCGCAGAGGCAAAAGTGATGTCCACACAAGGCTTGTAATTGACCTTGTCGTTGCCATCCACGATGCGAATGCGGGCCCCTGCACCACGACCTTCCAGCAGCATCTGTTTGCCACCGGGAGCAAGATAGGCATGCCCTGGTTTAAGCACATCGCCATCTTCCGCTTCCTTGACGCCAATCTGGCATAACCCGTTGAGACGGGCAGCAAACGCGGCAGTAAAAGTGGCTGGCATATGCTGGATAAGCAGGATGGGATGGGGAAAATCCCCCGGCAACTTGGTCAGCACATTTTGCAACGCAACAGGTCCGCCGGTAGAAGTGCCGATCGCCACCAACTGATAACTCTTGCCACTGCGCTTGAATGAAGCACTTGGCACAGTACGTTGCAGGTCAGGCTGACGATCTGAAGTTCTGGGCACAGTGCTGCCCAGAGGAGCACGAGCAACCGGTTCAGGTGCTTTGGGGCGAGCAGCGGATGTCATCAGGAAGCGCTTGCGGGAGATCTCCTTCACCCGTTGTTGCAACAGTCTGACCGCTTCATCTTTGTCTCTGGCAATGTCCTCAAACTTCTTGGGCAAGAAGTCTAGGGCACCAGCGTCCAGCGCATCCAGCGTAGCCTTGGCCCCTTCATGGGTCAGGGAGGAGAACATCAGAATGGGGGTTGGGCACTTGGCCATGATCTCCCGCACCGCACTGATGCCATCCATCACGGGCATCTCGATGTCCATGGTGATCACATCAGGGCGCAGTGACAGCGCCTTGTCCACCGCCTCACGTCCATTCTGGGCCGTATCAATCACCGTCAGCATGGGATCCTGATTGATGATCTCGCTCACCCGACGGCGAAAGAAGCTCGAATCGTCGACAACTAATACCTTGACTGCCATTGTTGTTTTTCTAACTCCTTGGGCCTGAGCTATTAATGTCTACGCGCATATGCTTTGAGCAGGCTCGGCACATCCAAAATAAGAGCAATTCCGCCATCACTGGTAATCGTCGCCCCGGCCATACCCGGCGTACCTTGCAGCAGGTTATCAAGAGGCTTGATCACAACCTCTTCCTGACCAATCAGGCTATCTACCACAAACCCGATTTGCTGAGTGCCAATCTGCACGATCACCACATGTCCGGTATCCTGGCGTGAACGCTTGTTAGCGCCACGAATCAACCATTTGTGCAGATAGAAGAGCGGTATCGCCTTCTCTCGCACAATGATGGTGAGCTGGCCATCAACCATGTTGGCCTTTTTCAGATCCAGATGGAAAATCTCATTCACACAACCAAGGGGAAGTGCGAAGGTCTGCTCACCCACTTCCACCATCAGAGTCGGCAGAATGGCTAGCGTCAACGGAACCTTGATTTCGAGACGGGTACCTTTCCCCCAAGTGGAGTCGATGTGCACCGACCCATTGAGGCTGACAATGCTGGTTTTAACCACATCCATTCCGACACCACGGCCAGAGATATCGGAGATCTCGGCCTTGGTTGAAAAGCCCGGGGCAAAGATCAGGTTATAGGCATCGTTGTCGCTCATGCGAGCGGCAGTATCTGCATCCAGAACACCGCGACTGATTGCGATGGACTTGAGTTTCTCAGGATCCATCCCAGCCCCATCATCCTCGATGCAAAGCAGGATATGATCGCCTTGCTGGGAGGCGCTAAGGGTGATCGTCCCTTGCCGCGGTTTGCCCGCTTTCTCACGAACATCCGGCATTTCGACCCCGTGATCGCATGAGTTGCGAACGAGGTGAACCAGAGGATCGGCGAGCGCCTCCACCAGGTTTTTATCAAGATCGGTCTCTTCGCCCACCATCACCAGCTCAATCTCTTTCTTAAGGGTTCGGGCCAGATCACGCACCACGCGCGGGAAACGACCAAATACCTTCTTGATTGGCTGCATGCGGGTTTTCATCACCGCCCCTTGCAGGTCAGCCGTTACCACATCCAGATTGGCAACCGCCTTTGACATCTCTTCATCATTGCTGGCAATCCCCAGGCTCACCAACCGGTTACGGACTAGTACCAACTCACCTACCATGTTCATGATGACATCGAGAGTCTTGGTATCCACCCGCACCGTCGTATCGCTTTGCACGGCACTGTTTTCTGCTGGCGCAGGCGCAGCCTTGGCGGCAGGCGCTGGTGCCTTGGCTGCTTCGGCAGGTTTTGCGGGGGCAGCCGGTGCTGGTTTGGCTACAGGAGTGACCGGTTTGGGCGGAGTCACCGCGGCAGGTGCGGCAGGTGCGGCAGGTGCGGCAGGTGCCAGAGTACTCTGAGGCCCTTGGCCACGGCCATGTAATTCATCAAGCAGACGCTCAAACTCATCATCATCGATAAGTTCGTCCACCTCTTTTTGCACCGACTTCAGAGGATTCACCTCTGGCGCCCCCATGTGCTGTCCCTGGCCATGGAGCTGGTCCAGCAAGGCCTCAAACTCATCATCGGTGATATCGCCAGAGCCACCCGCTATCGGGGCTGCTGCAGCCGCCTTAGTCGGAGCCCCACCCACGCCGTGGAGCTCGTCCAACAGACGCTCGAATTCGTCTGCAGAAATTTCATCGATCGAGCCGCCGCCATTGACAGGAGCAGGCTCACTGCTGATGGCTGCGGGTTCAACAATTTCTGGAGCAACTTCTTCAACAACTACCGGTGCTGCAGGTTCAGATTCTACAGCCGCAGCCGCACTGGTAGCCGTGCGCAGTTGCTCTTCCCCTTCCGGCTTGCACAACTCATGGAGGTCATGAAGCAAATCATCTGACGCAGGGCTGGGTGCTTCGCGATTTTGAACCTGGGCGAACATGACATTGATGGCATCCAGCGCTTGCAGGATCACATCCATCAGCTCCGCAGTAACGGTTCGCTTGCCATTACGCAAGATATCGAACACGTTTTCCGCACCGTGGCATACATCAACCAGTTCACCAAGCGACAGAAAACCTGCCCCCCCCTTCACGGTATGGAAACCGCGAAAGATAGCATTCAACAGGTTCTTGTCATCGGGCCGCTTTTCCAAGTCGACCAGTTGTTCAGACAACTGTTCCAATATTTCGGATGCTTCGACCAGAAAGTCTTGCAGTATGTCTTCATCAACTTCGAAGGCCATGCGTCACTCCATTAGAATCCCAAGCTAGACAGCAGATCGTCCACATCATCCTGACCATTGACCACATCGGCACGAGCCTCGGGGTTCATGATAGGGCCCTCTGCTTCAATCCCGTTGACAGGAATACTACGAGTTGAATGCTCAGCAGAAGCCTCACCAAACATGGTCAGCATTTCTATTAATTTTGTTTCAACTTCCTGAACAAGCTTGATGACCTTGCGGATCATCTGACCTGTCAAATCCTGAAAATCTTGTGCCATCAGGATTTCTGTCAGCAGTTGCCGTAATTTATCGGCATCAGACTCTGAAGCCTTAATAAAATCATCAAGTTGGTGACATAAGGATTTGAACTGCCCCACGCTCATGTCACGAGACATCAGGGCATTCCAGTTCGGCATCACCAGCTGGATATTGTCATTCAGGCGATCCGCTATCGGCAAACTGGCTTCCACCGCATCCATTGTGCGATTGGCCGCTTTATCGGTCATATCGATAACGTAGCTCAAGCGCTCCCGAGCATCGGGAATATCATGAGTAGCCAAATCGGGAATACGGGGATCGAGGCGAAACTCTTGAAGTGAATCATGCAGTTGTCGGGTCAGCTGACCTACTTTTTCAAACAGATCGGCTGCGTTGGGGGCACATACTTCGGCAAGCAGTTCATCGGCCAGCTCAAATTCGCCTTGCTCCAGATGAGCAACAAGCATCCTTGCCTGGTCGAGCGAAATCATTGCTCTCGTTTTGGCCATCATCCCTGCAGCTCCTTAGCCAATTCGTTCGAAAATTTTGTCGAGTTTTTCTTTGAGCGTTGCTGCGGTGAAGGGCTTGACGATGTAACCGTTGACGCCAGCTTGAGCGGCTTCAATGATCTGCTCACGTTTGGCTTCAGCGGTTACCATCAGTACCGGCAGATGCTTGAGCTTCTCATCGACACGGATGGCTTTAAGCAGGTCAATACCTTGCATGCCTGGCATGTTCCAGTCGGTAACTACAAACTGAAAATCACCATTTTTCAGCATCGGCAGCGCTGTATTGCCGTCATCCGCCTCATGGGTATTGTTGAATCCCAAGTCGCGCAGCAAGTTCTTGATAATCCGGCGCATCGTTGAAAAATCGTCAACAATGAGGATTTTCATGTTCTTGTCCAAAATTCCCTCCTAAATAGCCACCAGAGTGGCTCACTTACATGATGCTAAAAACGGGTTGTGTCGTGCGGATTATGCCTTAGAGTTTCATCTCAGTGTAGCCAGTACAAACACTTATAGATGCCAATCTCTCAAACGAGCACGCAATCTGTGCATTGCCTGACTGTGGATCTGGCTCACACGCGACTCGCTGACATTCAAAACCTCGCCAATTTCACGCAAATTCAGCTCTTCATCGTAGTAAAGAGAGAGAACCAAAGCTTCTCTCTCTGGTAGACGACCAATTTGCTCGGATAATTGAATCTGAAATCGCTCGGCAGCCAATTCATCGAATCCCGAGCCTGAAGAGGCATCATCGGGGTTGCCGATCACATCCTCGCTGACCCCCAAATCTTCGATGCCGATAATTTTGCCGCAGGAGACGTCTTGCAGCATCGCATGGTAATCAGCGATGGAGACCCCCATCTCGGCAGCAACTTCGGTATCTCGCGCGTCACGCCCGTGAGTCTGCTCGACATTCTCGATCGCCTCTGCAATAGCGCGACTGTTGCGATGCACAGAGCGGGGTACCCAGTCACCACGCCGGATCTCATCCAGCATGGCGCCACGGATGCGGATCCCGGCATACGTCTCGAAGCTGGCCCCCTTGCTACCGTCAAAGTTGCGGGAGGCTTCAAGCAGCCCAATCATACCTGCCTGGATCAGGTCATCCAGCAAGACACTGCTGGGCAGGCGAGCCAACAAATGCTGGGCAATTCGCTTGACCAGGGGAGCATGACGCTCCACCAGCACGTAGGAATCCTGATGACGCAAGTACGCTTGGGCTTTATTCACGGGAACCTTCCTGTGTTGTGGCCGGTTTCTGCAACAAATTTTCCAGGAAAAACTCCAGATGGCCGCCCGGCTGGTTGGGAACCGGCCAGCTCGCCGCCTTGTTGGCAAGGGCCCGGAACGCCAGTGCGGCCGGCGACTTGGGAAACGCCTCGACAATCAGCTTCTGCTTGCGCACAGCGGCACGCAGATTGGTGTCATAGGGTACACAGGCGACCAGCTCCAGCGAGGTGTCGAGGAAACGATCCGTGACCCGGGTCAGTTTGGCAAAGAGCTCCTGCCCTTCGCGCAGACTGCGCACCATATTGGCCACCACCTTGAAACGAAACACGCCGTGATCCTTGGAGAGGATCTTGATGAGGGCGTAGGCATCGGTGATGGAGGTCGGCTCATCGCAGACCACCACCATGATGTCTTGAGCTGCTCGGGTGAAGCTCAGCACCATGTCGGAGATCCCCGCAGCCGTATCCACCAGCAGGATGTCGACCTGGGTCTTCATCTCGCTGAAGGCGCGGATAAGCTCGGCATGCTGCACCGGAGAAAGCTCGACCATGGACTGGGTGCCCGAGGTCGCAGGTACGATCATCATGCCGTAGGGGCCTTCGACGATGATATCGTCGATGGTGCATTCACCCGCCAGGACATGAGAGAGGTTGCGATGAACCCGCAGCCCCAGCATGACGTCGACGTTGGCCAGACCCAGGTCGGCATCCAGCACCATCACCCGCTTGCCTTGGGCGGCCATGGCTCCGGCCACGTTCAGGGTCACGTTGGTCTTGCCCACGCCACCTTTACCACCGGAAACGGCGATTACTTTTACTCGATTGTTTTGACGCATTTTGCGCAGACCACTCGCCTGATCCATATACATGTTACTCATAAAACTCCGAATCTTCGGCCTCGCCAAAGCCTGCGCCCCAGAAATAGGGCTCCTCTGTTTCTCGCTCCAGCGAGCCCATGGCAGCCCCGACGAGCTGCGCCGCATTGGCAACCTGAATATCTTCCGGAACCCTTTGTCCGTCAGTGATATAGCTGATGGGCAAGGCATTCTGGATACACACGTTAATCACTTCGCCCAGATTCAGACTTTCATCCAATTTGGTAAGTATGCAGCCGCTTAATGGAATACGCCGGAAATGGTCCACCGCCTCCTGCATCACCCGACGCTGGGAAGTTGCCGACATCACCAGATAACTGCGGATCCGTACCTTGGCATTCTTGACCAGGGTATCGAGCTGCTCGGTCAGGCGGATATCCCGCTGACCCACCCCGGCCGTATCGATAAGTACCAGCCGACGATGGCGGAACTGATAAAGGGCATTGGCCAACTCTTCGGCATCACGCACCTGCCGTACCGGGCAACCCATGATGCGGCCATAGGTCTGCAGCTGTTCATGGGCACCAATCCGGTAGTTGTCGGTGGTGATCAGCGCCACCTGCTCGGCGCCATACTTCATGGCGAAACGGGCAGCCAGCTTGGCGATGGTGGTGGTTTTGCCCACCCCAGTCGGACCAAGCAGCGCAACCGCGCCGCCCTGACGCATGATCTCGTCCTCACTGATCTTGAGCTGGGCCGTCAGCACCTCGGCCAACTGGGCCATCGCCTGATGGATGGACATATCTTCGGGGATCAGTCCCGCCAGTTGATCGGCAAAGGCATCATCAAAGCCCAGTTTCTTGAGCTCCTTGATCAACAGGGCCCGCATCGGTTCGCGGCGCTCCACCTCTTGCCACATCAGCCCGGAGATCTGGTGCTCCAGCAATTTACGGATGCTGGCCATCTCCTTGCGCATCCCTTCCATCTCCTGATCCCGCTGGGCAGGTTGAGGGGGGCGCTGGCCGGACGCAACCCGAGCTTTGGGCTTGGCAGGTTCGGGAGCTGCGCCCCACTGCCCCTGCTCGGCCAATGTTCTGGGCGCAGCATTGGCAGCGGCCAGCCCGACCGATTGGGTATTGCCCATTGGCGCCCCATTGCCCGGCTTGAGCTTCTGCTGGCGCGCCAGCAAGGCGGCCAGGGTATCGGCATAATGTTCGTTCTGCTCCTTCGCCGGCGACGGCTCGGGGCGGATCATCTGCCGTGCAGCAGACGAAATATTGACGCTCTCATCGTTCAGCTGACGGCGAACCGGCGCATCTTTGGGCCCCGGAACCTGGGATTGATAATCGACTGCGGCGACTATCTCTACCCCTCCGGTGACCTTCTTGTTGGACATGATGACGGCATCCGGCCCGAGAGTCTCCTTGACCTCGGCCAGAGCCGTTCGCATATCCTTGGCAAAAAACCGCTTAATCTTCACCCGTCGTCTCCGCTAACTAGTTCTGCCCTACCGCACTGACGATGCGGATCTGCTTGTCGTCGGGCACTTCCTGATAAGACAGAACGCGCAATCCAGGAATGGCATTCTTGACAAATTTCGCCAGGGTATTGCGCAAGATCCCCGATGTCAGAAGCACGGCCGGTTGGCCTTCCAATTCTTGTCGTTGAGTGGCTTCCACCAGCGAGCGCTGCATCCGCTCTGCCAGACCCGGTTCAATACCGGCACCATCACCGCCACCAGCCTGCAGGGATTGATGCAATATACGTTCCAATTCCGGCGCCAAGGTAATCACCGGCAGCTCGGGATCGGGGCCTGCAATCTCTTGCACAATCAGGCGACGCAGGGCAATCCGGCAAGCGGCCGTGAGCACTTCCGGATCCGGACTGCGCGGCGCGTATTCAACCAAGGTCTGCAGGATAGTGCGCATATCGCGGATTGGCACGCCTTCATTGAGCAAATTCTGCAATACCTTCACAAGGTTACCCATGCTGATCACTTCCGGCACCAACCCTTCGACCAGCTTGCTCTGATGTTTGCCAATCATGTCGAGCAGTTGTTGTACCTCGTCATGGCCCAGCAGCAGAGCCGCATGGTTGGTCAGGATCTGGCTCAGATGGGTAGCCACCACGGTCGCGGTATCCACCACCGTATACCCCAGCGTCTGTGCCTGAGAGACCATCTCCTTGGCAACCCAGACCGCTTCCAGTCCGAAGGCGGGATCACGGGTAGCTATCCCCTGGATCTGGCCGAACACCTGCCCCGGATTGATGGCCATCTCCTTATCATGGTAGACATTGGCCTCGCCGGTACTGACCCCCATCAAGGTGATGCGGTATTGGTTTGGCGCCAGATCCAGGTTGTCGCGAATGTGGACGGCAGGGACCAGAAAGCCCAGCTCTTGCGAGAGTTTCTTGCGCACCCCTTTGATCCGGTTGAGCAGTTCGCCCCCCTGATTGCGATCCACCAGCGGGATCAGCTGATAACCCACTTCCAGCCCGATGATGTCCACCGGCATTACATCGTCCCAGCTCAGCTCTTTCTGTTCATGAGGCTGCTCGGCTGTGGCAGGCAACAGCTCACCCTTGGCCGCTTTGGCGGCTGCCAGTTTCTCGCGGCGCAGCAACCACCAGGCGCCAGCGGCGGCAAGAGCACCCAGACTCAGGAAGGCGAAATGCGGCATCCCCGGCACCAGCCCCATCATCAACAGAATACCGGCCGAGATGATCAGCGCCTTGGGATTGTCAAACAGCTGGCCTAGTACTGCGGTACCCATGTCCTGATCGGTATTCTGACGGGTCACTATGATGGCGGCTGCAATTGAGAGCAGCAGGGAGGGGATCTGCGCCACCAGACCGTCACCGATGGCCAACAGGGTATAGATCTCGGCAGATTCGCTGAAGGTCAGCTGGTGCTGCATCATCCCGATGATGAAGCCGCCGATGATGTTGATAAAGAGGATCATTACGCCTGCAACCGCGTCCCCTTTGACAAACTTGGAGGCACCGTCCATGGAGCCGTAGAAGTCAGCTTCCTGGGTCACATCCTGTCGACGATTCTTCGCCTCTTCCTGATTGATGAGACCGGCGTTCAAATCGGCATCGATAGCCATCTGTTTGCCCGGCATCGCATCAAGGGTAAAACGGGCACTCACTTCCGCGATCCGCCCGGCCCCCTTGGTGATCACCACAAAGTTGATGATCATCAGGATGGTAAAAACGATGATGCCGACCGCATAGTTGCCGCCGATCACCACGTTACCGAACGCTTCGATCACATGGCCGGCCGCCGCACTACCATTATGACCTTCCAGCAACACCACTCGGGTCGAGGCAACGTTCAACGCCAACCGCAGCAAGGTGGCGAGCAGCAGTACTGTCGGGAAGGCTGCAAATTCGAGGGGGCGGCGGGTATAGACGGATACCAGCAGCACCACGATGGAGAGAGCAATGTTGAAGGAGAAGAGCACGTCCAGCATCAACGGCGGGATGGGCAACACCACCATACCGAGCGCGGCCAATACCAGCAGAGGAGTGCCAAGGCCTTTGCCCAATACTCCCCGGTACTCTTTGAACTGGCCCAATACTACCTTGAATTCCATCGCGCTTCTCAATTTCAACCTGCTGGTGCCAGATTAAAGCAAACATCAAGCCAACAATACAAGACATTGAAATACAATGGATTTATTTTGACTACGTCAGAACTTTGTCATTTTCGATATTCGGTCGGAATGGGCAGATCTTTAGCCAGCGGCTGGGGACGGCGACCCTGACCACGACGGAATTTCTTGAGCTGGAAGACATAGGCGAGCACCTGGGCAACCGCCGCAAACAGCCCTTCCGGGATCTCGTGGCCCAGCTCGGTTGAGTGGTAAATCGCACGGGTCAAGGCTGGTGACGGCATGATGGGGACCTCGTACTCTCTGGCGATCTCCCTGATCTTCATTGCAATTTCATCAGTACCCTTGGCCACGACCTTGGGCGCGGCGCCGGGTTTGCCCGCATCATACTTGAGCGCAACCGAGTAGTGGGTCGGGTTGGTGATCACCACATCGGCCTTGGGCACATCCCCCATCATCCGGCGCATCGCCATCTGCATCTGCAACTGACGGATCTTGCCCTTTACCTCGGGCTTGCCTTCGCTGTCCTTGAACTCGTCCTTGACCTCCTGTTTGGTCATCTTGAGCTGACGCATATGGTTCCACTGCTGGAACGGCACGTCGATGGCAACGATGGGAAGCAGAGCGCAACAGAGGATGATCAACATCCAGAGAAACAGCTCCAGCGCATCGATAATACCGCCGGGAAATCCCTCCATGGAGAGGTTGAGCAGGTGATTGAACTGATTGGATAGCATCCACCAGGCAAACAGGGTGATGAACACCACCTTGGCGATGGATTTGACCAGCTCGATCAGCGACTGCACCCCGAACATTCGCTTGATACCGTTGAGTGGACTCAGCTTGCTCATCTTGGGCATCATGGCTTCGGTGGAGAAGTTCATCCCCCCCATCAGGGTGTTGCCGATAAAAGCGGCAATCGCCACCAGTGCAAACAAGAGTCCCAGCGGAAGAACCAGTTCCCCCAGCAGCGCCGGCACCATGGCGATCATGGCATTGGGATCGAAAGCCTGCTCCCTGTCCAGAGTAAAGCCCATGGTGACAACCTTGATCATGGCCGTCGCCAGCGAGCCCTTGAACATCAGCAGACCAAATACCGCCGAGAGCAGAACGCTGGCGGTCCCGAGCTCTTTTGAACGTGCAATCTGCCCTTTTTCACGGGCCTGTTGCAGTCGTTTGCCCGTGGGTTGTTCGGTACGTTCCTGGTCGGTATCAGCCATGAGCACCCCCGAAGCACTGGGTGTTGATCAGCTCGCAGCTGACCTCCTGTACCCGCTCCCACATGATGTCGAAGTGGCCGAGAAACCCGCCGATAGTGAGCCAGAGGATCAGCAGACCCGACATCATGCTGACCGCAAAACCGATACTGAAAATGTTGAGCTGCGGCGCCGCCCGGGTCATGACACCAAAGGCGAAGTTGATTAAGAGCAAGGCGACGATGGCAGAAAGGGCCATCACCAGTGAGGCCTGATACATCACACCGAGAAAGCCGATCAGGGTACGGATGGCCGGTAAAGTGAGCCCGGCGTCCGACACCGGCAAGGTCTCAAAACTGAGGATCACCAGCCGCAGCATCACCAGATGACCATCCAGCGCCAGAAACACCAGGGTCGCCAGCATCAGATAAAACTGACCCACCACTGGTGCCGACTGGCCATTCATCGGGTCCACCAGGGTGGCAAAACCGAGGCTGGTCTGCATGGCGATGACCTGACCGGCCATCACGAAGCTCTCCATCAGAAACTGGGTCATCAGGCCGAGGGCAATTCCGATCAGCAGTTGCTGGCCCAATACCAGAAAGCTGCCGGCAGAGAAGAGCTCGATAGGGGGCATTTTCGGAAGCAGCGGGGCAATCAGAAAGGTGATAGCAAGAGCCAGCCCCATCCGTACCCGCGCAGGAGCAAGGCGGCTGCCGAACACCGCCATCACCATCAGCAGACTGCTCACCCGCGCCAGCGGCCAGAGGATGGAAGACAACCACTCCATGATCAGAGCGGTTGTGTAGGTCATCCCACCACCTCGGGGATTTGATTCACCATCAGTATGAAGAAGTCCATCAGACTCTGCAGACCCCAGTGAGCGCCCGCACCCAGCGCAAACAGTGTCACGATGAGACGAGGCAGAAAGCTCAGGGTCTGTTCGTTGATGGAGGTGGCCGCCTGAAAAATGGCTACCACCAGCCCGATAGCGAGGCTGGGCAGAATCACGGCTGTCACCATAATGGTAACTAGCCAGAGCGCCTCGCGAAAGACGTCGATAAAGGTTTCAGGACTCATGTTCGGGGGCTCCTTGCACTCGACCGACTAACCGGCACCCAGTCCGAAACTGTTGGCCAACGACCCCAGAATGAGGTTCCAGCCATCCACCATCACGAACAGCATCAGCTTGAAAGGCAGCGAAACGATCATCGGCGAGAGCATCATCATCCCCATCGCCATCAGAATACTGGCGACCACCAGATCGATGACCAGGAACGGCAGGAACAGCATAAAACCAATCTGGAAGGCGGTTTTCAGCTCGCTGGTGACAAACGCCGGGATCAGCACCCGTAGCGGCACATCGGCAGGTTTCTCCACCTGCACGTTGGCGATCTCCATAAAGGTGTTGAGATCCTTGATCCGGGTCTGGGCCAGCATGAACTGATGGATGGGCAACTCGGCCCGCTCCAGCGCATCCTTTGCCTGAATGGTCTCGGCCAGGTAGGGCTGCAATGCCTCATCATTGATACGATCCAGTACCGGCGACATGATGAAAAACGACATGAACAGTGCAATACCAATCAACACCTGGTTGGAGGGACTCTGCTGCAGACCGATCGCCTGACGCAAGATGCCCAGCACAATGATAATGCGGGTAAACGAGGTCATCATGATCACCATGGCGGGCAAGAAGGAGAGCGCGGTCATCAGCGCCAGCACTTGCAGGGTCAGGCTGTACTCCTGAGAGCCATCCCCCATGGTCTTGACGGTCACCGCCGACATGGCGTCCTGTGCCAGCGCTGGCCAGGAGCAAAACAGTGGTATCAGCAGGCTGACCAGCAGCCCCGTTTTCAGCCATAAGCCGTTAGCTTTTTTCATGCTTGCCCATCAATTTGCCAAGCTGCTGGGAAAACGCCTGTGGCTGGTTTTCATCCAGCGGCTCCTCCAGCCGGTAGAGAAAGTTGACCTGCTGCGGTGTTACGCCGACCAGCAGTTGCTGTTCGCCCACCTTGACCACCAGCAGCTTCTCTTTGTAACCCACCGGCAACGAGGCGATGACCCGCATCTGGCCGCCCCCCATGGCGGTTGCCAGCTTGCTCTTCTTGAGCAGAAAGCCCAGCACCAGAATGAGACCGATCACCATCAGACTGGAGAGCAACCAGGAGCTCAGACTAGGCACGTTGGCAGATGCCGCTGGCTCGGCAAAGGCCGGAACAGGCAGCAATAACAACAGGAGGCGCATCATTTGAGCTTCTTGATCCGTTCAATCTGGCTGATGACGTCAGTCAGGCGGATACCGAACTTGTCGTTCACCACCACCACCTCGCCGTGAGCGATCAGGGTACCGTTGACCAATACATCCAGCGGCTCACCAGCAACCCGATCCAGCTCCACCACCGAGCCCTGGTTCAGCTGCAACAGGTTGCGAATGCTGATCTGGCTGCGGCCCACCTCCATGGCGATAGTGACCGGAATATCGAGAATGGTGTCGAGCTTGCGACGCTCCTCGGCACTGATGGGGGCATCATCTTTCAACTCTTCCAGCGGGGCTGGCTTGGCTTCCGCCGTCACCTGCTCCTCCAGAGCCGCAGCCCAGGCATCAGCCATCAGATCCTCTTCCTCAGTTCCGCTCATCTTGTTTCCTTATGCTACTTAGTGACCGTTTACCGTAATAAACCGTCAATTATCGCTGTTGATCTTCGATACTGCGCTCGAGCTCTTCCAGCTCGGCCTCACCATCAATTCGTACCCCACCCCGGGTCACCAGATGCATCTCCGTCTTGACCCCTTCAGGACGTTTGAGCTTGTCGGTGATCTTGAGCGCCACATTATCCTTGGTGCGACCCATCTTGGCGTGGAAAGTGGGCAAGTCCTCGACAAAAACCAGCAAATTTTCCGGCATATCGACCGGAATGATATCGCCGGGTCGCAGCTCCATCAGCTCACGCAGGGTGAGTTCGGTCTCCAGCAGCTTGGCGCGCAGCTCCACCTTGACGTCCATGATCTCGTCACGCAGCGCCTTGCTCCAGCGTACGTCGGTATCCCCCTTGTCACTCTGCACACCGGCGTCCAGCAGCTCGCGGATCGGTTCCAGCATGGAATAAGGCATCGCCACGTGGAAGTCACCGCCGCCACCATCGAGCTCAATGTGGAACGAGCTGACCACGATCACCTCGGTCGGGCTGACGATGTTGGCCATCGCCGGGTTCACTTCGGAGTCGAGATACTCGAACCCCACATCCATCACTGGCGCCCAAGCATCCTTGTAATCCTCAAACACCAGTTTGAGCAGCATCTGGATAATGCGCCGTTCGGTCGGGGTAAATTCGCGCCCTTCAATCTTGGCGTGATAACGGCCATCGCCACCGAAGAAGTTCTCCACCAGAATGAAGACCAGTCGGGCCTCCATGGTGATGAGTGCCGTCCCCTTGAGCGGGCGGAACCGCACCATGTTGAGACTGGTCGGCACAAACAGGGTATGAACATACTCGCCAAACTTGAGCATCTGCACGCCGTTGATGGAGACCTCGGCGGTACGACGCATCATGTTGAACAGACTGATCCGCATATGGCGGGCGAAACGTTCATTCACCAACTCCAGCGTCGGCATGCGACCACGGACGATGCGGTCCTGGGAGGAGAAGTCAAACTGGGCTACACCGGGGTCTCCAGCGCCGCCTATCTCTTCCTCTTCGACATCATCGACACCGTGCAAGAGGGCATCAATTTCGTCCTGACTTAACAGATCGCTCACGCTTCACCTACTGCATTACAAAGCCGGTAAACAGCACTTGTTCGATAACGGGGGAAGAGACCAGGTCCTTGAGCACCCGACGGCACTCTTCCAGTGAATCCTTGCGCAGCTTCTCCTTGCCTTCAAAGGTCATCAGCTGTTCGGCACTGGCTGCGCTGAATACCCGCAGCAAGGTGCCTTCAATCAGGGGGATATTCTGTTTGGCCAGCGTCTCGTCGGCGGTACCTCGCACCATCAGCTGGATCTTGATCTGCACCAGTCGATCTCGCTGGGCACCTGCGACGTTGAAGACAAAGGGGCGCGGCATACCGACATAGAGGGAAGGTTTAGGCGCTTCCTCTTTGGGGGCGGCCTCGGCACCTTCCGCCGCTTCAGCGGGCGGTTTATCGGAGCCGGAGAGCATCAGGAAGGCGCCAACACCACCACCGCCCAGCAAAATTACCGCCAGGGCAATGATAATGATCAGCTTCTTTTTCTTGCCCGCAGCCGGGTCTTTTAGCGTCAACTCGTTATCGTCAGCCATCCCTTGTCCACCCTAGTCTCAAACTTGTTCGATATCATAAACTTACTCGGGATTGCATCAAGCATAGAAATCAATTCCGGAACCGTTTGTCGATTCCACCAGCAAACTGGGGTTGGAAGTGGTGAGTTCCCCTTCAACCAGCCCGTTACCGGACCGCGGCTGACCACTACTCTGACCCTGCTGACCCTGCCCGTTAAAGGTGGGCTGGCCCTGTTGCTGCTGTTGCTGCGACTGCTGCTGCACCTGCGTCTGGCCAAGCTGGATCCCCTGCCCTGCCAGCATGTCACGCAGCCGGGGCATCGCCTGCTCCAGCATCTCGCGGGTCTGTCCGTGTTGTACCACAAAATGGACGTTGGCCTGGCTGTCAGCTCCCATCTGGATCTGGATCTTCATCTTGCCAAGGCCGAGGGGGTCGAGCTGAATTTCCGCCTGTTGCAGTTTCTCGGCCAGCATCACATTGACCTTCTGGTGCAATTCGGCAGGCGCTTCCTGACTGGCCAGTTTCAAATGGGGTAAATTCTGCGGCTCACGGCGCAGCGTCGTCTCAGCGGCGGGCGCCCGGCTATCGGCTACCTGTGGCTGAGTCTGGCTGTTCTGGCCATGCTGAACGGTCTGGCTCGGGCTGCTCTCACTGCTAGATGTCGTCGCAACCAAGCTCTTCTCCGCCTCACCGGCCTTCGGTTTTACCTCAAGCGAAACCGCTTTACGCACCTCGTCAGTGCCGGTCACTTCCATCTGCTTGATGCCGGCTGAAATAGTCGACAGCGGTGCTTGCGGCCCCTGAGATTCAGCCTGTGCCAACACCTGCTGCGGCGCCACCATCACGGGGGCGGCAGCGCTATCGCTCTGAGCCGTCGCATTTGCCGTCACTCTGCTCTGGGCTGCGGCACTTTCTGCGGCACTCTGCGCCGTCGTCACGGGCGCGGAACCTTGATTGGCGGCGGTGGCTGGCTGCTGGCTACCCTCGGCGGCACTCTTTTCTGCCCCCTTGCCAGCTACCCCACTTCCATCCGCAGCTGCTGAAGTGGTTGCAGCACCCGCCTCAGGCTGCTTGAGCCCCTCATTGAAGGCCTTGAGCGCGGCCCCCTGAGTCGCGGCTTGCGTCGCCTGCCCCTTGTTAGTCAAAGCATTGCTGGCGGCGAGATCGGATTTGCTGTCGCCAGCCTCTTTTGCAGCGAGTGACTCAGCGGATTTGGCAGTGCTTGCCGACTCATCGACCGGCAGCACCTTGGCCAGCTGGGCCATTCGCTCGGCCCCCGTGAGGGGCTTGGTGTGCTGGCCATCTGCCCCGAGGGTCTCGCCCTTGGCAGAGGCTTTCTTCCCGGCCTGCCCATCCGCAGTAGTGGCGGCATCTTCACCTTCAGATGAGAGAACGGCAGCAGAGGCATCGCCCTTAGCCACCACTCGCGCCGCTGAGGACGATACCGTGGTATCAAGAGTCGAATTGGCGGTCGTCGCCAGCGGCGACTGCGCCCCGGTCTGACCGGCAAGCTGTTGGACAATTCTGGCAGCGGCAGGAGTCTGCTCGCTTTCATCAAGCGCAGTCCCCTCCAGCTCACCCTCTTGCGGCAACGGATTGCCGTCTACCGCAGTGGCGCGCTGTTGGGCCGCCACCGCCAGCTGGGGAGTCACTAGCGAGGTATCGAGCTTGAGGGAGTCTTGCAGACGGAGCAGAAAGTCGGTGGCAGGGACCTCACCCACCTTGTTGTCGGCGTCAGGATCCTGCTCCTTGCAGGTCTCCTCTTTGGGGGAGGCGCTCTCGGTCGCCAAAGATTTGGCTGATCGGACATGGTTACCGCCCTGAGTGGCCTCGGCGGCGCCCTGTTCGCTGTTCCGGGCTTTGGCAATCAGGGTGGCGAAATCCCCCTTGCTGTCGCTGCCGGTTCCCCCATCGATGCTTTTGCTCTCGACGGAACCGCTCAGAGGCGCTTTGTCCAACCCGTTGGCCGGAGCCGAAGGCGTTTGTGTCAACAGTGTCTGCATCATGATGGGATCCCTGAATTCTGGTGGCCCCCAAAGAGATGGCCGCCGACAATGTCCAGATCAAAGCAAGTTACAGGCCAGATTGATGAAAGCGCCGCAACATGGCGTACTCATCCAGCATCTTCTGCTCCTGACGCTGGGCTTTCTGCTGCTCGCGACTCGCCTGCTTCTCCAGCAACAGCTCAACCGCCTTGCGCCGCTGCTGGGCCGCCAGCCACTCTTCACGGCGCTGTTCCAGCGCCTGACGCACCTGCAACACCCCTTCGTACTGCTGGGTCGCTGCCTGTTCGAGCTTGTTTATAAAGGCGTGATACTGGGTGTTTTGCTGGGGTGAAATCCCCTGCAGGCCGCGATCGGTCCACTGCTGGTGATAGATCTGGCGGTACTGGTTGAGGGCATTTTGCTGATCCATGAACAGCTTGAGATCCTGCTGCGCCTTCACCAGCGCCAGCGCACACTGCTGCTCCGCCTCCACCAGCCGGTCGGCCAACAATACCAACCCTTTACTCATCGTCGACCTCTCTGTTACCGACCATTATCAGCGCATCAATGGCATCGCCACCATCTGCAAGGCTTGCAGGCCATCATCGTAGTGAATGACCTCACGCATCCCCTGCTGCAAGAACTGATCCAGATAGGGTTTTTGAATGATGGCGCGGTCGATGCGCGGATCGGAACCCTGACTGTAAGCGCCGATGGTGATGAGATCCCGGTTCTGCTGATAGAGGGAGTAGAACTGCTTGAGGGTGCGCGCCAGATCCATATGTTCCGGCGAGGTGACCATGGGCATAACCCGGCTGATGGACTTCTCGATATCGATAGCCGGATAGTGGCCCGCATCGGCCAGCTCACGCGACAACACTATATGGCCATCGAGGATCGCCCGCGCCGCATCGGCAATGGGATCTTGCAGGTCATCCCCCTCGGTCAGTACGGTGAAGAATGCCGTGATGGAGCCCTGGCCGTCACTGCCGTTACCCGCCCGCTCCACCAGCGCCGGTAATTTGGCAAATACCGAGGGAGGATAACCCTTGGTCGCTGGCGGCTCGCCCACCGCCAGCGCGATCTCACGCTGGGCCTGGGCATAACGGGTCAGTGAATCCATCAAGAGCAGCACATTAAGCCCCTGATCGCGGAAATACTCGGCGATGGCCAGCGCCGTTTCACACCCCTTTAGCCGCATCAGCGGCGAGGCATCGGCGGGAGCCGCTACCACCACGGAGCGGGCACGCCCCTCCTCTCCCAGAATGTCTTCGATAAACTCTTTCACCTCCCGACCCCGTTCACCGATGAGGCCGACCACCACCACATCCGCCACCGAGCCGCGAGTCATCATGCCAAGCAGCACCGATTTACCGACACCGGAACCGGCAAACAGCCCCATCCGCTGGCCCTGCCCCACCGTCAGCACGGCATTGATGGCGCGCACCCCCACGTCCATCGGCTGATGGATCGGGCGGCGAGAGAGCGGGTTGATGCGGTGTTGGGCAAACTGCACGGTCTGGGAGGAGAGAATGGGGCCGAGGCCATCGAGTGGCTGGCCGATGCCGTCGATGACCCGACCAAGCAGGTTCATACCAACCGGAATGCCGTGCTCTTCGGTGATGGGCACCACCCGGGCACCGGGGATCACCCCCTTGAGCTGCTCGCTCGGCATCAGATAGAGGCGATCGCCAGAAAAACCGACCACCTCAGCCTCCAGCGTCCCATCAAGGGTATCGATGCGACAGAGAGCACCAATGGCGGCGCGGCAGCCAATGGCTTCGAGGGTCAGCCCCACCACCCGGGTCAATTTGCCGGCGACCGGCGGTTTGGGGGCGCTGTCGCGTACCTTGTACCCTTGCAACCGGTTCAGTAGCGAGCCGCTCATCTGGCCTCCTGAGAGCTAAAAAGTGCAGCCGGACGGCAACGTCCGGCATTGGTTATGGGCGTGAGTCCTGCGAAGCCGGTTTCTGCGACGCATTGTCCCGCAAGAAGTTGCGCAGCAACTGATCGATGCGCGCGGAGAGGGTCAAATCGATGCTGGAGAGCTCGGTAGCCAGTTGCAGATCGCCGGGGGAGAGGGTGGGATCGCTCTGCAATCGCCAGTGGCGCTTGGCGCACTCGTCGGCGCCAAATGCCTGTTCGATTCGCGCTATATCGTCGGGATGCAGCATCAGGGTCACCCCCTGTTCGGCGGCGGGCAGCAAGGCCAGCCCCTCTTTAAGCGCCTCCAGCAAAATGCGGGGGGAGGTCTCCGCTTCGTGACGAATCAGCGCACGAGCCAGTTGCATCACCAGCGAGACCAGCTGCTGCTCCACCGCCTGATCCAGCTCGTTAAGCGGATTGGCAAGGCGCGCGGCGAGCCCCTGCCAGTGGGCAATCTCCTGCTCCACCAGCTCGCGGCCCATGGCCAGTCCCTCCTCGCGCCCCTGTTCGAGACCGGCAGAGTGGCCCTGTTGCAATCCTTCCAGCTTGCCCTCTTCCATACCCTTGGCATAACCGGACTCGCGCCCCTCAGCCATTCCCTCTTCCCAGGCGGCCTGACGGATCGCTTCAAGCTCTTCGGCGGTGATGCTGGGGGTCGGCTCCTGTTCGGGCTCCGGCTCCACCATCTCCTCTTCCTGCTGATACCAGTCAGGGGCCAGGCCGAGGGCATTGGTAGGCGCTCCCGCCTCTACCTCGACCTCCATCTCGGGCCAGCCCCAGGTCTCAACCCGGGCATCATCACCCTCAGGGCGCACATAACCACGCAGTTTGTTGTTCATGCTTTGCGCGGCTCCTCACCACTGCCTGATGCGGGCTTAGCATCGCGGTTCTGTTTATGGGCCATGGCTTAGAGGAACTCCTCGCCGCCACCGGCACCCAGCATGATTTCGCCGGCATCCGCCAGACGACGGGCGATGGAGAGGATCTCTTTCTGGGCAGCTTCCACTTCGGAGACCCGGATCGGCCCCATGGCCTCCAGATCGTCTGCCAGCATTTCGGCCGCCCGTTTGGACATGTTCTTGAAGATCTTCTCGCGCATCTGATCGTCGGAGCCCTTGAGGGCGCGTTGCAGCAGATCCCCCGGCACTTCCCGCAGCATGGTCTGGATGCCGCGATCGTCCACATCGATGAGGTTCTCGAACACGAACATCAAATCCTGGATCTGCTGGCTCATCTCTTCGTCCGACTCGCGGATGGAGTCCATCAGCTGGCCTTCGATATTGGTATCCAGGTAGTTCATGATGTTGGCGGCTGCCTTCAGGCCGCCCATCTTGGCTGCCTGGGCACCGGCCGCACCGGCAAACTGTTTCTCCATGATGTCGTTCAACTCTTGCAGTGCCGCCGGTTGTACCTCTTCGAGGTTGGCGATACGCATCACCAGATCGAGGCGCACCTGCTCCGGGAACTGGCTCAGGATCTCGGCGGACTGCTCCGGCTCCAGATAGGAGAGCACGATAGTCTGGATCTGCGGGTGTTCGTTCTGGATGATGCTGGCCACCTGACGGGCATCCATCCACTTGAGCGAATCGAGGCCACGGGCGCCGGAACCGAGAATGATCTGGTCCACCAGGTTGCTCGCCTTGTCCTCGCCAAGGGCCGCCACCAATGCCTTGCGCACGAAGTCTTCGCTGCCGATACCGATGTTGGTGTACTTCTGGATATCGTCGATGAATTGACGGTGCACCGCCGCCACCCGATCGTGACTGAAGTCAGACATGGAGGCCATCGACATACCGAGCCGCTGCACCTGCTTGGGCTCGAGATGACGGAAGATCTGGGCGGCATCCTCTTCATTGAGGCTGAGCATCAGCACCGCAGCCATCTCCATCCCCGACATCTGGTCGAGGATCTGGCGCTGACTGTCAGTGATGTCATTGCCGGTGACTTGACTCTTCTTTTCTTCAGGCATCTTTGTTCGTTACCCATTCTTTAATGACCTGAGCGGCCAGGTCCGGCTCGTTCGCCACCAGCGCACGTACCGCCTTGAGCAAGTCTTCGTCACGGTGCAGATCCGGCAGTTTCAGCTGACCATCGCGTACACCAAATACCTGATCGTTCTCGACTTGCGCTGACAGCAGACTCAACTCGTCGTCGCCACCCAGTACGGTGTGGTTATCGAAATCCACTTCCCCTTCCGGTTTGGCATCCGGATAGAGCAGTCGCTTGAGCATGGGGCGAACCACGGTGACGATCAAGACGATGATCACCAGTACCGAGGCGGCAATCCGCACAGCACGCCAGAACCAGGGCTGATCGTAGAGCGGCACCTCGGCCACGGTATCCAGCTCTGGGCGATTGAACGGAATCGCGACCACCTCAAGGGTATCACCACGGGTCACATCAAAGCCAAGGCCACCGCTCAGCAAACGGCGCAATGTATCGAGTTCTGCCTGGGTGCGCGCCTCACGGGTCACAGCCCCGTCGGCACCGGGTACCGCTTTGTAATCCACGGCAACCGAGACGGTCATGCGGCGAATGCCTCCCATCTGGCGACGGGTATGGCTGACGGTGGTATCCAGCTCGAAGTTGCGGGTCGCCTCTTTGCGGGAGCGGCCCGAAGCAGCAGCGCTGGCACCATCACCACCGGTCGCCTCCTCGGGAATATTGGAGGCTGCAGGGGGCTGGTTGGAGAGTGCACCAGGCACACCACCGTTGCTACCGCTGGCGCTGTTCTCTTCCATGGTCATCTCGGAGCGCACTGCAGGCAAGTCAGGGTTGTAAGTCTTGCGGGTCTGCTCCTGCTGGGAGAAGTCGAGGGAGAGATCCACTTCCGCCGTATAGTTGTCGGCCCCCAGCACCGGGATCAGGATGGCGTCAATTTTTTGTTTGTACTCCAGCTCCTGCTTCTGCTGCATGGCAAACTCTTTGCGAGTCTGGGCCGAGATTGGGTCTTGCGAGCCGGAGTTGAGCAGGCGGCCATTCTGGTCGGTGACGGTGACGCGGGTCGGCTCGAGACCGTGCACGGCAGAGGCAACCATATCGACGATGGAGTCCACCTCCCCCTGCCCCAGCGCCGCCCCTTTCAGGTTGAGCACCACGGTGGCACTGGGTTTGCGTTCGTTGCGGGCAAACACGTTGTCTTTCGGGATAGCCAGCAGCACCTGGGCCTTGGCCACATTCTGGAACTGTTCGATGGCGCTCGCCAGCTGGCGCTCGCGGCTCAGCTTCAGACGTTCGCTCTCCATCCGCTGGCTGACGCCGAAACTGGAATCTTTCAGCAGGATATCTTCACCACCGATGTTGCTATCGGTGGCATTGGCAAGACCGGCACGGGTCAGGGCCAGCTGGATAGTGGGGTAGCTTTCGGCGTTGACCAGCACGCTCTTGCCATCCACCTGATAGGGGATCTTCTGCTGATCGAGGAAGTCGAGAGTCTTCACCAGCTCCTGGGTGGTGTAGGTGCCGAGGGGACGCATATCCGGCTCCTTGCCCCACAGCAGGATAAACACCGCAATGGCCAGACAGATGGCAAGCCCCAGGATCAGGGTGATTTGCCGCAGCACATCGGTATTGGACAGGAAGCCCAGCGCCGAACTCTTCTGCTCATTTTCATCGAGGGCGGCGGTGCCCTCATCGTTTATCAGCAGATCGCCGTTTTGGTCAGTAGCCACGATTTATGTCCTTATTGCTGACATGTTCATGATGTTCAGTCGTCATGGTTTATTGGCGTCGCTTATACCGGCATGTTCATGATGGTCTTGTAGGCATCGACCATCTTGTTGCGCACCTGTACCGTGGCTTCAAAGGCGATGGACGATTTTTGGCCCGCGATCATCACCTCGGCCAGATCCACCGACTTGTCGCCCATGTCGAAACGGGTACGCAGATCATTGGCGGCGCCTTGCAGCTCGTTGACGTTGCCAAGCGCCTGTTGCAGCAGCAGACCAAAGTCGGAGGTTACCTGACGACCGGGTTGTGCCAGCGGCGTTGCGCCTGCTTCGATCTTGAGCGCCTGCATCTCTTGCATCAGGCTGCTTGCACTAATTTCCATTTTCCATCCCCAGACAAATCATTGACGCTGGCATGCAACAAGCAATTAGAGTGCCAATGCGTTAAAAATGCGACGAGGATGAGTGGCCAGACCAGGCCGGACGGGTTCGACAACGGCAGGTGGCTCTGATTAAATCCGACTCTGACGCCCACTTTTGCTGGCTGGCAAGGAGTCCGCTCTGGATTATCGCAAACCCGTGTTCAAGGCGATGGACTACATCAGCCACCATCTGGATGACAATCCGGGCCTGGATGAGGTCGCAGCGGCGGCGGCCATCTCCACCTTCCACTTCCACCGTATTTTCAAGACGATGGTCGGCGAAACCATTGCCGGATTTACCCGGCGCCTGCGTATGGAACGCGCTGCTCGTCGCTTGCTCGCCTCCCCCCAGAGCGACATCACCACCCTCGCACTGGCCGCCGGGTTCTCCAGCTCGCAGAATTTCGCCAAGGCCTTTCGCCTGCACTTCGCCATGAGCCCCTCGGAATACCGCCAGCAGCAGGGGGGAAACTGGAAAAGCAAGATTGGAAACGATCCCCTTCCCTTTGACACCTATGATGGCCTGGTCATGCACCCGGTCACCGAACACCCGGGTCTGTTGCAGGGGGCAAGCGTCAGGCTGATGCCCGCCCGGCGCGTGGCGTACATGCGCCGCCTGGGCCCCTATGGCAAGGAGACCTGCGAGCAAGCTCATCGGGATTTACTCGCGCTGTTCGCCTCAGACGAGGCGATGACACCAGCGGGAACCCTGAGTCTCTATTGGGATATCCCCGATATCACCGATGAGACCCGTTGCCGTACTGACGTCTGCATCGAGCTGGGGCCAGAGATCCCCGCAGGGCGCCAGTTAACCACCCAGACCATCGCAGCGGGCCCCTATGCGGTTTGTCAGTTTATCGCTCGCGGCGATCAACTGGTTGCCTGCTGGGAGACGGCGTTTCGCTGGGTAGTGGGTCAAGGGCTGAACTGCGACGATCGCCCGTGTTACGAGCAATACCACGCAGGCACGGACTCCGACCGGGATCATTACGTGTTTGATATCTGTATCCCGCTGATCAACCGATAAGCCGATACCTCATTTCCATTTACCCACTTCGGTGCCTTCGGGCACCGAAGCGACGGAGTCATGCCCATGAATATCAAAACGCTGTTTCTCGCCAGCCTGCTGGTAACGCTTCCCGCTGCCGCCAATGCCCAGTCACAGAGCCAGACACTGATCTTTGGCGGCACCATCTACAGTGGTGATCCGGCGAACCCTAACCCGGAAGCGGTCGGCATTGAAGGTAAAAAGATCGTGGCAGTCGGCAGCTATCAGGAGGTCAGCGCCCGCCTAGGCAACCATGCCAAGCGCCTTGATCTGAAAGGAAAGTACCTGATGCCGGGGCTCATCGACAGCCATGTTCATGCGGCATTTGCCGGTTTTCAGGGGATGACGGTTAACTTTCCTGATGCCATGAGTGAGGTTGAGCAGGTGCAGCAATTTCTGACCCGCAGCAAGGATGATCCCCGCCTGACACTGGGCGATGTAGAGCTATACAGCAATGTCTCCCTCGACTACTGGCATCAGCTTCCCCTGCTCGATCAGGTGTTCAATGGCCCGCAATACCGGCAGATCCCGGTAGTGCTGGCCGGTTCGGATGCCCACACCGGTTGGGCCAATCAGGCCATGCTGCGCAAGGCTGGCATTGATGCCGACACCCTTGACGGTCGTTATGCTCCGCTGAAAGGCAATTTTGGCCTCACCCCATCCGGCAAGCTCAATGGCTTTGCCTCGGAAGGCGGCTGGGATGCCATCCTCAAGGCCCTGCCCCCCGTCAGCGACGAGACGATTGCCAGTGCCATCATGACCGCCGCCAAACAACTCAATCAGGTGGGCATTACCGCCTGGATGGACCCTATCAGCAACATTCGCCCCCTGGCGCCCATCTTCAACGCCGAGCCGGATCGCCGCGATACCGGCCTGCTGCCGGCGTACAGCATGCTCTCCCGGGAAGGCAAACTGACCGGACATGTATCCGCACTGGCACTGGTGGGGATCCACGCATCACCCGCCATCATTGATGACGTATTGGCGCTGCAACAGCAGTTTCAAGATGCCCCGGACGTGAAACTGGTGGGGATCAAGATCCTGCAAGATGGTGTCATCGAGTATCCATCCCAGACCGCCAAGTTGAGCGAGCCCTACCTCAACCGTCCCGGTTACAGCGGCAAGGACGATCTGGACAAGCAGCGTTTCAACGAGCTGATCCGCACCGCGGATGCCCATCAACTTATCGCTCACTTTCATGCCATCGGCGATCGGGCCGTCCGTGAATCCCTTGATGCCATCGCCTATGCCCGGGCCCACAATCGGGATCACCGCTTGCTGCACAGCATCACCCATCTGGAGGTGGTGAGCCCGGCCAGCATTGCCCGTTTCAAACCGCTCAATGTGGCCGCATCGATGCAACTCTTGTGGGCCGGGAAAAACGTGGCGACCACACTGCTGCTTGAAGGAAAAGTGCCCCCGGCACTGCTAGCCCGCCTCTATCCGGCAGGCAGCTTGCTGCAAAGCGGCGCCATTATCGCCGGCGCCAGTGACTGGCCGGTCTCCAGCCCCAACCCTTTCCTCGCCATGTATACCGCGATCACCCGCCAAGGTGAGCTTGGCTTGCTGCCCCCCGCCAGCGAGCAGATCAGCCGTCAGGCCATCTTGCAGGCCTATACCCTCAGCGCCGCCAAGGTAATTGGACGGGAGAAAGAGATTGGCTCCATCAGCGCGGGCAAGAGTGCTGACCTGATCTTGCTGGATCGCAATCTGGAACAGGTAGCAAGCGAAGAGCTCAAGGAGACCAAGGTGCTCTGGACCATGTTCAAGGGCAAGCAGGTCTATTCAGCCCACTGACACCAAGAGAACAAACAGGCCCGCACTACGGGCCTGTTGGCAAGATCACGACAAGCGCATGGCGTGCAGTGAGCAACCGATAATGGCGGGATTAGCGGCTCGTTTCAGTCAAGTCCTTGTCAATCCAGTACTTGGAGCCGGAGATATTGGCATCGAGCAGCAGGCCCTTCTCACCAATCTGGTAGATGGCCATGCCGCCATTGTATTTGGCGGTCAGTTCGGCGCTCTCCTTGCCTGCCACCACGCCCACTTCGGAGGTAGCCTCCCACCCCTGGGTCACGAAGGCATCGAATCTGGCCTTGTTTTCAAACAGGATCACCTGCTGATAGAACTTGCCGCCAATCCCGGCCGCCAGACCCGCACCAAACATCTTCATATAGGTGTGCTTGCCGGTTTTGCGATTGACTGCCACCCCGGCCCCCTGATTGGTATGCAGCATCAGGGAGAACTTGCGCGAATCGAACACTGCATAACCATAAGCCTTGTCAAACAACAACTTGGCTGATGGCTGCTCGTTGAACAACCGGATCAGTGCAGTGTCGGCCATGGTATTGAGCGCGATCCTCGCCTCTTTCGCCGTCTTGGGGTTGAGCATCTCGTTGAGCTCCTTGTCGGCCGCCTTCAGCCACTCCTTGCCGGTCGCGATGCTCTTGTCGGTCCAGACCCCGGCGGTATTGAACGCCTCTTCTCCCCAGGCCGAGATGGAGGCCCAGCTCTTCTTGGAGAAATCGCTGACATCCTGCCACACCTCCTTGCTGGTCTCGCTCACTGCCGCTCCCAGATCGGACGCTGCGGCCTTGAGCTTGGCCCAGTCGGCATAACAGGGTGAGAAGGCCAGACTCAGTGACAAGGCCAGCAACCAGTTACGCTTGTTCATCTTTTCACTCCCGTATTGTCGAGTGTCTGGGTTACCTGGGACGATCACCTACAACAGGCTACCCGCTGAAAATCACTCCCGCATTATCGGAAGGGGAATCCAGTTAAGCAATCATTGAGTCCTGTTTATCCCGCCACAGCCCGACAGCAGTTAACAAAAAGGCTGCTCATCAAAGAGGAGCAGCCTTGTTAAGCACAGTAAAACCGGACGGGCTTATTCGACCATCATCACCTTGCAGGTGTTGGTACTACCCACGGTTTCCATCTTGTCACCGTGAGTCAGCAGCACCATGTCACCGCTTTGCAGCAGCCCCTTCTCTTTGAGCACGGCCAGCGCATCGCGGCACACTTCGTAGACCGGTTTGGTCTCGTCACCGTCAAACATCACTGGGGTGACGCCACGGTAGAGATTGGTCCAGGCCAGGGTCTTGTTGTGGGGAGACATGGCGAAAATCGGCAGACCGGAGCTGATACGGGACATCAGCAGCGGCGTGGTGCCGGACTCGGTCAGTGCCACGATCGCCTTCACCCCTTCCAGGTGGTTGGCCGCATACATGGTGGACATGGCTACAGCTTCTTCAACGGAAGTGAAGGTGTAGCTCATGCGGTGGTTGGAGACGTTCAGGCTCGGGTGCTTTTCGGCACCGACACAGACGCTTGCCATGGAGGTCACGGTCTCGATGGGGAACTGACCGGCGGCAGTCTCGGCGGAGAGCATCACCGCATCGGTACCATCCAGCACAGCGTTGGCCACGTCCATAACTTCTGCACGAGTCGGCAGCGGCGCGTTGATCATCGATTCCATCATCTGGGTCGCGGTGATCACGACGCGGTTCAGACGACGGGAGTGGCGGATCAGCTTCTTCTGTACACCAACCAGCTCGGGGTCACCGATCTCGACACCCAGATCGCCACGGGCGACCATCACAGCATCGGATCCGAGGATGATGTCTTCCATCGCCTCATCGGTGGCGACTGTTTCGGCGCGCTCAACCTTGGCCACGATCTTGGCATTGGAACCGGCTTCGCGGGCCAACTCGCGGGCGTAGCGCAGATCATCGCCACAGCGCGGGAAGGAGACAGCCAGATAGTCCACATTCATGCGGGCAGCAGTCTTGATGTCTTCCTTGTCCTTCTCGGTCAGGGCCGGAGCGGAGAGACCGCCCCCTTTCTTGTTGATGCCCTTGTTGTTGGAGAGCGGCCCGGCCACGGTCACCGTGGTGTGAATGCGGGTACCTTCAACCTGCTCGACCTTCAGTTGCACACGGCCATCGTCCAGCAGCAGGATGTCGCCCTGTACCACATCGTCTGGCAGGCTCTTGTAGTCGATACCGACCTGCTCCTGACAACCTTCACCCTTGCCGAGTGCAGCGTCGAGAATAAACTTGTCACCGATGGCCAGATAAATTTTGCCATCCTTGAAAGTGGAAACACGGATTTTCGGGCCTTGCAGATCACCCATGATGGCGACGTGACGACCGAGCTTGGCAGCAATGTCACGCACCTGATTGGCGCGCAGGATATGGTCTTCAGCAGTGCCGTGAGAGAAGTTCATCCGCACCATGTCGGCCCCGGCGCGGATGATCCCTTCGAGGATCCCTTCGCGGTCGGTAGCCGGACCGAGTGTGGTTACAATCTTTGTACGTCTAGGCATGAAAGACTCCAATATGAAGTTGATATGACTTGAGATTCTGCCCCATCAAGCCCATGGCTCGATGCACCCGTTTACAAACCATCTGGGTGGTTTTTGTTATTAAATTACAATACTACACCAAGGCGGGTGGCATAGACAGTCGGGGGCCGGAGCCCCCGACGGTTCAGGAAGAGTGCGGGGTTTCGAAGCGGGATTCGCGCAATCCCTCTTTCACTTTCTTCAGATTTTCGCGAAATTTCATCCCCCGGCGCAGGGTAAAACCGGTCGCCAGCACATCCACCAGCGCCAGCTGGGCGATGCGGGATGCCATCGGCATATAGACATCGGTATCTTCCGGCACATCCATGGAGAGCACCAGATTGCACTCGCGGGCCAGAGGGGAGTCCTTGGCGGTCATGCCGATCACGGTGGCGTCGTTCTCGCGGGCCAGCGCGGCGATTTCGACCAACGCCTTGGTGCGGCCGGTGTGGGAAATAAGTACCACCACATCCCCTTCGCTGCTGTTGATGCAGCTCATGCGCATCATGACGATATCGTCAAAGCTCACTACCGGAATGTTGAAGCGAAAGAATTTGTTCTGGGCATCGCGGGCAACGGCGGAGGAGGCGCCAAGGCCAAAGAAGCTGATCTTCTTGGACTGGGTCAGGATATCGACGCAGCGGTTGATGGCAGAGATATCCAGGCTGTTTTTGGCGGCATCCAGACAGGCCATGGTGGATTCGAAAATCTTGGCGGTGTAGGTATCGGGCCCATCTTCCGCTTCCACATGACGATTTACGTAAGGGGTGCCATTGGCCAGGCTCTGGGCCAGATGGAGTTTGAAATCAGGAAAGCCCTTGGTATCGAGACGGCGGCAAAAGCGGTTGACGGTCGGTTCACTGACGTCGGCCATCTTGGCCAGAGCAGCGATGCTGGAGTGGATGGCGGTCTGGGGAGACGCCAGGATCACCTCGGCAACCTTGCGTTCTGATTTACTGAAACTTTCCAAGTTGTTCGTAATTTTATCAAGGGTATTCATCATCACCACCAGGCGTTTTTGTAATTTAGCTTCAGTGTCTTTGCACTCAATCTACGGCTAAGCAAGTTTCCATTCAAGCTAAGGACTATACAAGACAAGCGGTTATCGCAACTAACGCCTGCCATACAAAGTATGACTCATCTCTAATTATTTCGTACTTTTCGTTACAAAACGTCACCTAGCCATGAAAGCGCTTACAAATGTTGCAAAGCAACAACACTGTGAGCAGGCGCACGTTTGTATCGATCCGGCGAGTGAGCAAGCCTGAGCTCGGATAGAATGGGCCGTCATAATCCAACAATAATCTCGGGACACCAGAGTCGTCCCCATCCTGTAACGAAGGAGTTGTTATGCAGCATACCCATGCGCTGGTCGGCGATGTCGGCGGCACCAATGCGCGTCTGGCCCTGTGTGAGCTGGCCACCGGTACTATCTCTCAGGCAAAGACCTACTCAGGTCTGGCCCATCCCAGCCTTGAAGCCGTGGTACGCCTCTATCTGGAAGAACACAAGGTTCAGGTAGCTGAAGCCTGCATTGCCATCGCCTGCCCCATCAACGGTGACTGGGTTGCCATGACCAACCACAGCTGGGAGTTCTCCATCAGCGAGATGCAGAGCAATCTCGGGCTGGCACGCCTGCAAGTGATCAACGACTTTACTGCGGTCTCGATGGCGGTGCCGGTATTGGCTGAATCGGATCGCATCCAGCTTGGCGGCGCCGCGCCGGTAGCGGGCAAGCCCATCGCCATCTATGGTGCGGGCACCGGCCTTGGGGTCGCCCATCTGGTCAAGGCGGGTGAGCAGTGGCTGAGCCTGCCGGGTGAAGGTGGTCATGTGGATTTTGCTGCCAACACCGAAGAGGAAGATGCAGTGCTGCAAGTAATGCGAGGCGAATTGGGCCATGTCTCGGCAGAGCGTTTCCTCTCCGGCCCGGGTCTGGTCAATCTCTATCGCGGGCTGGTGAAATCCGATGGCCGTGAGCCTGAGCCATTCGCCCCCAAAGACATTACCGAGCGCGCACTGGCTGGGGAGTGCCTCGATTGCCGTCGCACCCTGAGCCTGTTCTGCGTGCTGATGGGCCGCTTTGCCGGCAATCTGGCCCTCAATATGGGTACCTTTGGCGGCGTCTATATCGCAGGCGGCATAGTGCCGCGCTTCCAGGAGTTCTTTACCGGTTCCGGTTTCCGGGTCGCCTTTGAAGACAAGGGGCGCTTCAAGTCCTACCTCAAGGAGATCCCGGTGTTCCTAATCACCCATGAAGGGCCGGGGCTACTCGGTGCGGGCGCTTACTTGCGCCAGTCGATGGGGATCACTATCTGATTAAAGAGGGGAACGAGGCGGGATCATCCATGGTTCAGCCTCGATTCAGTGTGAATGGCATAAAGTAGCCGCACGTAACCAAGAGGGTTGTGCTTCACAAGGAGTGGAAAGCGACTCTCATCCGCTGGATACGTTTGTCACCTGACAAGCCTGAACTGTTTCAACCGGCCTTTTGGCCGGTTTTTTTTTATGTCTGATATCCGGGATTACTGGGCCAGCGCCTTCAGCTGCGCCTTGTCGGGAGGATTGTTCCAGTCGATGGGACCGTGGGTAAAACGGTACTGCAACCGTGGCAGACTGGTCTCCAGCCACTCTTCTCGAAAATAGGCATAACCCTGATCCCAATCCGGATCATTGGCCCAACCACTCTGCAGGAAGTAGAGGCGAGTACCCTGTCCTTCCGGCACAAAGCGCAGGCAAACCTGGGTCTTTTGCTGGCGGATATGGGGTAGGCTGGGTGGGAAATTCCAGCTGAAACTGAGCAAATCATAGGGCATGACGGCCATGACCCGGCACCCTTCGCTGCCACGTTCACCCAGCGGGGCATCAGGCCTGAAGTAGATCTCGAAAGGGCCATTCGGTTCGGCCACCATCAAACATTCGGGAGCCAGAAAACTGCGCAGACCGCTTTCGGTAGTCCAGGCGTGCCAGACATCGTCTATGTGCGCCGGCACAAAAATGTTGCCTTCAATCAGTTTATTGTCCATAAATCAGCGATCCTCAAGCCATCCATACAAGGGACTCCGGCAGTATAGCCCCATGGCAAATACAATGGACAGTGCTTAATCACACCCTTGTCATTTGCATCGATTAACCTGCCGCTGTGCAGCTGCCTCAATGAACATTGGCTTGATCCGGGAGGACATCATGATCCGGCTCATGGAAGAACACGACATTCCCCAACTGGCCCGGCTGTTTTTAAAGAGCCGCCGCCACACCTTTCACTGGGTAGATCCCGCCCGTTTCCAACTCGAGGATTTCGAGGAACAGACCAAAGGTGAACAGGTGTGGGTAGCCGAACAGGGGGACAATATCTGCGGCTTTATCGCCATCTGGCAGCCCGATCACTTCGTCCATCACCTCTATGTGTCAAGCGACTGGCACGGTCAGGGGATAGGACGCGCCCTGCTGGAGCGGGGCCTCGCTGATTCGCCGCACGGCTCGCTCAAGGTTGCGACTCGCAACACGGCGGCAGTAGCCTTCTACCATCGGCTGGGCTGGCAAAACAGTGATGAGACAGGCCACTGCGAGGTCACCGGCCCTTGGTGCAAGTTATTTAGAAACTAGCGGGACGCCCGGCAACTGCGCTTTGTGGTTGAACAGGTACCAGCGGTGCCGGGGGGAAGAACCAGCGATAGAGATCGAACCAGCCATCTCGCTGGGCAATCACGACCTCATGCACCGGATCGCGCTGGAAGATCGCCACCTTGTTTTCAGTCAGCGGCACCCAGGCATAGTTGACCAGCGCATATTGCGACTGGATCAGGTTGTACTCATTGAGATAGGAGTCATCGTTACCCGATTCGTGCAGTTGGGTACGACTGTCGATGAGGTAAACAAGCTGGTTGAAGAAGGTAAGTTGAAAACCGGTCACCCGCCACTTCTCCCTGGTCGCCTCCTCCTCTTCGATCACGGTAATTTTGCCCCAGCGGCACACCCCGTGATAGTTGACTCCATTGGCTGACATTTTCAGGTCGTAATGACAGCCCAGACTGTTGATAAACATCCCGACCACAAACAGCAGCACGACAAGCAGTGGCAACAGCAGCAAGGTATTTTTCAGCGTTCGTTTCATCAGAGATCCCTTACAGCGTTTTTTCGAGCTCTTTATAGGAAAGCACGCGAACCTGGTGGCCGGAGACCAGCACCAGCGATGCCGGCTTGACTGGTGGCACGTCGCTCCGTGCCTCCATCTGGCAAACAACGCCGGTCGGCGAATCGGTGCAGTGCACATGGAGCCACTCGAAATGGAGATAGCTGGCGACAAACGCCACCAACACAGCCAGTAGCAGATTGACGTACATCAGGCCCCTTGCCAGCATTGGCCGCCCGATACCGCTGAGAAAGGCAAGTTTGGCGCGCTCACCAAAAGAACGGGGAGCCGCAGGCTCTTTGATGACCTCGTGGTCGGAGCTTGGTGATGTCGACGGTGGCTGCGCAGCCGCTGCAGGCGTGGGCTCGCTCATCGGCTCGGGCAAGGGCTCACTATCTGTTGGCAGTGCCTTGCCGTAATAGCTCTTCATCTTGCAGTTCAGATGCAGGGAGTACCCTTTTTTCGGGGTACTTCTGATATCCAGCGTCTGGGGGGATGAGGCGAAGTGGCGGCGAATATTGGCGATAGCCACGTTCAGGGAGTTGGGGCTGATGGGGCGACCCAACCAGCCGATTTCGAGCAACAGATCCTTGTCGCACACCTCGTCATGGTGATCGAGCAGATAGCTGAAAATGAGGCTCTCTGCCGATGACAAGCGCACCACCCGGGCGCTTTGCAAGTTGTCCTTGTCGGCACAGAAGATCAACTCTCGCCTTTTGACATCAAAGACATAATCACCGAAGTGATAGGCTGATATGTTATTGCCTGGCGCAACCCCCGTCATACCAACCACCTGTTATTTGCATTCATCATGAAGAAGATGGGATTCCACACCTGATAAAGCCAGATGGCGGCTCAGGACTCGCTGTAATTAAACGAAATTCTAAAGGGTCGAGATCAGCGGCACAATAGATGCAGGCAGGCATGAGCGGGGAAAATGAAAATATGCGTCCAGCGCTGTCGGACTGCGTATCGGGCAGAGCATGATGCCGCGAGTTTCGCGTATCACGATCACGCCAATCTCAGCTAAACAGTGACATGGGCATGACGAAAAACGCTGCTGGACAAGGCCCCTTGCCCCTCACGACATCTCGCAGCGCCTCACAATAAAGGGAACCTTACCTGCCCCGCAGGATGATCCAACGGGGCGAAGTGAACTGACTAGACCCGAAACTGCTTAAGCAGGGTGTCGAGTTGGGCCGACAGCTGCCGCAGATCGCTGCTGGCTTCGGCAACCTGTGCCACTCTGGCTGCACTCTCGCTGTTGAGCGTTGCAATCCGGTTGACGCTGTGGCTGACCGCCTCCGCCACCGAGTGTTGTTCTTCCGATGCCTGGGCGATATACATGTTCATCTCGCGGATCAGGCTGACCTGATTTTTAATCTTCTCCACCGATATCTGCACATCTGCCGCCTCGATGCCGGCCCGGGATGCCTTCTCCTGACTCTGTTGCATCCCGGCCCCGACATTCTGGGTCGCTTGCTGCAACCGCTTGATACTGGCACTGATCTCCTCCGTCGACTGGCGAGTACGGCCCGACAAGGTGCGTACCTCATCCGCCACCACCGCAAAACCGCGCCCCTGATCACCCGCCCGCGCCGCCTCAATGGCCGCGTTGAGGGCAAGCAAATTGGTCTGCTCGGCAATGCCGTTGATCACCTCGATGATGGTGCCAATGCTGCTGCTTTCGGTCGAAAGGGTGCGCATCAGGGTGGCGACTCGCTCCACCTCCCCCACCAGTTGATGGATGGCCTCATTGGCATGGCCCGCCAGATTGTAACCCTGCTCCACATAGAGGTTGGCCTCATCGGTGGCGCCAGAGGTTTTCACCGCATTGCCAGCCACTTCCTGCACAGCCTGACTCATTTCGGTGATGGCGGTGGCGACTTGATCCAACTCGGATTGCTGGGCGTCACTGCCTACCCGGGTATCTGCCGAGAGGGAGTCACAGAGTTCGGCGGTTTGCAACACACCGGCAGAGAGCTCGTTGATCTCCGCCACCATCTCCTGCAACTTGGCAATAAAGTGGTTGATGTTGGTGGCCAGCGCGCCCATCTCATCCTGACGGCTGATCTTCAGACGCCGGGTCAGATCCCCCTCTCCTTTGGCCAGATCAAACACCGCCTGATTCATCTGATGAAGTGGTCTCAGCACATTGCGATGAATCAGCACCATCAGCAACGCGATGATGCAGAGATCGAGCACCAGGATCTGCCAGACGGTGGTGATCAACTGCTGGCGCAGTTGGGCCTGAATGGCGGCATCACTGGTTTGCACCAGCAATCGGGCCACGGTGTTTTTCTGGCCGCTGTCGTCATAGACCAGATCATATCCCCCATAGGCAGCGGTATCGGCAGGCATGGCTGTCACGGGGGCAATGCTCCCCGCCGTGTCACGGGCAAACCCGGCTACCAGCTTGTCCTTGTTGACCACCAGCAACGCACTGAGTATATCGGCCGCCAGCTCGGACTTGAGCGATGCCTCGATAAAGGCCGATTCATAATTCCACAGCGGGCCGGGCAGGGAGAGCTGCAGCCGACCGATGGCCTGTTCGACCAGCGCACTCTGTTTGCTGTAGCTCTCCGCCTTGACTGCGTGGTAGTTGTAACCGCCAAACAACACCAGTAGCAGACTCACCGACAGGGAGGTCAACACGGCAATCCTGAACGTCAGGCTTTTCCAATCCATGGTTTCCTCCCGGTTTTACGGCAGCCGGCGCAGTGCCATTGAGCGGCACTTGCTATTGGTACTGTTACTGGTACTTGGCATTGATCTTGTCGATGGTGCCATCCGCCTTCATGGCAGCGAGGATCTCGTTGAGCTTGGTGATGAGCTCATCGGGCGTATCCTTGTTAAACGCCAAGCTCATCTGGGTTTCCTTGAACACGAAGACCGGCTTGGGTGAGGCCACCTTCTCCTTGCTGGCCAGATAGGGCGCCAGATACTGGCCGGTTGCCCAAAGATCGATGCGGCCCGCCTCCAGTTTCTTCACGTTGGCGGTATCGTTGGCCGCCAACTGCAACTTGGCAAATCCCTGGGCCTTGAGATATTCGGCGGCCGCATCACCGTTATAGCCACCCACCGAATACTGCTTGGCATCTTCCAGCGACTTGACCGTGATATTGGCGGTCGAACTGGAGAAAAACACCCAGTTGTTATTGACCAGCGGCCCTACCCACTTGAACAGTGCTTCCCGCTCCGGAGTGCGGGTCGTGGAGTAGAGGGCGGTATTGGGGGTGCCGAGGGTATCTTCGTACGCCCGTTTCCAGGGCATCAGGGTCAGCTTGTATTCGACTCCAGCACGCTTGAACAGCTCTTCGACCACCTCGGTCGACAGTCCGACAATCTTGCCCCCCTCTCCCTGCATGTTGAATGGCGGGTAATCCTCGGTCATCACGTTCAGTGGCGCAGCCTGAACAGCGCTTATCGCCATCATGGAAGAGACTGAAAAAATTGCACTTTTCCACAGCAGTTGATAGTTCATTGCAACCTCGCTTTGCTTGCCATTCATCCCTGAACATCCGCCGTTACCGATGGCGGTGCACGTTTGACCCGCTGGGGTCATGCCGGCTTTCACGGCTCGCCGCCCACCCATGTGCAGCAGCAAACAGATCCGGATTTTGCCTGTGCGCAACGAAACGCAACCGGCGAGGGAGGCTCACAACAAATCGAGGTGGAAACATGCCAGGGCAGCATAAGGGGAGTGTGGAGTGGGGCGGATAAGCCTCTGCCATACAACAGCGCCGTGGCAAAGAAGAAGCGCATCGTTTTATGACAGGGGTCTGGGAGAGAAATGATATAAAACGCCAACATCCATTTTCCCATACTGCTCGAGGAGACCTCAGAGCCAAACCTGTCCTTTAGCTAAGGTCACGAAAAGAGATACGTCAAATGAGAATGCTAACCCCCTCATCTGCTTCCAGATTAGATTCCAGATGAGCTCCGCCGAGCCAAAAAGTGGCGCGAGATACCCGAAAAACAGAAGGCCACCGCGAGGTGGCCTTCTCCAAATCAACAATAAACGTCTGGTGGAACTCAGTCCTTGGCCGCGTCCATCACACCCTCTTCGGAGTGCGCAGGCAGGATCAGGTTGAGCAGGATGGCGGCAACAGAGGCCAGGCCAACGCCGGCCAGCGCGAAGTCGCCAATCTTCATCTCCAGCGCACCGACACCGACGGTCAGAGTCACGGCGACGATGGCGATATTGCGTGACAGTCCCAGGTCCACCTTGGATTCCACCAGCGTCTTGAGACCGATGGCGGCGATGGATCCGAACAGCAGCAGCATGATACCGCCCATCACCGGCATCGGGATGGAGGTGAGCAGCGCATTGAACTTGCCAAAGAAGGCCAGAATGATGGCAAACACCGCAGCCCAGGTCATGGTGACCGGATTGAAGTTGCGAGTGATCATCACGGCACCGGTCACTTCGGCGTAGGTGGTCACGGGTGGGCCACCGATGAAACCGGCGAAGCAGACGCCGATACCGTCACCGGCCAGCGTACGGTGCAAACCCGGATCCTTGGTGTAATCCTTGCCAGTCACGCCACCAATCGCCAACACGCCACCGATATGCTCGATACAGGGGGCGATGGCTACCGGCAACATGAACAACGCAGCAGCCCAGTTGATCTCCGGGGTTTCGAAGTGGGGCAGCGCCAACCAGGGGGCGTTCACCATGCCATCGAAACTCACCTGGCCCATGAAGACCGCCGAGACATAACCGGCAATCACACCGCACAGGATGGGGATCAGCTTGATCCACCCCTTGCAGAACACAGCTGCAATCAGGGTGACCGCCAGCGAGATACCGGCCAGTGTCAGCGCAGTTCCCGCAGGAACCACCTGCTCACTACCGGCGCGGCCCATCGCCATGTTGCAGGCAACCTGCGCCACAGAAAGACCGATCACCATGATCACCGGGCCAATCACCACGGGGGGCAGCAATTTGTGCACAAACCCCATCCCTTTTGCCCGGATCAGCGCAGCCAGAATGAAATACATGAAACCGGCGGCAAACAGGCCAAACATGGTGGATGGCAATCCCCAGGTCTGGGTGGCGTAGATGATTGGGGCGATGAAGGCAAAGCTGGAACCGAGGAAAATCGGGACCTGGCGGCGGGTGCAGAGCTGGAACAACAGGGTGCCCACACCGGCGCCAAGCAGGGCCATGGAGGGGTTCAGTCCGGTGAGCAGGGGCACCAGAACCATGGCGCCGAAGGCGACAAACAGGATTTGCAGCCCGGCGACACTTTGCTTGACTAAGGAAAACATGGATGTCCTTAATTTTTTGATAACTGATGGGGATATTTATCACTTTTCAGTCATCACAAGACTTTTTCAAGGCGCGAAATGAACACAAATGCGTCACTCGTTACCTTTTACTGCTTGGGAAGGGCATGAAACTGGCTTTTTAGGCGGGATTCGTTGCTACAAGCATCGAGTATGTGATTTTACGCATTATTGTGACGAACGCCAATCGTTTTTCCATCATGTTTATTGTGTTCATGGTCAAAAATGCCGCCACCAAGGGGCGCTCTATAATGGATCCTGTGAATCAAGATGGACAAGGAGTCCCCATGTCACAGCCCCCATTCAAGGCCAGCCAGCGCAGATTGCTGATCGGCTCGGCCATCGCACTCGCCCTGTTTGCGAACCCGTTCAGTTATGATTTCGCCCAAAATGAGTGGCAAATGAATCAGGCCTATGCCAAGTCCTGCTTTATCGCCGGCACTCGCATCACGATGGCCGATGGTTCCACCCGCCCGATAGAAACGCTCCGGGTCGGTGAACAGGTGCTGGATCAGCACGGCGGCAGTAACCGGATCCTGGCGATCGAACGGGTCATTCTGGGCAAGCGCAGACTCTACGGGATCAATGATCTGCCCCCGTTCTTTACCGCAGAGCACCCTCTGCTGACCACTCGGGGCTGGGCGGCCATCTCACCAGCCATGACCCGAACCGAAAACCCGCAACTGGCGGTGCTGCCGCTATTTACCGGCATGCAGATAATGTGTCGCCCGGCACCTGCCATGGTGACGGGCAATCTGGCCCTGCAACCCCAGCCGGAATTACTGCTGGTTGAGTCACTCTGCTGGATCGAGGCATCTCCCACTACCGCACTCTTCAATCTGCTGCTCGATGGCAGCCACAACTACATCGCCAATGAGCTGATCGTTCACAACAAAGATGGCGATGGTGGCAGTGGGGGCAGCAGTGGTGGAGGCAGCAACAGCGGCGGTGGCAGCGACAACGGCGGTGGCAGCGACAGCGGCGGTGGCAGCGACAGCGGCGGTGGCAGCGACAGCGATGGGGGCAGCAACAGCGGCGGAGGCAGCAACAGCGGTGGTGGCAGCAACAGCGGTGGTGGCAGCAACAGCGGTGGTGGCAGCAACAGCGGTGGTGGCAGCAACAGCGGTGGTGGCAGCAACAGCGGCGGAGGCAGCGACAGCGGCGGTGGCAGCGACAGCGATGGGGGCAGCAACAGCGGCGGAGGCAGCAACAGCGGTGGTGGCAGCAACAGCGGTGGTGGCAGCAACAGCGGTGGTGGCAGCAACAGCGGCGGTGGCAGCAACAGCGGCGGAGGCAGCAACAGCGGCGGAGGCAGCGACAGCGGCGGTGGCAGCGACAGCGATGGGGGCAGCGATGACAGTGGCGGCCAAGGCGAGCATGCCGGCGGAGAGCAGCATGGTGGAGGTGAACGGCATGCTGGTGGAGAAAAACATGCAGGGGGAGAACGCCATGGGGGTGGCCGCGGATTTGGCAATGGCGTTGATGACAACGGTGTAGATACCGTCGATGCCAATGGCAACAAGCTCAGAGGTGACGGCACCATCGATGACAACGGCGTGGATGCCGTCGATGCCAACGGCAACAAGCTCAGAGGCGATGGAACCATCGATGACAACGGCGTGGATGCCGTCGATGCCAACGGCAACAAGCTCAGAGGTGACGGCACGGTCGATGACAACGGCGTGGATGCTGTCGATGCCAACGGCAACAAACTAAGAGGTGATGGCACGGTCGATGATCGCCAGCAAGTACTTACCGATGAGCAGGAGCGGGCGCTGCTCAACAACGGCTTTCGCCAACAGGGGCAACCATGATGCGTTATCTGCTAACACTCCTCCTGCTCGGCCTCGCTGGCTGCGCCACGGTCGACACCCCGCCGCTTTACCATCAGATGGATAAGGCAGATGTTCAACTGGCCAATCAGGCACTCGCCAAGGCGCTGGAAACCCGTACCAAAGGCCAAAGCCTCACCTGGTTCAATCCAGCTAACCGTCACTCGGGTAGCGTCACCCCGCTACGCACCTTCCGCCATACCAGCGGGGAGTGGTGTCGCGACTATCGCGAGCAACTCTATATCGGCAAGGCGAGCCAGCAGTGGCAGGATACCGCCTGTCGCAATCAGCAAGGGCGCTGGCGGCCATTGCGAACTTAGTGAATGCCACGGGGTAAACGAAAGGGGGTAGCAGCGCTACCCCCTTGTCATCTTTACCGACCCGTTATCCGAGCGGTGAATATGCGGTTATACCCGACGATAGGGCAGGTAAACCGGCTCCCACATGTGGTTGAGGATATGCTGCTGCAAATCCTGACCGATCAGCGGGTGGGAGGGATCCCGGCGCACGATATCCTTGAGCACGGCGGTCGCCACATGCACCGAGATGCTGCGCAGCTCGCGAATGCGGGGATACACGGCTCCTTTCGCCAGGTCCACCTCACTCACGCACTCGGCCAGCGCAAAGGCGGCGGTCGTGAAGACATCGGGTGTGATCTCGCGGAGCTGGCTGACGATGGCCGCCAGACCTACACCGGGGAAAATAAAGACGTTATTGCCCTGCCCGACCCGGAACTCCTGCCCCTCGTAACTCACATCCTTGAACGGGCTGCCAGTCGCGACAATGGCTTTGCCCTTGCTCCAGCGGTAGATATCTTCCGGCAGCGCTTCACAGTTGGCGGTCGGGTTGGAGAGCGGGAACACCATGGGGCGCTCGCAATGCTGCAGCATCAGCTGGATATGCTCTTCCTGGAAGGCCCCGCCCGAGCCGCTGGTACCCAGCAACACGGTAATGGGCACATGACGCAGCACATCGGCCAGATTGGCCTTGCCGGGCACCTCGGTCTCCCAACCCGCCAGCAGCAACCCTGGCTTGGCGTAGCGACGCTTGTACTCGTCGAGTCCGTCCCGGTTGTCGCACACCAGCCCCTGGGTATCCAGAATGTAGATGCGATCGCGGGCCGCCTGCGGATCCATCCCCTCGCGGATCATCCCCGCGCAGATTTGATCCGCGACACCAACCCCACCGGCGCCAGCGCCATAGACCAGATAGTTCTGCTGGCCCAGGGTCTCCCCCTTGACCTTGACCGCGCCGATGATACCGGCCAGCACCACGGCACCGGTGCCCTGAATATCATCGTTGAATGACGGCAGTGACTGCTGGTAGCGGGCCAGATTGTTGAAGGCATTGGATTTGCTGAAGTCTTCCCACTGCAGCACGGCATTGGGGAAGTGGCGCTTGACCCCCTGCACGAACTTGTCGATGAACTCCTCGTACTCCTTGCCGCGAATACGCTTGTGGGGGCGGCCCAGATACATGGGGTCATCGAGCAGTTTCTGGTTGTCGGTGCCCACATCCAGCGCGATGGGCATGCAGCAGGCGGGGTGAATACCGGCCCCTAGGGTATAGAGCGCCAGCTTGCCGATGGGGATGCCCATGCCGCCAACACCCTGGTCGCCGATCCCCAGAATGCCCTGGCTGTCGGTGACGACTATGATGCGGATCGATTTGGCATCGAAGTGACGGGCCTGACTGCCCATATCATCTACGTTGTCCGGGGTGATGTAGAGGCCGCGCGGCTTCTGGAAGCGGTGGCTGAACTCCTGGCACGCCTTGCCCACGGTCGGGGTATAGATGTAGGGAGTCATCTCCTCCACATGGCGTGACAACAGGGCATAGAAGAGAGTCTCGTTGCGATCCTGCAGGGCACGCAGGTTCTGGTACTTCTCGATATCGCTGCAAGCGCTCTTGAACCCCTCATACACTCGCTCGAGCTGGGCTTCAAAAGTTTGTACCTGAGGCGGCAGCAAACCATCGAGATCAAAATCGGCCCGCTCCTGTTCGGTGAAGGCCGTGCCCTTGTTGAGGTATCGATTGTTAAGCAGATCAGTGCCGGTCAGTGCAACGGGGCGAAAATCCTGTCCCTGTGCATCTTTCCACAGCAGATATTGTCCGGTAGCCATAGTCATTCTCTTTGATTTACGTGAAATTGCCGTTCGGCAGGAGAGCAAGACTCATAATGAAATCAATCATATGACGTTTACTCGATCGGTTTTGTGAGCTTGGGCATACCCTGCGGCCAAAATAGGCGCCCGGCGACCCCGACGAGACAAATATCCACGGCAAGGAATGAGACTCATGTTAGCATTGCGGGCAACCCAGCCCCTTTCACCGCATCACAGCCGGGAGTGATCTGATGCCCTCGCCTCTGCCAGCCTGCGTCCCCTTCTTCCTGCCATGCGCCTGATCCCGCTGCTTGCTCTGTGGCTGTTTCTGACCTGCCAGTCGGCTCTCGCCGCACCGGGCCGGGTGCTCAACATCATCGTGGGTGAATGGCCCCCTTTCGTCTCCGAGCAATCAAAACAGCACGGTCCAGTGGCCCACCTCATCAGCGATCTGTTCAAGGAGGCGGGCTATGAGGTGAAGTTCCACTTCGCCCCCTGGGGTCGGGTCTATTCGCTGGCGGCCAACAGCCAGCTCTACGACGCCACCGCCGTCTGGATGCACAAACCGGAGCGGGAGCAGGATTTTCTGTTTAGCGAAGCGGTGCTGCAGGAGCAGTTTGTCTTCTTCTCCCTCAAATCACGGCAGTTGCAGGCAGAGCGCCTTGAGCAGATCATCGGCATGCGGTTGGGGGGCGATATCGCCTATAGCTACGGGCCCGAGCTGGACAAGATGGTGGCCGATGGCAAGGTAACCCAACAGAAAGTCACCGACGTGAAGCAGAATTTCGGCAAGCTGCTGCGCGGGCGGATCGACCTCTATCCACAAGAGCTGCGAGTCGGTCTGGCCGAGTTGCAGAGCCAGCTCGACCCCGCCAGCGCGGCACTCATCACCCACAGTCAGACCCCTTTTCTGCGCAACGACAGCTTCGTGATGTTCCCGCGCAAGATGCCGGATTCAGCCAAACTGCGGGATCAGTTCAATCAGCAGTTGCAGCAGGCCATCGCCAGCGGACGTTATCAGCGCTACTTCGAACGGCTGGCCCGGGGGGGCTATTAACCTTGGCGAGGCAAAAACAGAGGGGATAAAACAACGGTGGCGGCCCTTTGTTGCCGCCACCTCTGTGATGCTTGTCAGCTGCAGGCATTAGCCGCTGATGCCCACCTCCAGCTTGAACGGCGTCTTGGCCTTGCTGCTCTCGGCCGCCCCCATCTGGTAGACCCGAATGGTATAAGTGCCCTTGGCAGGCAGGGTTGCCTCAAAGTTGTTCCCGTCACGAGAGCCAACAAAGATCGCCTCCCCCTTACTGCCCGGCGGCAAAATATTGAAGTAGGGCTTGCCGGTCAGGATCACCACCATGCTCTGGCCCTTGTTGGCCGTCAGCTTGTAATCGAGGGTCTGGCTACCTTGAATAGTGCCGTTGATAGTCGCCCCTGACTCCCCCTTCTTGAACTGCACCTGCTGGGTCTTGATCCCGTCAGCCGCCTGCGCCACGCCCGCAATACCACCGAAGAGCGCAGATGCACATACCGCTGCCAGCCATGCTTTTCTCATCATTTGTCATCCCTTGTGTGAATGGAACCCCTGTTACTGTTGCTCAAGGTGGCCCAAAAAACCATCGCCGTTTGCGGCATCGTTCAATCAATTTGCCATCACCATCGACCCGCCATCAAAAGGGGCGCCGCAGCGCCCCTTCTCTTTATTCTTTGTCGACCATCAGCTTGATTTCCCCGCCTTGGGCTCATCGAGGGTGTGCTTCACCTCTTCATACCAGAGGTCGTGGTGCTCCTTGGCCCAGGTCTCGTCCACCTCGCCGGTCACCATCCCCTCCAGCGCCCCTTCCAGCTGGAACAGGCCCATGTAGATATGGAAGATAAAGCCGCAGATAAGGATCAAGGCGCCTACGATATGGATAAAACTGGCCCACTCCATCTGGCGGCGCAGCTGGCCGAAGATGGGGAAATCGAGGAACAACCCGGTCGCCACCACAATGCCGCCAAACCAGATCAGCAACCAGAAGATCGCCTTCTCGCCACCGTTGGAGAAGCCAGCCGAGGGGTGGCTTCCCTTGTGCTTGCCGAGCATGCCGCCAAACTTCATGAACCACTGCACATCCACCATGTTGACGATGTTGTGGCGGAACCACTTGATGAGCACCCCCATCAGGCAGAGGAAGAAGAGCGGCCCCACATAGTTGTGGAACACCTTGGCAAACCAGATCCAGTTCTCCCACACCCCGAGGCTCACCACCGGCTTGATGAAGTACTTGCCGTAGATGATGGCCAGCCCCGACCCGGACAGGGTCAGGAACATGGCCGCCGTGGTCCAATGCAGCGCCCGATCCAGCCGGCTCCAGCGCTTGAGCTTGCGCCCGGTGCGCGGTTTGGAGAGCTTGGTCTGCCCCACCACCAGGTACATCAGACCGCACATGGCCAAGGAGCCGAAGATGGCGATGGCACCGAGCGGCGACACCCACTTGGTCTTCACCTCGAACCAGAGTTGGCCCGGCACCGAGATAAGTACCCCGTGCTCCGGCGAGCGGGAGGTGGTGACCCCCTCCTGCCCATCCTTCACCGCCCGCCAGTAATCGGCGCCGGCAAAGCCGACCGCCTCTTTCTCGGCGTCAGCGAAACTTGCGGTACTCACCAGCAGCAGGGCAGCAAACAGGGCCATTAGCCAGGTTTTCATGCCGCCCCTCCCTGCTTGTTCAGCTTGCTGGCGTCGTGGAACAGCTCTTCATCGCTGCCCCAGGCCGCATCCTTGGCACCACGATAGGCAACCCGCTCGCGGAAGATATCGGAGATAACCTGCGCATCCCCGGCCAGCAGTGCCTTGGTGGAGCAGAGCTCGGCACACATGGGCAGCTTGCCCTCGGCGATGCGGTTGGCACCGTACTTCTGGCGCTCCGCCTCGCTGTGATCCTCTTCCGGGCCGCCAGCACAGAAGGTGCACTTGTCCATCTTGCCCCGATCGCCAAAGGCAGCGGTCTTCGGGAACTGGGGCGCCCCGAACGGGCAGGCAAACAGGCAGTAGCCGCAACCGATGCAGAGATCCTTGTTGTGCAGCACTATGCCGTCGTCGGTGTGATAGAAGCAGTCGGCCGGGCAGACCGCCATGCAGGGGGCGTCGGTGCAGTGCATGCAAGCGACCGAGATGGAGGTCTCCCCCGGCAGGCCATCGTTGAGGGTCACCACCCGGCGGCGCTGGATGCCCCACTCCAGGGCATCGTCGTTCTCGTTCTTGCACGCCGTCACACAGCCGTTGCATTCGATGCAGCGCTTGGTGTCACACATGAATTTCATTCTGGCCATGAGATCAGGCTCCTACTTTGCGAAAACGGCACAGGGTGACCTTGGTCTCCTGCATCTGGGTGACCGGGTCATAACCATAGGTGGTGACTATGTTGACCGACTCCCCCAGCACATAAGGGTCTGACCCTTCCGGATATTTGGATCGCAGATCCTGGCCCTCGAAGTGGCCGCCGAAGTGGAACGGCATAAAGGCGAGCCCCGGTTTGACCCGCGGGGTCACCAGCGCCTTCACCTTGACCCGGCCCCCTTCCGGCCCCTCGACCCACACATCCTGACCGTCGCGCACCCCGACGTCGTTGGCATCCGCCGGGTTCATCTCGACGAACATCTCCTGCTGCAATTCAGCCAGCCAGGGGTTGGAGCGGGTCTCATCGCCGCCCCCCTCGTATTCGACCAGACGGCCCGAGGTGAGGATGATGGGGAACTCCTTGCTGACATCCTTCTCCTGCACCGAGGCGTACTGGGTCGGCAGGCGCCACAGGCTCTTCGAATCAGGCCAGGTGGCGTAGTCAGCCAGCAAGTCGCGGCGCGGGGTATAGAGCGGCTCGCGGTGCTTGGGCACCTGATCCGGGAAGGTCCACACCACGCAGCGCGCCTTGGCGTTACCGTAGGGCACGAAGCCGTGCTTGATGGCCACCCGCTGGATACCGCCGGAGAGATCTGTCTTCCAGTTCTTGCCCTCGGCCTCCTTCTTCTCGGCCTCGGTCAGCTCATCCCACCAGCCGAGCTGCTTCATCAGGTCGGCGGTGATCTCGGGATAGCCATCCTCCACCTCGCTCCCTTTCGGCCAGGAGTCTTCGGCGAGCAGCGAGACGCCCTGATACTCGATGCCGAAACGGGCGCGGAAACCGCCGCCCCCTTCGGAGACCGGAATGCTGGTGTCGTAGAGGATATGGCTGCCGGGGTGTTTCATCTCCGGGGTGCCCCAGCAGGGCCAGGGCAGACCGTACACTTCGCCATTGACCGGGCCGCCCTCGGCCTTGAGGTTGGTCTTGTGGAAGGTGTGCCAGTTCTGCTGGTGCGCCTTGAGCCGCTCAGGGCTCTGGCCGGTGTAGCCTACACTCCACATGCCGCGGTTGTATTCGCGGGTGATGTCTTCCAGCAGTGGCTGGTTGTTCTCCACCTTGATGTGCTTGAACAGCTCATCGGCAAAGCCGAGCTTCTTGCTCAGCAGATACATGATCTCGTGGTCCACCTTGGATTCGAACAGGGGTTCTATCACCTTGTCGCGCCACTGCATGGAGCGGTTGGTGGCAGTGACGGAACCATAGGTCTCGAACTGGGTGGTGGCCGGCAGCAGGTAGACGCCGTCGGTGCGATCGTTCATCACCGAGGCGACGGTGGGATACGGGTCGACAATCACCATCATGTCGAGCTTTTGCATCGCCTTCTTCATCTCCGGGCCGCGAGTCTGGGAGTTGACCGCATGGCCCCAGTAGAACATGGCGCGGATGTTGGAGCCCTGCTCGATGAGATCGGCGTTCTCCAGCACCCCGTCCACCCAGCGTGAGACCGGAATGCCGTTGTTGTTCATCGGCAACTTGCCGTTGTAGGCCTTGTTGTCGAAGCGGGCCTTGATCCACTCGTAATCCACGTCCCATACCCGGGCCCAGTGCTTCCAGGAGCCCTCTTCCAACCCGTAGTAGCCGGGCAGGGAATCGGAGGTGACGCCAAAGTCAGTGGCGCCCTGCACGTTGTCGTGACCGCGGAAGATGTTGGTGCCCGCCCCGCTCTTGCCCACGTTGCCGAGGGCCAGTTCGAGGATGCAGTAAGCGCGGGTGTTGTTGTTGCCGGTGGTGTGCTGGGTACCGCCCATGCACCAGACCACGCAGCCGGGGCGGTTGTCGGCCAGCAGCTTGGCAGCGCCATAGACCTGCTGCTCGTTGAGGCCGGTCACCCGCTCTACTTCGGCCGGGGTCCAGCGCGCCACCTCTTTTTGCACCTCGTCCATGCCATAGACGCGGGTGCGGATGAACTCTTTGTCTTCCCAGCCGTTCTTGAAGATGTGCCAGAGCATGCCCCAGATAAAGGCAACGTCGGTGCCCGGACGCAGGGAGAGGTACATGTCCGCCTTGGCGGCGGTGCGGGTACGGCGCGGGTCGACCACCAGGATCTTGCAGCCGTTACGCTCTTTCGCCAGCAGGATGTGCTGCATGGCGACCGGGTGGGCCTCCGCCGGGTTGGAGCCGATAAACATGATCGACTTGCTGTGATGCATGTCGTTCAGGCTGTTGGTCATGGCGCCGTAGCCCCAGGTGTTGGCTACACCTGCCACCGTGGTGGAGTGGCAGATCCGCGCCTGGTGATCCACGTTGTTGGTGCCCCACAGAGACGCCATCTTGCGAAACAGGTAGGCCTGCTCGTTGGAGTGCTTGGCGGAGCCGAGCCAGTAGACGCTGTCGGGGCCGGACTCCTTGCGAAGGCGCAGCACTTCGTTGCCCACCTCTTCGATGGCCTGATCCCAGCTGATACGCTGCCACTTGCCGCCCACCAGCTTCATCGGGTACTTGAGGCGACGCTCACCGTGGCCGTGCTCGCGCAGGGCCGCCCCCTTGGCGCAGTGACCGCCAAGGTTGAAGGGATGATCAAAGGCAGGCTCCTGACCGGTCCAGACGCCGTTTTGCACCTCGGCATAGACGCCGCAGCCCACTGAGCAGTGGGAGCAGATGGTGCGCTTCACCTCGACCGGCACGTCGGCCGCCACAGTTTTGGCCTCGGCCCGCTGCATCATGGCTGGCGCCAGCCAACCGGCGGCCACGGCGCCACCGGCCACCAGACCCGAGTTGACCATAAAGGCGCGACGGGTCAGCCCCTGACCGCGAATGGCCTCATTGCCCTGCTCGCCCACTTGGGGCTGCTCGGCACGTTTTGTCAGTTTCATGAGTTCTCCTTCACTGATCCGGCTCAGTCAGTGCCGCGCAGGGTGCGATAAAAGTCGTGAACATGGGGGGTCTCCCGATAGCCCTTGTCAGGCTCGGTGTCGTGGGTCAGCACCTCTTTGCCCACCACCCGACCGGTGGCACCGGCCAATACGCCTATGGTGGCGACCACGCCAACTCCCTTGATCAGATTGCGGCGGGACGGGTCTTTCAGCTGTTCATCGCTCATTCTTGTGACCTCTGTTGTTGTTCTTGCTGGCGCCTGCGCGCCAGCTTCGCGTCCAATGGGATATCTCGTCTGCTCGTTTTGTTATGCACAGCGTGTTATGCACAGATAAGGGCGTTCAGCCCGGCACCACGCAGGCGCCAAACGGCAGGCGCAATTCGTTTTCCAACTTGAAGAAATCTTCGGCAAGGGCGCCGACCGCCCGGTAGAAGCTGCCCCCTTTCGCCTGTTGCTGATCGCGGCAGCAGGCGAGTACCCAAGGGGCAAGGTGGCGTTCATAGAAGCGGTTGCGATCCGGGTGTTGCTCGCCAATCAGTACCGCCATTACCTCACAGAGGGCGGCCAGATGATCTTCCGGCTCGCACACTCCGCTCTGACGCTCAAAACCGAGGGACTGCAGATCTGCGCGCAGCACCGCCAGCGGCAGCTCCATCAAAGAGCCGGTGAGATACCAGGAGGCAAACGGCACAATCTCCCCGCGCCCCAGCCCGATAAAGAGATCCTGATACTCCTCGGCAAGCTCGTTTTCGTGGTGGCTACTGGCCGCCAGCTGCACCAGCCCCAGCCCTCTGGCAAAGGGGCCCGGCATAGCCTGCAACCCTTGCAGCCAGGCGAGCTGTTCGCCACGGGGGGCGGCGCGCCAGAGGCTTGCCAGCAGGGCGTAGAGATCGGCGCTGCTCTGTTCCAGTTCGGTCATGGTCAATTCGCCAGCCTTTTCGTTATGTTGTTCACTCATCACTGGCCCTCACACCTTGAGCTGGGAGACGGGATCCGCCGCCAGCGCCGCAAACACATCCTTGACCCGACAGTCCTCGCACATCAGCAGCCGCTGGGCGGCCTCGTTCTGGAAGTGGGAGTGACCGGCCAGTTTTTGCTGGATGCGGCGGATCATCGAGGCGGGCGCGAACGGCTTGGAGCAGCGAATGCAGCAGGCGGCCTCTTCGGCTTTCAGGCTCTGCACGGCGCGGCGCGCCTCGGGCACGGGTTGCAGACGGGGCGTGAGCACGATGGCCTGCTCGGGGCACGCCTTTTCGCACATGCCGCACTGGATGCAATCCTGCTCGATAAAGTTGAGGCCCGGCGCATGACCCACCGCATGCAGGGCGCGGCTCGGGCAGACCGCCACGCAGCCCATGCAGAGGGTGCAGTCAGATTCTTTCAGCTCCACACTGCCGTATGGGGCGCCATGAGGCACCGCCAGCGGCTCGCAGCTCCCTTCGTTGGCCTGCCAGAGGACATCGAAGGCGGCAAACAGGTTTTCCCGTTTGTCTCCTTTCAGCGGCTTATCCAACAGGGCAACGGCTGGCTGCACGTAAAGAGACTCATCCATTTCGGCATCGCCGTTAAACAGGGCGATACGATTGGCAGCAAGCCCAGCGCCCGCCAACAGCACGGCGGCGCTGGCCAGCTCCCGCTCAACCAGCGCACGGACGCTTGCGGGGGCATCGTCGCCCAGCGCAATGCGCACCGCGCTGGCGCCATAGGCGAGGGCGGCGAACCAGCTCTCGATACCCAAACTGGCGCTCTCCTCCACCCAGACTGGCAGCCAGTTGGCGGGCAAACGGGTGAGTTCGGCCTCCACCCATTCGCGCTCGTTTTCACCGGCGATCAGCAGCTGGGGCGCTTCGCCCCCCGCCTCCCGGTAGTGCTTGAGCAAGCGCAGCAGGTAGTCGCCGCTGGTGTTGGCGTCGGGCTGGTGATAGGCAATCGCCCCGGTCGGACAGGCCGTTGCACAGCTGCCAAAGCCCTGACAAAGATGGGGATCGATCTGGATGCGACCATTGATGGGCTTGAGGGCATCGGTCGGGCAGACATCGAGACAGCGGCTGCAACCGGGCACGCCGCGGGCGGTAAAGGCGCAGGCCTCGGGGTCGAGGCGAAAATAGCGCGGCTTGTCGAAAATACCGGTCAGCGCGCAGAGCTCGGCAAGCCGTTCGGCCAGCCCTTGATCATCGGCAAGATGCAGATAACCGACCGGCGGGCGCTCCAGCGCAAAGAGCGGGGCGCGGCCCAGATCAGCCACCAGATCAAAGCGCGGTTCGTTCCCCACCGTCGCTTGTTGTGGAAAACAGAGCGCCGCCAGATTAATCCGCTCGCCCTGTCCGTTAAGGCCGGTAAGCTGGAACTGCCCCAGATACCCTGTCAGGCCCGGTTCGCGCAGGGTCAGGGCCGCGAGGGATGCAGTGTCATCGAAAATAGATTCGAGATCGGCCGCCTCGGCATCGTGGACCGCTTCGCTCACCAGCAGGGTGGGCTTCACCCCGGCGGGCAGCAGGCTGGCAGCGCGGCGAATGCGATCTTCCGGGCCGACCAGCAGCAGGCGCCCCTGACTCTGGTAAGAGACAGTGGCCGGGATCAGGTTGTCGGTCTTGACCGTATGCTGCAGGGCATAGGCGCGAGCGCGCGCGTTATGCTCGGCCGCCCCCGCCCCATGGGCAAGATTGGAGGCCAGATTTGGGCTCAGATTTGGCAATGTTTGTTCAGTGCTCACATACGCTCCTGTGCGCGCCACCTCATGGGATGGGCGCTTGTTGGTAAGCCGAGAGAGCAAGAGGCGAGCCAACTCCCCCGGAAAAAAAGTGACTGACAGGGAGTCAGGATCTTGAGGGTTCCATTCCCTCACCTTTGGTTGGGACATTTTGTCCACCAGAGGAAACCAAAATGTCCCGATCGTCGGTGTGGGTTTGAGAATGGTTATCAGCCAGCCCATGCGGCTCGGCGGCAGATTCGCTGACAAGCGCAACCGATTCAGCGGATCCACTGGCCGGATTGGCCGATTCACTCTCCGGGGCGGTCACCTGATCCACCAGCCAGTTGCGCAGCCCGGCGGTCAGGGCCGCAGGCAACAATTCGGGCTGGCTGAAATCCTGGGTGTAGTCGTCGAGCCCATCCGGCTTGTGGCTGCGAAACATGGCCCGCAGCGCCTCCCTGTCGGGGAGTTTGGCCTTGCCCGGCTGGGCTGTTGTTAGCAGCGGCTCGCTACTCTCGGCCCCTTCAACGGCAAGCGGCTCACAACTCCCCTTGTCAGTGCTGACTACGGGGCTATCCAGCGCAGAATCTGGAGTTTCAGCTTCGCCACTGCCTTCGATGGGGGCGGCAACAGCCTCGGGGCTAACCTCTTCCCGTGGCTGCAATACCTGATGCTTGCGCGCCTCACTCTTGCGAGACGACCAGCGCTTAAGGAACTCACTCATGGGCGCGATTTCCGCTGTCACTGCCACGCTCGCGGCCATCGGGGCCGGTGGCTTTAACGGCACCGCAGCTCGCTTGATCTACCGTATCGACACCGAGCTGATCCTGCGCCCGTCCCTTGCCCTTCTTGCCCTTGCGGCGGGCCTCCAGCAGCTCGCCGTGGCGACCGATAAAGGCCTCCACCCAGGCTTGCAGCGCCTCGGGCAGCGGGCAGGAGAGCACCTGCCGCTCGCCATCCATATAGGCGGCGGCCACGGTCTGGCTCAGGGTCAGTCCATCGGCCACAAAGCCATTGTCCACGCGGCTTCCGGTGACAAAGAGGCGGGGCGAGCCGGAGCTCAGGTTGAAGCGATAATCCCCCCGCTCATCGCGAAACAGGGTAAGGGGCAAGGCGCCAGCAGCCTCGGGCTCGGCGGGATGAAGCGCCGCAATCTCGAAACGGCGGCTCTGCCAGCGGCCAACCTGGCTGTCGATGGCCCTTAACTCCAGTTGCAGCCAGCGCTGCGGGGGCAAGGTATTGGTTGTCTCTTGCACTGTCACGGCTCCCATCAGAAGGTCTCTGCCGGGCCGCCCTCCCCCGTAATCCACCCCGCTCGGGGCGGATCACGGCAGGAGATTTATGGCGGCCACGGCCATCAATGGGATAAGACTTAGCAAGAGTGGGGCCAAGGCAGGTTTGGTAGTTGATGGAGGCATTGCTGCGGGTTGGCGGGTTGGCGCGTTGTGCGGGATATGGATCGGCGCGGGCGTAGGTTGGTGCAGAGCGCAGCGAAGCCCAACATACGGAGTAAGACCAATGTACAAGATAAATTAAATTTTTCAGTTTGTTAGGTGTAACTGGCTGGGTTATGGAAACTGAAATTTTGAAATGGTATAGGGCTGGGAGGGAACTGTGGCTAGTTCGCCACGGAGAAGATATTTTGAACTGTTTGTATCCGGTCACACAGGGCGTGAACTGATAACTACGGGATTCACTAAGGCGGCCTCACTTGCCTGCACGAAACTTTAAGCAGCTTCGCCAAACTGAACAGGTAAGGTGGGCACCCCTTCATGCTTGGGACTAGCTCCAGATCCTCGATAGTTCGATCATTGTTAAATGAACATATAGCCTCAAGTGATGGCACAAAAAAGCCCATCGGAACACTATCGTTCCGAATGAACTCTGCAGCCCTAGCAACGGCCTCTGCAATGAGAGAAGCGTCAAAGGGAGCTCTACAGTCATCACGTTTGATAACTACCAGTTTCACTTAAATGTCACCTTCGTTCCTGTCAGCAAAATCTCTACCCTTAGAAACAACATACTGCTGCTTCAGTATGAAGCTCGTACCGGAGGAATCGGCGGTTCCCCCTAGTAAAACGTGAGTTAGTTGTAAGCGAACTCAAATGCATGTGAACGGTTCATATGAACCTCCTTATTAAGAAAACTATGCAGCTTTCTTGGAGTCAGTAGTAAATCAAATAATCAGCTTGCTCTAGGCGCTAAAACCTCCTCGACCATGAGTTCTGCCAAGGACTCACAGCAACATCTATGACCTTCAGACACCAACAAAATAATTCCATGCTAGACGTATGAGTTCCCGACCAAATTGATAAACCGCGCCTTTTAAAAAGGTTCTGGTGAGTCCATCACTCGTCGGAACTGTTTCATGCTTGCCTTTACGGGTCGTGGGTTGTTTGTTTTTTGTGTTTTCTTTTCTGCGTCGCGACATATCAATTTTCCTTGATATGAGGGACGCCTAACTCTGCGTTTGCCGAGGGTAGGAACGGCATCAAGAGATATTGGGTAGTGTGGGTAGAACTTCAAGACCCATTGGAAACATTTCTTATAAAAATGAGGATTGGCACCAAGCCAGCGGAGGGAGTGTACAGGGCTGTAGGTTCGAATAGCGGAGCGTATTCGGACGATCGAGTATCTGACGATTGGTTGATTCGGTCATTCCGACGGCTAAACGATAAATCCGTTAGCCGGTCACTCCATTTTCTGTCGAGACTGGTCAATCATGCCGCACCAATTCGGCGGGGAGATACCGCTTGCTGCGTAATGATGAACTGTGGAATAAGGCCAAGCGGCCGTCCCCTTTTCTTTTCGTAGCCGAAAAACCAAGCATAGCGTCACGACCCGGCGATATGCGCACGAGTGCAAGGCTGCAAATCTCGCGATCGTCCGAATACGCTCCGCTATTCGAACCTACTCAACCGCATGGAGAGAATCTCGCCCAAAGTAATCTGGAACAAAACTTGCTGTATCCCTCCCCTTAGATCCCGGCAACCGGTCGCGAGGGGCCCATGACACCGACCTTTATCAAAAGCAATGCCGCAGCCCAGCTCACCATGGCCGTCGAGGTGATGGATGAGCAGGGCACAATGAACACCCGCCAAATCGCTTGTGAGCGGCCACTGACTGTCTACCTCAACTGGAAGGAGATCGTAACCCTGATGACGCTGGGGGCCCGCCCCGAGGCGCTGGTGCTGGGTTATCTGAAAAATCAGGGCTTTATCGAGGATATTGCGGCCATCGAGTCGGTGATCGTCGACTGGGAGAGCGAGGCCGCCGCCGTGGTAAGCAGTCAGCAGGCCGCCGATCTCGACAAGTCACTGGAGAAGAAGACGGTCACCTCCGGCTGCGGTCAGGGCACCATGTATGGCAGCGTGATGAAGAAGCTCGAAGGGGTGGTATTGGCGGCGCCCGAGCTTAAACAGAGCACCCTCTACGCCCTGCTCAAGGCGCTGTCGGCCCATAACGAAACCTACAAGATGGCCGGTGCCGTGCATGGCTGCGCCATCTGTCGCGGCAGCGAAATCCTCTCCTTTGTCGAGGATGTGGGACGTCACAATGCGGTGGATACCCTGGCGGGCGAGCTCTGGATGCGCGGTGAGAGTGGCCACGACAAGATCTTCTACACCACCGGGCGACTCACCTCGGAGATGGTGATCAAGGTGGCGCAGATGGGCATTCCTGTGCTGCTGTCGCGCTCCGGCGTAACCCAGATGGGGCTGGATCTGGCCCGCCAGCTCGGCATCACCATGATTGCCCGCGCCAAGGGGCGCCATTTCGAGGTATTCAGCGGTCACGACCATATGGTGCTGGACGAGAAGCCGCCGGTGCTGGCGCCCGGTTCGGCCGGTCGCGGGATGCGGGACTAAGCCATGAACGAGTTTATGAACGTGAAGCAGGTGGCGGAATACCTCGATCTCAACGAGAAGAAGGTCTACCAGCTCGCCAACGAGGCGCGCATCCCCGCCACCAAGGCGACCGGAAAGTGGCTGTTTCCCCGCTCCCTGCTCGATCGCTGGCTGCTCGGCAGCTGCCACGAGGGGGTGATGAACGACCGGCTGCTGCTGGCGGGCTCGGACGACGTGCTGCTCCACTACGCCAGCAGCCGCTTGGCCCGGCAGCTCGGCACCCAGGCACTGGTGGGCTACACCCCGTGCGGCACCCGTCAGGGGCTGGCGATGCTGGCGCGCGGCCATGTGGATCTCTGCGCCATTCACTGGGGGCAGGCCGAGGAGGCGCACCTGCGCCACCCGGCACTGGTGCAGCAGTATCAGGGCCACCGGCAATGGGTGATCGTTCATGGATTCAGGCGGGTGCAGGGGCTGGTGCTGCGGCAAGGGCTGCAACCCAAGGAGGCGAAAGAGGCGCTCGACTGGCGCTGGGCCATGCGTCAGGAGGGGGCTGGCAGCCAGCGCGCCCTGCAGGAGTGGCTGCAAACCCAGGGGGAGTCGCTGACCCGGCTGGAGCGCCCCCTCGAGGTCAATAGCGAGCGGGAGCTGGCTGCCGCCATCAGCCGCGGCGATGCGGATGTCGGGCCCGGCGCCCAGAGCACCGCCACCGAGTTTGGCCTCGGCTTTATGCCGCTGTCGCAGGAGTGCTTCGATCTGGTGATGCCGCAGGGGGTCTTCTTTCGCACCCTGCTACAGCAGCTGATCGGCTGGCTGCAATCCCCCGAGGGGCGCGAGCTGGCGGCACGCCTCGGCGGCTATGACCTGACCCAGAGCGGCAAGCTGGTGTGGAGCCCGCAGTAAATAACCACTCACCCACCGACAAAACAGCCCGTCAACCATGTTGACGGGCTGTTTTTGTCACGGGCCTTTTTATAACAGCATCAATCGCTTGTCTCACGCCCTTCGGCATTGAGGGCGATGCGCCACCCTTCCAGTTTCGCAGGCTCGCTGCCGCTGGGCAGCAGGGCGTGGCTGCGCAGCCGCACAGTAAAGCAGCTCCCCTGCCCCGGGGTGGAGTCCACCAACAGCTCCCCACCCCAGCGACTGATAATGCGGTGGCTCAGGGCCAGCCCCAGACCGGTGCCGGTGGCGCGAGTGGTGAAGAAGGGGTCGAAGATCTTGTCGATAATGGCCGCCTCGATGCCGCTGCCGTTGTCGATGACCCGCACCTCGGCCCCGCGCAGCTGACCCAGTTCATCGACCCAGTCGCGGCTCTCGACCCGGATCTCCCCCTGCTCCCCCAGCGCGTGGCTGGCGTTGACCAAGAGGTTGATCAGCACCTGCAACAACTGCTGACGATCCGCCTCGATGGGCTGCTGGGCCCTGAGATCGGCCACCAGCTCCACCTGCTGCTGACGCAGGGCGGAGCGCACCAGGGTCAGGCTCTCCTCGATGATGGGATTGAGGTGCTGCCACACCGGTGCGGTCTCGTAATCGCCGGGGCGCGAATATTGCAGCAAGCTGCGGGTGATGGCACGAATGCGCTCGATCTGGGCCAGCACCAGTGCCAGCTCCTCGCTGACCGGCTCGGCCGCCTCCCCCAGCTCCAGCTTCATCAGCTCCACATTGCCGAGGATCACCGCTAGCGGGTTGTTGATCTCGTGGGCCACCCCGGCGGAAAGCTCGCCAAGGGCCGCCAGCTTCTCGCTGATGAGCAGCTGCTGGCGCGCCTCGGTCAGCATATGGATATGATCTTCCAGCTCCGCGGTCTTGAGCTCGAGACTTTGGGTGCGTTCGGCCACCTTCTGCTCCAGCTCGTCGGCGCTGCGGGCCATCTGCTGCTGATGCGCTTCTTGCCGGTCCAGCATGGCGTCAAACTGGCGGCCGAGCTGGGCCAGCTCGTGGTCGGGGTCTAGGGCCAGCGGACCGATTCGAGCGGACTCCCCGGCCTGCACCTGCCGCACCACCTTGTGCATCCGCTCGATGGGGGAGAAGAGATCCCGCGCGCCGCGATAGACCAGCAGGCCGGAGAGCAGCAACAGCAGCACTACGCCGGAACCCAGCTCCACCAGATTGGTGAGGTAGGTGCGGATAATGGGCCACTCGAGAAAGCCCACATAGAGCATGCCGATCCGCTCGCCCCTGGCTCCCAGCAGCGGCTCGTAGCCAGAGACATACCAGGCATCGTGGACGAAGGCGCGGTCAACCCACATCTCCCCCCGCCCCAGCACCTGCTCGCGTACTGGCGGCGAGACCCGGGTACCCACCGCCCGACCCACCTGACGGCTACTGCTGACCGGTACGTTGGTGCTCACCCGCAGATCGTCGAGAAACAGGGTGACGGTGCCGACGCTGCCATCCGGCAGGGTATTTTTGGCAAACACCTGACCCTTGAGCTCATCCACCAGCCGAGTGCTGCCGTTGACAAGCTCGCCCCCCTCCAGCACCGCCCAAAGGGAGCCGTCGCGGCCCATCACAGGGGTTAGTGATAGGCTTATCAGTCCCCTATCCTCCACCATCCTGGTGCCATCCCGCTGCCACAGCACGGCCCGTTTGGCCAGTTGCGGGGAGAGGGCGAGCATCTCCTGCTGCGACCAGACCACGAAGTGGCTGACGCTGCGACCGGCCGTGAGGGCGGCGCGCTCCTGCGCCGTCAGCTGATCCAGCTCGGGGCCACGGCGCAAGCGCAGAAAATCGAGACCATAGTTGGCCGCCAGCGGCATCACCCAGTCATGCAGCTGATCCGGCGATTCCCGCAGCCGCAGCTGAAAGGCCCAGGCATCGCGCAAATGCTCCAGATGCTCGGTCTGACGCTGCTGCTGCACCGTGATGGCGTGGTGGGCCACCCCGAGATCGCTGCGCACCGTGGTGAGCAGGTTCTGCCAGCTGTAGGTGAGGGTCCAGTAGAGGGTGAGCGCGATCATGCCCACCAGGGTGAGCATGATGGGTACCGAGGTGAGCAGCAGCAGGCGCCAGCGCACCTTGGTGCGGACGCAACGGGGCAACAGGGCGCGCATGCAGCGGGAGAGCAGGGTCAGTTTCATCGCCACCCCATCCAGTCAGCCTTCCTCATTCGATGGCCCACTCCTTGAATTTGCGATCCAGCGTCTTGCGCGCCACCCCGAGCACCCGGGAGGCGGCCGACTTGTTGCCATCATGGCTCGCCACTACTTGCAGGATGTGGGCTTTTTCCACCTCCGCCAGCGGCCACGCCAGCGGATAGCCCTCCTCGCTCGCCCCCTGTTCGGCAAGCTTGCTGCTCTGCCAGTAATCCGCCGGAGGTTTGCCCAGCAGCAGGCAGCGCTCGATAAGGTTGCGCAGCTCCCGCACGTTGCCGGGCCAGGGGTAAGCCTGCATCGCCACCACATCCTCGTGGGTCCAGCTCAAGGAACCCATTCCCATCTCGGCGGTGAGCTGGCGGGTAAAGTGGTGTACCAGCGCGGGGATGTCGTCGATCCGCTCCCGCAGCGGGGCAACCGGCAGCGCCACCACGTTGAGGCGATAGAAGAGATCTTCGCGAAAGCGGCCCGCCTCCACCTCGGCCTTGAGGTTGCGGTTGGTGGCGGCGACGATGCGCACATCCACCGCCAATTCGCGCTCGGCCCCCACCGGGCGGATGGCCTTCTGCTCCAGTGCCCGCAGCAGGGAGGCCTGCATGGCGAGCGGCATCTCGCCGATCTCGTCCAGAAACAGGGTGCCCTGGTGGGCGACCCGGAACAGGCCGTCGCGCCCCTTGCGGGCGCCGGTAAAGGCCCCCTGCACGTGGCCAAACAGCTCGCTTTCCAGCAGCTCCGGCGCGATGGAGGCACAGTTGAGGGGCACAAAGGCCCCCATACGGCCGGAGAGTTGATGCAGGGCGCGAGCCACCAACTCCTTACCTGTGCCGGACTCCCCCTCCACCAGCACGGCGGCATTGGAGGGGGCCACTCTGGCGATGAGCGTCTTGAGTTCGCGGGTCTTGGCACTGTCGCCGATCAGGGTGGGCGGGAACAGCTTGCTCACCTCCCGGCGCAGCAGCAGATTCTCCCGCTCCATCTGGCGGCGCTCGATGACTCTGTCCACCGCCTGCACCATCTGATCGAGGTTGAAGGGCTTGAGGATAAAGTCGCTGGCGCCGAGGCGCAGCGCCTTGAGGGCGGTCTCCATATCGCCAAAACCGGTCATGAAGATGATGTCGCTGCGGCGAGTGGCCGGGTCTATGGCCTCGTGCCACTCGATGCCGGAGCGCCCCGGCAGCCGGATGTCGGCGATGATAAGGTCAAAGTGAAGGCGGCAGCGCAGGGCTTCCGCCTCCTCCACGCTGGCGGCAGTCTCAATCTGGGCGAAGCGCTTGGCCAGCGCCTTGGCCAGAAAGCTGCGCATGCCGGGCTCATCGTCAACGATAAGCAGGGAGAGGGCAGACCAGCGGCTGGGAGGGAGTGTCATGGAAAAAAGTACCTCGGATGCACGTACGGTCGATGAATGTCCCGATAACCGGAACCTTAGTGGGACATTTTGTCCTTACCGTATCAAAAGCACCAACACCAATTATTAAAAGCGATAACAAGCTCACCTAATTGATTTTAATAAGCTTCTGTTTTTAAAAGGCAAACCGTGAATGCAGCGGCAAAGGAACAGTTTGGCACCCTGCTTGCTTACTCTTGCCCTCTCCTCAGCCACCCTGAAAAAGTTGCATCACGATGACGATAAAAACCAGCCTCAAACGTTTTGCCCTCTCCCTCGCCACCAGCCTGCTGATCGCCGGTGCGGCCCACGCCGAAGCGGATACTAATGCCACAAAAGCGCCGATCCGCCTCGCCACCACCACCAGCACCGAGCAGTCCGGTCTGCTGGGCTGGCTGCTGCCCCAGTTCACCAAGGAGACCGGTTATCCGGTGCAGGTAATGGCGGCCGGTACTGGCCAGAGCCTGAAGATGGGCGAAAACGGCGACGCAGATCTGGTGATGACCCACGCCCCCTCTGCCGAGAAGAAGTTCGTCGATGCGGGCTTTGGCATCGAGCCGGTGCACCTGATGTACAACGACTTCGTCATCGTCGGCCCGGCAAAAGATCCGGCGGGTCTGGCCAAGCTGCACGACGCGGCCAAGGGGCTGCAAGCCATCAAGGAGCAGGGCCAGACCTTTATCTCCCGCGGTGACGAGTCCGGCACCCACATCAAGGAGAAGACCCTGTGGCAAGCCGCAGACGTCAAACCCGAGTTTGCCGGTTACAAATCCATCGGCCAGGGGATGGGCCCGACCCTGACCATGGCCTCCGAGCTTGGTGCCTACACCCTGACCGACCGCGGCACCTGGCTCGCCTACCAGAGCAAGCTGGATCTCGCCGTACTGCTGGAGGGTGACAAGCGCCTGTTCAACCCCTATCAGGTGATCCTGGTCAACCCCAAGCGCTACCCGGATCTCAACATCGAAGGGGCCCGCACCCTGAAGAACTGGCTGATCTCCGAGCATGGCCAGAAGTTGATCGGCGACTTCAAGGTGGCGGGTCAGGCGCTGTTCGTGGCCGACGCCAACACCCAGTAATGCCCGCACCGACCGACATGGCGGCGCAGCTGGCCCTCCCCCGGTTCGCTGAGGGAGGCGCCTGATGACGCTGCTCGACACGACCCTGGCGGCCCTCGCCCTGCTGTTCAGTGGTGACACCGAACTGTGGCAGGTGGTGGGGGTCTCCTTCTCCGTCTCCGGCATCGCCCTGCTGCTGGTGCTACTGCCGGCGCTGCTGCTGGGTTTTGCCCTGGCCTACCTGCCGCTGCCCGGCCGCTGGCTCTGGCTCTCCTGCATCAACACCCTGCAGTCTGTGCCGACCGTGGTGATCGGTCTCTTGCTCTATATGCTGCTGTCGCGAGCCGGCCCTTTTGGCGACTGGAAGCTGCTCTTTACCCAGCAGGCGATGGTGGTGGGGCAGATGCTGATCGCCTTTCCGGTGATCGCCACCATGGCTCACGCCGCCTTTGTCCAGAGTGACCGCCGTGCCTGGGAGACCGCCCTGACCCTGGGGGTCTCCTGGCCCAAGGCGCTGCTCGGGTTGATGCACGAGTGCCGCTTTGGCCTGCTGGCGGCGGTGATCGGCGCCTTCAGCCGCATCGTCACCGAGGTGGGTTGCTCCATGATGGTGGGGGGCAACATCCTGCACTTTACCCGCAATATCCCCACCGCCATCGCGCTGGAGACCCAGAAAGGGGCCTTCACTCAAGGGGTGGCCCTCGGCATTGTGCTGCTCACCCTCGCCTTGCTGCTCAACCTGCTGCTCACCGCCTGTCGCGGCCAGAGCTATCTGAAGAATTGATTATGCCCGCAACCCACAGGAGTACCCCATGGCTCTGACCGCCCACCAGCTGACGATGCGCTTTGGCGATCGTCAGCTGTTCGAGATTGAGCGCCTCTCCATCGCGGCGGGGGACACCATCTGGCTGCACGGGGCCAACGGGGTGGGCAAGACCACCTTGCTCAAGATCCTGGCGGGGCTGCTGACCCCCACCCGCGGCTACACCAACCTGCCGGGACGCTGGCAACGGCGGCTCAACCGCCTGCTCAAACGGGATCTGGGGCCAGGCCGGGTCACCTATCTGCACCAGACCCCCTATCTGTTTGATCGCACGGTGCACGACAATGTCGCCTGGGCGCTGGACAAGCAGCTCGGCAGCGAGGTGCGGGTGTTCGAGGCGCTGCGCCGGGTCGAGCTGGAGGGGCTGGCACGGGAGCACATCAGCATTCTCTCGGGTGGCGAACGGCAACGGCTGGCCATGGCCCGTGCTTGGGCGCTGCAACCTGCCTTTCTGCTGATGGATGAGCCTACCGCCAATCTGGATGCACATTCGGTTGCCCTGATGGCCGCATTGGCGCAAGATCTGCGGGAACATGGCAGCGGCCTGGTGGTGATCAGTCACCAGCACAACGCCCTGACCGACCTGTGCGAACGGCAATGGACCCTCGCCCGTGGCCAGCTGCAAGAGACGACCCCTTTAAAAATCATCGAGCGACATGACTTCAAGAAGCAAATCCCCCTCTAGCCCTTTTCCCGTGTCGGCAGTGATCCTCGCCGGCGGCCGCGCCACCCGGATGGGGGGCGAAGACAAGGGATGGGTGGAGCTGGCAGGACGCCCGCTGATCATTCACGTACTGGAGCGGCTGCGCCCCCAGGTGGACGAGATCCTCATCAATGCCAATCGCAGCCACGACCGCTATCAGGCGCTGGCTCCCGTCATCAGCGATGACAATCGCGACTACCTCGGCCCGCTGGCGGGCATGCAGGCTGGCCTTGCCGCCGCCCGCCACGACTGGGTGCTGTTCGTCCCCTGTGATGGCCCAGCCCTGCCGCTGGATCTGATGAGCCGCTTTCGCGCCGCCCTGACCCCGGATACCGAGCTGGTAGTTGCCCACGATGGCGACTGGCTGCAACCCGTGGTGGCTCTGCTGCACACATCCCTGCTCCCCTCCCTCATCGCCGCACTGGCCGAGGGGGAGCGCAAAATCGATATCTGGTTTGCCCGCCACAACATGGCGGTGGTGAGCTTTGCCGATCAGCCGGATGCCTTCATCAATCTCAACAGCCCGGACGAGCTGGCCGCCTACGAGGCGCGTCTGCTCGCCCCGGCTATCGACCCCCAACAAGGAGTCACCTCATGACCCCGGCCCCCACCCTTCCCCTGCTCGGCTTTGCCGCCTGGAGCGGTACCGGCAAGACCACCCTGCTCGAGCAGCTCATCCCGCTGCTGACAGGGCGCGGCCTGCGCATCGGGGTACTCAAGCACGCCCATCACGACTTTGATATCGACCAGCCGGGCAAGGACAGCTACCGCCTGCGCAAGGCGGGCGCCCAGCAGATGATGGTGGCCTCCCGTCGTCGTCATGCTCGCATTACTGAAACAACGCACGGCGAAACGGAACTGGCCGAAGCCGATTTTCGCCAGCTGCTGGCAAGCTTCGATCAGACAGAGCTCGACCTGCTCTTGGTCGAGGGGTTCAAGCACGAACACTTCCCGAAAATCGAGCTGCACCGCGCCGAGATTGGCAAGCCGCTGCTCTTCCCCGAAGACAGCGACATCATCGCGCTGGCCAGCGATCAGCCCCAACAGAGTGGCGAACAACAGCAGACAAGCCTGCCCCGACTCGATATCAACGATCTGGCGGCTATCGCCGACTTCGTCTGCCGCTGGCTTGACGGCTGCCAAAGCAAGGAGCCGGAGGCGGGCAAGGGCTTTCTCTCGGTCGAGGCGGCCCGCAACGCCATTCTGGCGGCCCTCACCCCGAGCACGGCCTGCAGCGACAAACCGCTGGCCCAGTGCCACGGCGCTGTGCTGGCCGCCGATCTGATAAGCCCCATCAATGTGCCTCCCCACGCCAACTCGGCGATGGACGGCATTGGCCTTCGTAGCGACGATCTCGCCACCGGTCGCTGGCAGCTGGTGGGGGAAGTGCTGGCGGGCCAGCAGCGCCACGAGCCTGTGCTGGCCGGTCAGGCGGTGCAGATAATGACCGGCGCCCCGCTGCCCCCCGGGGTAGATACTGTGGTGATGCGGGAAGAGACACATATTGAAGGTGAGTGGGTCACCGTCACCGCCCCGATCCGGGCTGGGCAGAATGTGCGCCTCGCCGGCGAAGATCTCGCCAAAGGTGCGGTCGCCATCCCGGCCGGAACCTGGCTTGGCGCCCCCCAGCTGGGGCTGGCGGCATCACTCGGTCAAGCTAGTCTCACAGTGCGCACCCCGCTGAAAGTGGCGCTGTTCAGTACCGGCGACGAGGTGCAGGCACCGGGCGAGCAGCTCGCCCCCGGCCACATCTTCGACAGCAACCGCTTCACCCTGATGGCCCTTATCCGTGCCGCCGGTTGCGAGGTGATGGACCTTGGCATCATTCCCGATGACAAAACCATTCTGCGCCAGCAGCTGGAGCAGGCCGCCGCCAGCGCCGATCTGGTGCTGAGCTCGGGTGGGGTCTCGGTAGGCAACGCCGACTTTATCAAGCTGGTGCTGGCAGAGCTCGGCCAGATCGATTTCTGGCGCATCCAGATGCGGCCGGGCCGCCCGCTCGCCTTTGGCAAGCTGGGGCAGACCCCCTTCTTCGGCCTGCCGGGCAATCCGGTTGCGGCGATGATCTGCGTACTGCAGTTTGTCGAGCCCGCTATCGCCCGCTTGCAAGGCAAGCGGTGGCAGCCGCTGCGCCTCTCGGCACTGGCGGACGAGAAGATGAAGAGCCGACCGGGGCGCACCGAGTTTCTGCGCGGCATCTTTCATCAGGACCGTAACGGCCAGCTGCGGGTGCGCACCACAGGGCCACAGGGCTCCGGCATTCTGAGCTCCATGGCCGATGCCAACTGCCTGATTGAAATCGTACCGGATCAACCCGGGATCGCCGTTGGCGAGCGGGTCTGGATCCACCCCCTGCAGGGACGACTGGCCTAAATCCCGACGGGGCGTCGGCCGGATGCACGGCGCCCCGTCCCCCACCTGACAGGAGGCAGACTGTGCGTCTTGATGCCCCCCTCTCCCGACTCGATCTGCTGGTCTATGGCCGCTACCGGATCGTCCATGGCCTGCGCATTGCGCTCGCCTTTATGCTCACTTTTCTGCTGACCCGCGAGCTGAAACTGCCGGAGAGCACCTGGCCGCTGATAACCTTGGTGGTGGTGATGGGTCCCATCTCGTTTTGGGGCAATGTGCTCTCCCGCGCCCTGCAGCGGGTGGTGGGCACCATCTTCGGCGCCAGTTGCGGGGTCGTGGCGCTTTATCTCGAGATCTACTCGCTACCGCTTACCCTGATCTGGTGCGGCTGCATCATGTTCCTCTGCGGCTATCTGGCACTCGGCAAGCGCCCCTATGTGGGGCTGCTGATCGGCATCACGCTGGGGGTCACCATGGGGGCCATGCCGGGGGATATAGAGACGGCGCTATGGCGCAGCGGCGACGTGATACTGGGCTCCCTGCTGGCGCTGCTCTTTTGCAGCATTTATCCCCAGCGGGCCTACAGCCACTGGCGCCTGCAGTTGCACCAGATCCTGCAGCAGTCGGGGCGGCTCTATCACACCCACCTCTCCCCCAATGTGCTGGAGCGCCCGCGCCTCAAGCACAATCTCTCCCAGTTGCTGGCACAGACCGGCAAACTGCGGGCCCTGCTGGCCCCTGCGGCCAAGGAGACACGCCACAGCGTCGCCCTGTTTGATGCGGTGCAGGTCACCATGCGCAACACCCTCTGTACTCTGGAGATGCTGGCCAACACCTACTGGAACGATCGGGAGAGCCACTTCCTGATGCAGAGCACGGCTGCGCTGCAAGCCTGCCATCTGGCCACCGAGGAGGCGATCAACCAGCTTGCCCTGATGATGCAAACCGGTGACGGTCGCGGGGCCGATGCCGCCATCGCCCGCCTGCACGAGGTGGCGACCCAGGTATCGCTGCCGCCCAACGCAGAGGCAGCCATCAATGGCTACCTCTGGCTCAACGTCCAGCTGACCGAACAGCTCACCCACCTGCGCCGCCTGCTGGGACTGATCCTCACCCCGCCCCATCGCAAGCAGCCGGACTAGACCCAATGCAAAACGCCCCGCAGTTGCGGGGCGTTTTGCTGTCTGACTGGCCGTTTGGGCCATGAAGGCAGCAAATCTTAACTGGCATTGGCCAGCGGCTGCTCGGTGGTGAGGTAGAGGGAGAAATCCTGAATACCCGCCTGCAGGGCGGCAAAACAGTCGGGGTCTATAGCGGTGCCCAGATTCTCCGCCATCATCTCCAGCGCCTGCGGCACAGGGATGGCGCCGCGATAGGGGCGCTTGGCGGTGATGGCATCGAAGATGTCGGCTGTGGTAATGATGCGCGTCTCAAGGGTAATCTCGTCCCCCTTCAGTCCCTTGGGGTAGCCCTTGCCATCGAGCCGCTCATGGTGGGCTCCCGCCACTTGCGCCAGCTCCTCGAAGGCACCGATACGGCTCAGGATCTCCTCGGTGTAGGCGGCATGCATCTGCACCGCCGCCCACTCCTGCGCATCGAGCTTGCCCGGCTTGTCGAGAATGGCGTTGCTCACCCCGAGCTTGCCCACGTCATGGAGCAGGGCGCCCCGCTTGAGCCAGCGTCGACGCGACTCGGACAACCCCATCTGGGTGGCAAGAATATCGGTATAGAGCGCCACCCTGCCGCTGTGACCGGCGGTGTAGGGACTTTTGGAGTCCACCACCTGCCCGAAGGCCGCCGCGATTTCATCCAGATAATCCTCATCCAGCGCTACCTCCCCTTGCCCGGCCGGGTGGACCAGCACCCACTCGGTCAGTCGGGGATCGGCCAGTCCTTGCCAGAACGCCTCGTCGGCCAGCGCTTCAAATTCGCGAACCAGCGCCGGATCAAACCAGCTGCCGCTGCGCTCGCGCAGCTCCTTGAACGCCGCATCCGGACCTGCGGCCGCGTGAAACACATCCACCACCTGACAGAGCAGGGCAATACGGGAGAAGAGCGGGATCGCCTCGCCTGCCAGTTGCAGGGGCCGACCTTTGCCATTCCAGTGTTCATCAAGGGAGAGGATGCCATCGGCTACCTCGTCACTGAAACGCAGCTGGCGAGCAATATCCGCCCCCCGATGACAGCGGGTCTGGATCAGTTCGTTGGCAATCTGGTCGCCGTTGCGAAAGATATGAAACAGGCTGCGAAAACGTCCCAGCAGATCCGCCTGCAAGCCGGTGTGGCCCAGCACAAAGTTGACTACCTCGGAGAGGGAGCCATCCACCAGTTTGAAATCGCGTTTGAAGTGAAGATCGTCGGTGAGATAGAGCTCGCAGATGCGGGCGGCATTGCTGCTGCACCCAAGATCTTTAAGCAGGAGCGTGTAGTAGAGATCATGGCGCCGCCGGGCGTCCAGTCCCAGCCGCTCCCCCAGACGGGAACCTATCCAGCAGCAGCGAATGCAATGTCCTCTTGGTTGCCCCTCGGTCATGTCGAGCGCATGACTGAGGGAACCAATCAACTCCGCCAATCGCAATCCATTCACCGTCATAGTCTACTCCCTTAGACATCATGGCGATTTTGCCAGCAGATTAGGTATACCCCATCTGAAGCTGGATCGATCTGGATTCAGTTGAATTTAGGCAGCAGCCTTCCCCTGATTCGCCCGCTCTTCAAGCTCTGCGCGGCTCAGGGTAGATACAAAGCGGCCATCGAAGTAGATATCCATCAACTCGCCACGCTTCTCGCCACGCATCATGCTGCGGCGACCATCCAGATAGTGCACCTCCATCTGGGCGGTATGCTCGTCCGGGTAGCTGATCTCTACCTCGCGCACCCCTTGTGGCAGCATGGCCAGCGGCACTGTCTTGAGGGCCGGATCCAGATGCTGGTTCACCTTGATCACCGGATTGGCTTTCATGTCCACCACAGCCGGAGATTTGCCGGTGATGGGGTTCTTGCCAGACCAGAACTCGATGGTATTGAAGACGAACAGGTCAGCGGTCGCGGCCAAACCGTAGACAGGGGAGAGCAGCATAAAGACCCCGGCACGAGCGTAGCGGTTATCCACCACGCTCAGGTTGCCCTTGGTGACCATGCCGGAAAGCCCCATCTGCCCCATACAGCCGCCCAGACCCATGCTCGCGACCATAACCAGCAGGGCCATTGCCCGCCCCTTCTGTTGTAATGCCATCGTGTTCTGTTCCTGCTCTGAAATAAATGAGGCGGCAAGCCTAATCAAGGGGCCAGAAGAGGACAATTCACAATGGCGGGACGATACAGGAGGGGTTCAGATTGGGGCACTGACTGCTCAAATATGAGTCAATGCCCCGGCATGGCAGGAAGTCAGGGGGTTCAGATGGCCAGATCAGAGACGGTGCTGGAGACGTTGTTCGCCTCCCGGCGGATGTCGCTCATCACCTCATTCACCTCGCCCACCTGCTGCTTGCCCAGCTCGGCGCTGCTGGCGACGTCGGACATCTCGGAGGTGACCTTGGCGGTCAGCTCCCGGTTGTTCTGTACCACCTTGGCGATCTCGTCGGTAGAGAGAGACGTACGGGCCGCCAGCTGGCGAACCTCATCAGCCACCACCGCAAAACCACGCCCCTGATCCCCCGCCCGCGCCGCCTCAATGGCTGCGTTAAGAGCCAGCAGATTGGTCTGGTCGGCGATGCTGCTGATGGTGGAGACGATCGCCTCGATACTGCGCGACTGCTCGTTGAGCTGATTGATAAGGCCGATGCTGTGAGTCAGCTGGCTGGCAATCAGGCTGGAGGTATCGACCACCGAGGAGAGCAGACCCGCGCCACGCTCGGCGCAGTTCAGGGTCTCCCGGGCCGCATCGTGGGCCAACATGGCAGCTTCCCGCACCGCATCGCTCTTGTTGATCCGCTCGGTGATGTCGCTGGCGAACTTGATCACCTTCACCACCTTGCGATGCTCATCAAGGATCGGGTTGTAGGTCGCCTCCAGCCACACCTTGCTACCGTGACTGTTCTGACGACAAAAGAGACCGGACTTGAACTGACCACGGCCCAGCTCATCCCAGAAGTGAGGCTGGTCTCGATAGAACTGATCGTCGCAGAAGATACGGTGATGCTTGCCCTGCACCTGAGCCAGGGTATAGCCCATGGTATGGAGGAAATTGCCGTTGGCAGAAATCACCTCCCCGCCGGGGGTGAACTCGATGACCGCCAGCGACCGATCCAGCGCCGTCACCACCGCCTGCTGGCTGAGCAGTTGCAGGTGGTGCTCGGTAATATCGGCCGCAATCTTGATCACCTTGGTCACCACGCCCCGCAACTTGACCGGAAAATAGGTCGCTTCCAGCCAGATCGCCTCGCCCCGTTTGTTGAAGCGCTGGAACACCCCGGTGCGGGAACGCCCCTGCTTCAGGTCCGCCCAAAACTGCTGATAGTCGCTGTTCTGGGCATAGAGCTTGTCGCAAAAGATACGGTGATGCTGGCCGATAACCTCGGGCGCACTGAAGCCCACCACGTTGAGAAAGAGATCATTGGCGGCCAGCACAGTGCCATCCGGCGTAAAGGTGATGGTCGCCACGCTGCCGTGCACTGCGTCAAAAAATCCCTGCTGTTCCAGAAGTTGATCCTGGCACTGCTGCAACTCGGCTTTCAGTTTGCTATTGAACATCGAAACGTATCCTCCAGACTGGCACCCACCATGGCCAAACCACGCAGTGGATCAATAAGATAATGGTGGCGTGCTCCATCAGCATAGTTGGCAGCTTTGCCGCGATCCCATCTGACGCCATATTTATTGCTGTAAATCAAATTCACCGACCAAACGCCACTCATGCAGAGCTGCAACCCTTATTCCACCGCCGGTTGCCACTCCAGATAGGCCGGATTGGCGACAAAGCCGATCCGCTCATAGAGAGGGCGCCCCTGCTCGCTGGCATGGAGCCACACCTTGCCCAGCTGACGCGATCTGGCGAAGGCCGTTATGGCATCGAGCAGCGCCGTGGCGATCCCCTGCTGGCGCCATTGTGGCCGCGTATACATATTGAGCAGATACCCCTCCATCCCCGCCAGATTGCCGGGATAGGGTGGCCGTTCAAACAATGCCAGCGTCCCTGCTGCCACGATCTGTTTACCGCCCTCCTGCGTATCGGCCTCAGCCAGCCAGGATAAAGCACTCTCTTCACTCATCGCCCGGGTGAAATAGTCAAGGGTGGCCTGCCACAAGGCCGGGTCTGCCTGCGGCGTCACCAGCTCACCGACCTTACAAAACAGCTCCATGCGCAGCGCCACCAGTGCGGGAATATCTGCGGTCCTTGCCTGACGAATAATCATTGGCTGCTCCTTTTCTCTCATGGGAAATTTCGCCGGACGTCATTATGACAAAGAGCGCCTTGTGGCGCTCTTTGTCATTGGGGAAATCACTGATAAATCAATGGTTGCGACGCGTCAGCCAATAATCCAGGCTCAGCACACCGCCGCCCCAGATGATCAGGGTCAGCAGCATCCAGCCCCACAGCTGGTGATCGTAAAAGCCACCCGCCCAGAGGGTCGGGTAGGAGATCACCGCCATGATATTGAAGCCAAACAGCAGCAAGGCGGCCGGGCGAGTAAAAAGCCCCGCCAGCAGGAAGAGCGGCAACAGCAGCTCGGTCGCCGTACCCAGATAAGCAGCCCACAACCAGGGCAGCAGGGGCACCTGATACTCGGATTCAAACAGATAGAGGGTGGAATCCCACGCCGTCAGCTTGAGCCAGCCTGAAGTGATAAAAACCGAGGCGACCCAAAGCCGCACCCACAACAGCACACCAGCGCTGCTCCAGCGCGGCAAATCACCACTCGAGCTGGCCAGCGCCAGCCATTTGTTTGCCATCATGGCATTACCTCCATATCCACCAGCAGACCAAGGGTTATCAGGCGAGTGAGATGTTCACTGGCCGCAGGGTCGGCCGCAAGCAGATCGACCAGCGCCGTACCAGCGAGACAACCCTGTAGCAGCGCCCACTCACCCGCCGTCAGGGGCAAAGGGGCAACCCGGCAATCCGGCTGTTTCTTCAATGCCAACCAGACGGGGGCATCAAGCACCTCCACCGCTTCACCACCGTGCAGCGCCATCTGCCACAGGGCCAGCACCGGATACTCGCTGGCAACCAGCAGCAGATCCGTGGCTGACAAGAGTCGCAGCCGCTCCCATTGTTGCGGCGATAATGCGGCCAGATGCTCGGCTGGCCAGCAGCGTGATTCCAGCGGCAGCAGACTGGCACGCTCAAGCTGCCATTCGAACTGAGCCAGCGCCTCCAGCCAGGGCAGTCCGGTTGTAGTCGGCAAGCGGGCCAACCATTGACCAAACCCGGCGCCATAGTGCATGACGCTCCCTTCCCTGAGCGGCTCGGCCAATACGAAGCCACGTGCCGCCGCTGCAAAAAAGTCCTCCCCGACCATAGCCTTGACGGCGGGATAACTGCTCGCCAGCACCTCGCCAAGGCTCAGGATGAAGTGGTTGCGATAGACCTGCAGCACAGATTCGGCAGAAAAAAGCCGGGAGCTGATGTGAGGGGCAATGGCATCAGGCGCCCCCAGCAGACCATCGGCAAAGTGCTGTTGCAGCTGTGCCAGTTCAGCCATGGGCTACCTCCCGTGGTGCACTCATGGCGCACGCCTCATCCAGAATGGCGCCGGCCTGCGCCGCCTCTGCCAGCAAGACCGGCAGCGGCGGGATCTCGAGGTCCCACTCAATCAGGGTGGGAATGGCCTGCTTGCGGCAGATCTGGCGATAGAGTTCCCAGACCGGCTCCACCACAGGGGCGCTGTGGGTATCGATATAGAGGGAGCCTTCCGGCAGCTGCTTCTCGGTATAACCGGCCAGATGGATCTCCCCGACGGTGGCGAGATCGATCGCCGCCAGATACTCATCGCAAGAGAAACCGTGATTGAAGGCACTGACATAGAGATTGTTGAGGTCGAGCAGGATGCCGCACTCGCTGCGCTGCTGCAGCTCGGCCAGAAATTCCCACTCGCTCATCTCCCCGGGCAGTTGCAGATAGGAGGAGGGATTTTCAATCAACATGCGGCAACCCAGGGTCTGTTGTACCTGCTGGATCTTGTCGCTCATGTTGCGCAGAGAGGCGCGGTTATAGGGCACCGGCAGCAGATCGTTGAAGTAACGCCCGCCAATGCTGCCCCAGCTGAGATGTTCGGAGATCCGTACCGGTTTGATCGCCGCAGCCAGTGTCGACAACTGCTGCAGATGGTGCGGATCGAGCGGATCGGCAGAACCGAGGGACATGCCAACGCCGTGAAGACTGACGGGGTAGTGTTGCGCCAGCTCGGCGAGCACCTGAAAACCCTGGCTGTGCCGTTCGAAGTAATTTTCACTGTGCACCTCCAGCCAACCGACTGCCGGCAGGGTTTGCCGGATCTCATCGTAATGGGGAGTGCGTAATCCGATACCAATCAAAGGGTTCATCGCAAGACTCGCTTTCGCCAATCAGAGAAGATGCAGGGGGCAACTCATTGGCCATCCCCTGCCCGATGTCTCTTACTTGGGTTGCAGCGAACCGCCGACCAGCTTCTCGCACAGCCCTTTGGGCATCACCACAAAGGCATCACCCTGAGCATCTTCCTTGGCAGTACCGGCGCAGGAGCTGCTCTTGGTCGCACAGTCATTCTTGCTGGCCTTGACCACGCCGTAGCACTTCTCCTTTTCATCGGCAGCCATTGCTGGTGCCGCGATAAATTGGGCGCCCAGCGCCAGCAGACCGGTCATGGCGGAGGCGATAGCAGTGGTTTTTTTAACATTCATGTTCATGTTCCTTTTGATGTCGTTGGATGTTGCTGATATCCCCGATTTGTCGCAACCGGGTACCTGCAATAGAACCGGCAAACGGGATATTCCCTTTCAAAAAAACACAAAAAGAGTTAAAAAACCCAAAGACAAACACTCAATAAATTGATTTTAAACAGCTATTTCATCATTAAAAATTTATTGCCGACCACCCATTTATGAACAAGAAAAGTGCCATATGGTGCTTTCACTCCGTTAATCTTCTTCACTGCCACCATCAAAAGAGATGCGTCAGACATAAAAAAGCCCCGCCAACAGGCAGGGCTGGATGCAACTTACAAGAAACAAAAAATCAACAAGTGGGGGGGGTTGGGAGCCAGGAGTTGCAGCAAGCAGATAAAAAAAGAGACAGCTTTGGCTGTCTCTTTTTGCACATGGTGCGAATGGGGTTTAGTAGAAGATCCGCTCGCCACGCTCGCTCATTTTGAGCCACACCGGTTTGGTGCTGGTTTTGTTCCAGATCCGGTGCAAATAGCTGTAGAAGCGGGCACGATCGCTGCGAAACAGCATCACGGGGAAAGCCAGAATGCCCACCAGCAATACATAAATGCGACGAAGAATAATCTGAGTCAGGGAAAAGGGATGAAACATGATGTAACTCCTTACTGGTAAGACCACTTAGCAAAGATTACCCCACTCCATGTAGGATTACTACATCACCAACGCATTTTTTTATAAAAAAATGGTCAAAAACGAGAAATACTGAAAACGGGTTACGTCATTAACCAACAGTTAACAAACTTGCGAAAATCGTGCGCTTTGCCACAGTTATCAGGGGAAAAACATGCAGTAGGGAGACACGCATGAAACTGCCGGAAGTGGCACTGCTGGTGCTGATGGTTGCCCTGACACGGGCACAACTGGAGGAGTGGCAACTGAATCGGGAAGATGCCATCGTGCTGGCCGAACGGGGCGTGCCCACCGTCAGCCTGTGGCAATGCGGCACGCTGAAGCAACGGATTGCGGATCTCAACCAGCACAGCGCCGAGGTGCAGTTTCAATATCGGGGGCAAAACATGGCAGATGTGAGCCACTATCTCGAGCGGGAGTGGAAACAGGCTGGCTGCGAACAGTTACTGGTACAGCAAGGATACTGACCAAAGCTCACGCCTAGAAGAGTGATGATTCACGGAAAACAGAGAGAAGATGGAGGCACGTTCCGGAGTCGAACCGGACTAAACGGATTTGCAATCCGCTGCATAACCGCTTTGCTAACGCGCCATGCTGACAAGACTGGTTGTCTTGAAAGTTAGTTTCATCGTTGGTGCGATGAAATATTGGAGCGGGAAACGAGACTCGAACTCGCGACCCCGACCTTGGCAAGGTCGTGCTCTACCAACTGAGCTATTCCCGCGTTACTGCTTTCGTGCCAGTTGCCTGACAACGAGGCGCATTATACGTACCACGAGCGCTAGCACAACCCTTTTTTCGCAATTTAGGCCCTGACGCAGACTGTTTGCTCAGGGTTTAAACGCCTTGCTGCAATTTTATCCATCCCGCTGTGACCCACCAAACGAATTTGGGATAAAGTCGTTGAAATGATTACGCTTTCGTTCGAGACTTGAGCAGCTTAATAACCGGATTCTCAATTGAAAATCACAAGATGAAAGGGATCTTCACGCTTCGTGGGCTCAGGCCGCAGTTAATGCTGGCTTTTTTCATGTTGGGCATGGTGCCATTTTTGGTCATCACCCTCTTCTTCCTATACAGCCACGGCAAGGATCTCACCACCCAGACCTCCAACCATCTGGTCTCCGTTCGTAATATCAAGAAGAGTCAGCTCGAGGATTACTTCAACAACCTCAAAGAGCAGATCATCAACTTCTCCCAGCAGGATTTTGCCGGCAACAGTATCGGCCGTTTCTATGGCTTTACCGGCGCCTTCGAGAAGTTGGGCACCACACCGCAGGAGGCCCGCAGCCGCGCCCAGGCCCGCTATCTGCCCGGTTCCTGGGATCAACTGCGCAAACCGGACAGCCAAGTAGAGATCGAACCCTCCATCACGGCGCTTATCCTCGCCGACGAGATGTATGGCCGGGTGCACCAGCGCTTTCATCGCGGCTATGCCGACATGGTGCGCAAGTCCAACTACAGCGACATCTTTCTGGTGGACCTCAACGGTGATGTGGTCTATTCGGTCACCAAGCACCCTAACTTCGCCACCAATCTGCTCTCCGGCCCCTACCAGGGCAGTGGCTTGGGCCAGACTTTCGCCAAGATCAAACGCCGCCTCGATGGTGGCCAGAAGCCGCAGCAGATCTTCGAATTCACCGATTTTGGCCGCAACGAGCTGACCGGGCAGGTGGTAGCCTACATGGCGGCGCCCGTGATGCAGTACGACTATGTGCGCGGTGTGGTGATTTTCGAGCTGTTGCCGGACAAGCTCAACCAGATCATGGCGGAGCGGGAGGGGCTGGGCGAAACCGGCGAAACCATCCTCATCGGCCCCGACAAGCGGATGCGCGCCGATGCCTGGCTGGCGCCGGAGTTCAGCGTCGAGAACAGCTTCAGCCCCAATTTCCGGCCGCTGCAAACACCCCTCATCACCAAGACGCTCTCCGGCGAGCAGGGGGTCGGGCTGTTCCACTCCTATCAGGATGACGAGGTGCTGGCCGCCTACACCCAGGTGAAGGTGTTCGATACCGAGTGGGCCTTTATCGCCGAGATCTCCACCCGGGAAGCCTATGCCCCGATCCGCCAGCTGGAGACGCTGGTCATCGTGCTGGGCGCGGGTTCGGTACTGCTGCTGATCCTCTTCTCCCGCTGGCTCTCCCACTCCATCACGGCGCCGCTGCGCTCCCTGACCGAAGCAGCCGAGCAGGTGGCCGACGGCGCGCTGGATCACCCCATCGCCATCGAGCGCACCGGCGATGATATCGACCGGCTGGCCGAGGCATTTCGCCATATGCAGCGGTCGGTGAAGGACAAGATCGAACTGATCGAACAGCAGACCCAGGAGCTGCAACAGCAGGTCAAGCTGACCCACAAGCAGAACCTCAGCCTGCAGCAAGCGGACAAACTCAAGGATGAACTACTGGCCAACACCTCCCACGAGCTGCGCACCCCCATTCACGGTATCAAGGGGATGGCAGAGTCGATGCTCGCCAGCCAGCAGGATTTGACCGAAGGGCAGCAAAAGCAGCTCGGCCTCATCATCAAGAGCGCCGACGGCCTGGCCCGTCTGGTGGACGATCTGCTGGACTATCACCAGATGCGCTACGGCCAGCTGGAGATCCACTCACAACCCGTCTCATCAAAAGGGGTTATCCGGCTGGTGCTGGATCTCTGCCAGCATCTGGTGCAGGCCAAACCCCTCACTCTGGTGGATATCAGCCCGGCCGAACTGCCGCCGGTGCTGGCCGACGAGCAGCGGCTCGAGCAGGTGCTCTACAACCTGGTGGGCAACGCCATCAAGTACACGCCGCAGGGCAAGGTGGTGCTCAGCGCCATCGTCGAGAACAACTTCCTGCGCATCAAGGTCACGGATACCGGCATCGGCATCGCCCCCGACCATCTGGAACATATCTTCGAGCCGCTGGTACAGATGAGCCCGGAGGTGAGCAAGCAGGGGGCAGGCCTTGGCCTCTCCATCACCCGCCAGCTGGTGCACCTGATGGGGGGCGAGCTGTTTGTCGAGAGCGAGCCGAGCGTTGGCTCTACCTTCGCCTTTACCCTGCCCCTTGCCACCGGCAAAGCGGCCAATCTGACTCTCGACAGCCGCCAGATCGAGCATCAGCTGGTGCGCCAGCAACCGCTGATCCTGCCTGACTGGGAGAGCGACGATCTGCCCCCTCCCCCCGAGGATGCGCCGCTCATTCTGGTGGTGGATGACGAGCCCATAAACCTGCACATCCTGCGCCATCTGCTGCAGCCCTGCGGCTACCGCATCCTGCCCAGCAGTGACGGCCACGATGCGCTGGCCAAGCTGGCCGATGAGCCGGTGGACCTCATCCTGCTCGATGTGATGATGCCGACCCTTTCCGGTTTTGACGTCTGCCGCCGCCTGCGCCAGCAGCACCCGAAAGATATGCTGCCGGTGCTGCTGCTCACCGCCCTCAACCAGCCCAAGGATATCGAGGAGGGCTTTGGAGCCGGAGCCAACGACTATCTGGTCAAACCCTTCTGCAAGGAGGAGCTGTTTGCCCGGGTCAAGGCACTGCTGGAAGCCAAGGCAGGACGCGCCTCGCTGGTAGAGAACCGGCTATTGAAGCAGGAGATCGAACATCGCCTCACCCTGCAGGATCGACTGCATCAGGATCAGCAGCGGCTGCTGGCCCTGCTCGGCGAAGGGGCCGACCCCATGATCTTTATCGACGAGCAGGGCACAGTGCTGTTTGCCTCCCGGGTACTGGCACGCCTGCTGGGTCAGGAGCCGGAAGCCATGGAGGGGCAACCCCTCAATGAGTGGCTCGCCACCCCGCTGCAACAGCAGTGGCCCGACCTTGCCAGCGAGCGGGAACACAATCTGGAGTTTCTGGTGGCCGGGCAGAAGGACGTGCTCAACGCCCGTGCCCTGCCCATCGCGCTCGGAGGACAGGCAGCTTTCGCCCTCACTCTGAGTACCGAGCTGCGTCAGGATGAGAACCGGGTAATGGCGCTGGAGAACGCCCTCAAGAACCTCTCGCGGCAAGCCATCATCGAAGATGAACAGCTGCTGGGCGAGCTGAGCCGCCTGGGTGGCGAGTTCCGTTCGCTGGCCGACGACCTTATTCGCCAGCAGGATGACGAGCCGCTGCGCCGTGCGCTGGTAGAGACCATGCAGCTCACCCTGGATGCCTGGCAGCAGGGGACCGGCAAGGGCAAAATCGTGCTGGCAGAGAAGAGCAAGCTGTGGCGGGTCTATATGGACAGATCCAGCCCGCAGACCCGCACCCTCGACAAATACCTGAGTCTGGACACCCTGCCCAAGTCGCCACGCTGGAAGACGGTGGTGGCCACCACCGAGTATGTGCTGGGCCACTGCCCGCTCAATGACCACCAGCGCCAGCAGTTGCAGCACAGCGCCCAGACCCTGCGTCAGCTCGCCAACCGCAAGCCGTGACACGGCGCCCTAAACGGGCGCCGGATCACAATTGGCAATCTGGTTTCTTTTTGCACAAAACAAAGCCCCGCACAACTCCGAAACCGAGAGCAGATCCAATTCACAAATTTGTCATATACGCCATTTTCACAGCCACTTTCTACGCGAGTAGCAAATAACGCAAACCAATGATTCTAAACAGAAAAAAAAGCATTTTGACGAGATTGACGTAACACCGTCAATTTTTACGAAAACAACGAAATCAATAGTTGTTGTTTTCCTGTTAATTCTGGTTTGCTTAGGGCGTTGGAAAACAGAACGACAAAGGTTAGACACCTGACCAACACAGAGGGCCGATTTCATCAGCATGCGAAACCGGTGCTCACACAAAACAAGGCGAACCCTCGGGAATGCCAAAAAATAAGAAAGGAAAACATATGCTTGCCAAAGTATCCAAAATCTCTACCGCTGTAATGCTGGGAACCATGATGCTTGCCGGTGCCGCCGGTAACGCCATGGCCGCAGAAAACAAAACCGTGCTGACCATGGTCGCACAGCAGGAAACCGCCTGGGTCAAGAACTTCAACCCCTTCCTGCAAGCGGGTTTGCTGCACACCACCCGTCACTTCATCTATGAACCACTGGTGATCTTCAACGATATGCAAGGGGGCAAACCCGTCTATCGTCTGGCCACCAACTATGCGTTCAGCGATGACCTGAAATCCGTCACCTTCGATCTGCGTGACGGCGTGAAGTGGTCTGACGGCGAAGCCTTTGATGCCGATGACATCATCTTCTCCTTCAATCTGGTCAAGGCCAACAAGGCGCTGGATGAGCGCTCAATCTGGACCCAGATCAAGAGCGTCGAGAAGCTCGCCCCCAATAAGGTCAAATTCGACCTGACCGAGGTCAACACTAACGTGGTGAACGATCTGGTGCTGGTACCTATCGTGCCGGAGCATCAGTGGAAATCGGTGAAAGATCCGGTTGCCTTCACCAACGACAAGCCGGTTGGTACTGGCCCCTTCACCGAAGTGGACAACTTCTCCGCCCAGCTCTATACCCAGTGCCGCAACCCGCACTACTGGGATAACGCCAACCTCGCCATCGACTGTATCCGCATGCCGCAGATGGCCACCAACGACCAGGTGCTGGCGGCTGTCATGAAGGGTGACATCGACTGGTTCGGCTCCTTCGTGCCGGATATCGAGCGCCTCTACGTCGGCAACGATCCGAAGAACAACAAATACTGGTTCCCGGCCTCCGGTACCGTGGCGTTCAACGTCAACTTCCAGACCAAGAACCCGGGCAATAACGAAGCCTTCAACGACATCAACTTCCGCCGCGCCTTCTCCATGGCGATGGACCGCCAGTCCATGGTGGATATCGCAGGCTACGGCTACCCTACCGTCAACGAGTACCCGTCAGGTCTGGGCAAAGCCTTTGACTCCTGGAACAACCCGGAAGTGGACAAGAAGTACGGCAAGTACAACAAGTTCGACTTGGAAGGGGCCAAGGCCCTGCTGAAAGAGGCAGGCTACAAGGATTGTGACGGCGACAAGTTCCTCGACACCCCGAGCTGCAAAAAGATCGAGTTCAAGGTACTGGTACCGAACGGCTGGACCGACTGGGTCAACACAGTACAGATCGGTGTAGAAGGGCTGCAGGCGCTGGGCCTGAACGCCAAGACCGCCACCCCGGAAGCGACCGTCTGGACCGAGAACCTGATCACCGGTGACTTCGATGTCGCCCTGCAGGGTTACTTTGCCGGTGCCAACCCGCACAAGTACTTCGAGACTGCGTTCCACTCCCGCAACATGGGTGACCGTGGCAACCGCTTCGCCGCGCCCCGTTACAAGGACCCCGAGCTCGACAAGCTGATCGATGACTTCACCCAGACCGCCGATGCGGCCAAGCAGAAGGAGATCATGTTCGCCATCCAGGATCGTGTTGGTGCCAACCAGACCATCATTCCGGTCTTCAACAACCCGACCTGGTATGAGTACAGCACCAAGCGCTTCAACGGCTGGTTCAGTGCTGATAACCCGGTAGCCAAACCTCAGCTCCACCCGGACACCCCTGAGCGTCTGCTGCACGTGTTGTCCCTCAAGCCAAACAGCTAAACAATCCCGGCCCCCTGCGGGGGGCCATCTTCCCCGTTAACCCCTTTCTTGCCCGGCACCGCTGGGGTTGGGGTAGCTATACCCGACGCGGGGCAGACTTGCAGTAAAAGGTACTATCATGGGATTCATACTGAGACGCTTTTCCTTCTATCTGGTTGCCTTTCTGGTAGCCGCCACCATCAACTTCCTGTTACCCCGTGCCATGCCAGGGGATCCTGTCTCCGTGATGTTTGCCCGCGCTGGCGCCATGATGGAACCCGCCGCCCTGGAAGCCCTCAAAGCCACCTTCGGCTTTGTCGACGGCCCCATCGGCACCCAGTTTCTCACCTATGTGAAGAGTGTCTTCACCTGGGATCTCGGCACCTCGGTGCGCTTCTACCCGCAGCAGGTCTCTGACGTGCTGGGCCGTGCCATCGGCTGGACCCTGTTTCTGGTCGGCACCTCCACCATCCTGAGCTTCTCCCTCGGTTCCATCGTCGGCATCTTCGCCGCCTGGTATCGCGGCGGCCGGATGGACAGCATTCTCTCCCCGCTCACCCTGGTGATGCAGGCCATTCCGCCGGTGGTGGTCTCCCTGCTCGCCCTGTTCCTGTTCGGGGTCAGCCTCGAGTGGCTGCCCATCGGCTACGCCTACAGCCCGGAGATCAAGGCTGACTGGGGCTGGGAGCACATCAAGAGCATCATGACCCACGCCATCATGCCGGTGCTGACCCTGGCCGTGGTACAGGTGGGGGGCTTTCTTATCACCATGCGCAACAACATGATTAACCTGCTGGGCGAGGATTACATCACCATGGCCAAGGCCAAGGGGCTCTCCAGCAACCGGGTGATCTTCAACTACGGCGCCCGCAACGCCATTCTGCCCAGCGTCACCGCCCTCTCCATGGCGCTCGGTTTCGTTATCGGTGGCTCTCTCATCACCGAGGTTATCTTCAACTATCCCGGCCTGGGCCTGACCCTCTATCAGGGCATTCTGGCCCGCGACTACCCGCTCATTCAGGGGCAGCTGCTCATCATGACCATCACCATGCTCAGCTTCAACTTCCTGGCCGACGTGCTCTACGTCTTCCTGGATCCCCGTCTGCGTACAGGAGGCAAATAAGATGCGTATGCCGACCATTCTCAAAATCCTGCTGGGCAACAAGAAGGCTGCCTGTGGCCTCGCCATCGTGGTTGCCTTCGTACTGATGGCCATATTTGCCCCCATTCTGGCCAGCAACGAGCCGACCAAACGGGTGGCTCGCCCGCACCAGCCGCCCAGTGCCGAGTTCGTGATGGGTTCAACCCGCATGGGCCACGATATCTGGGCCCAGTTCACCAACGGCGCCCGTATCTCACTGATGGTGGGCTTCAGCGCTGGCCTGCTGGTCTGCACCCTGGCCGTCGCCATCGGCATCACCGCCGGTTACTTCGGCGGTCTGGTGGATGAGTGCCTCACCTTCCTGATGAACGTGGTGCTGGTGATCCCCAACCTCCCCTTGCTACTGGTGCTGGCGAGCTTTATCGGGGAGGCGTCACCGGCGGTGATTGCCGTGATAATAGGGTTGACCTCCTGGGCCTATGGCGCTCGGGTCATCCGGGCCCAGACCCTGGCGCTGCGCGAGAAGGAGTTCGTCATTGCCGCCGAAGTGTTGGGCGAGCCGGCCTGGCGCATCATTCTGGTGGAGATCCTGCCCAACCTCATCTCCATCATCGGAGTGAGCTTCATCGGCTCCATCATCTACGCCATCGTCACCGAAGCGACCCTGGAGTTCCTGGGGCTTGGCGACCCGACAGTGGTGAGCTGGGGCATCATGCTCTACAACGCCCAGACTTCCAGCGCCATTCTGGTCGGCGCCTGGTGGGAGATCCTGGCTCCCTGCTTCGCCATCGCCACCCTGGGTGCCGGTCTGGCCCTGCTCAACTTCGCCATCGACGAGATTGCCAACCCGCAGCTGCGCTCCCACAAAGGGCTCAACCGCTGGAAGAAACTTGCCACCCCGGTCGCCACACCACTCTCTGCCGCACAGGAGAAGACAGCATGAACAAGCATCCCCTGCTGTCAGTACGCAATCTTTGCGTCGACTACATCACCGAAAATGGCGACGTGCGCGCCGTCAACTCGGTGAGTTTCGATATCAGACAAGGCGAGATCTTCGGTCTCGCCGGTGAGTCGGGCTGCGGCAAATCCACCGTCGCCTTCTCGGTGGCCCGGCTGCACAAGCCGCCCGCCTACATCAGCGGTGGCGAGATCCTGTTCAAGGGGGAGAATATCCTCCACTACAACGACGAGCGGCTGCGCTCCTACCGCTGGCAACAGGTGTCGGTGGTGTTCCAGTCCGCCATGAACGCCCTGAACCCGGTACTGCGGATGGAGGAGCAGTTCTGCGATGTGCTGCTGGCCCACAACCCCGGCATGACCCGCTATGAGGCGATCAAGCGCGCCCAGGAGCTGCTCACCATCGTCGACATCCACCCGAGCCGGCTCAAGGATTACCCGCACCAGTTCTCTGGCGGCATGCGCCAGCGGCTGGTGATCGCCATCGCCATGGCGCTCAACCCTGAGCTGCTCATCATGGATGAGCCGACCACGGCGCTCGATGTGGTGGTACAGCGAGAGATCCTGCAGAAGGTCTATGCCCTGAAAGAGAAGTTCAACTTCTCCATTCTGTTTATCACCCACGACCTCTCGTTGATGGTGGAGTTCTGCGATCGTATCGGCATCATGTATGCCGGTGAACTGGTGGAGGTTGCTCCCTCCAAGGCGATCCTGACCGCGCCGCTGCACCCTTATACCAAAGGGCTCGGCAACTCCTTCCCGCCCCTGCACGGGCCGAAGAAGGTGCTGGAGGGGATCCCGGGCACCCCGCTCAACCTGCTGGAGGTGCCGGTCGGCTGCCGCTTTCAGGCCCGCTGCGGCAAGGTGCACGATCGCTGCCGTCAGGAGTACACCAGATTGGCCGAGATCCGCCCCGGGCAACAGACCGCCTGCCACCTCTACGACGTGCAGGATGAACAACAAGATCCCCTGATCTATCTGGACAAGGCCGCTGGCTGTTAAGGATGTCTGTCATGCAAATCGCCAAAACCGATGCACCCATCATCGAAGTCCAGCACCTCTACAAGGACTTCCCCATCAACTCCAATGCCATCAAGAGTGGCAAGATGCGGGCCCTCTCCGACATCACCTTCAACCTGCACCGGGGCCGTGCCCTGGCGGTGGTCGGGGAGTCGGGCTCCGGCAAGAGCACCATCGCCAAGATCATCGCCAAGATGTACAAGCTCAGTGCCGGGCGCATCCTCTATCGCGGCCACGATCTGGAGGAGTTCAACAAGGGCACCGCCCTGCTCGACTATCGCCAGAGCGTGCAGATGGTGTGGCAAGATCCGTTCGGTTCGCTCAACCCGACCCACACCATCTATCACCACATCGCCCGCCCCCTGCTGCTGCACAGCAAGGTGATCGACAAGAAAGAGCTGCCCGACATGGTCTACGCCCTGCTGGAGAAGGTCGGCCTGACCCCCGCCAAGGCAACGGCGGCCAAGTATCCGCACCAGCTCTCCGGCGGCCAGCGCCAGCGGGTCAACATCGCCCGCAATCTGGCGGTGGAAGCAGAGGTAGTGCTGGCGGACGAACCCACCTCCATGCTCGACGTCTCCATTCGCATCGGCATCCTCAACCTGATGGAGCAGATGAAGAATGAGCTCGGCGTCTCCATGCTCTACATCACCCACGACATCGCCACCGCCCGCTATGTGGCGGAAGATCTGGCGGTGATGTATGTAGGGCACATGGTGGAGTGGGGCGAGGTGGACGAGATCCTGCACCACCCGCAGCACCCCTACACCCAGCTGCTCATCTCGGCGGTGCCCGACCCCGAGAAGAGCATCCACGCAGAGCTGGAGGGTGGCCGCAAGGGGGAGATCCCGCTCTGGACGCCGGAGTCCTGCGGTTGCCCCTTTGCCGGGCGCTGCAATCAGGCGATGCCCCGCTGCAAGGAGGCGCTGCCCCCCATCACCAAGCTTGCCGACAACCACTTCGTGCGCTGCTACCTCTACGAGTGAGGGTGAGCCTTAAACCGGCCGGACAACCCTGTCCGGCCATGCCTCGATACGGGGCGGCCACAGCCCCGTGATGTGCCTCACCGCCCGGCGGTGAACCACAGGAGTAATACCTTGATGGAACTCTTGATCAATCAGGTGGGCTACGAGTGCGACGGACACAAGGTCGCCCTGTTGCAAACCTCCCCCGCCCCTGATCTCGGCGGCTATGTCAGGCTGCAACGCCTCGATGATGGCCAGATCCTGTTTGAAACCCCGCTGCAACCGGCTGGCAGCGTCCCAGGCTGGCAAGGGCGCGCTTACTGGCGCGCCGACTTCTCCGCCTTCAAGGAGCCCGGCCACTATCGGCTGGAGGCGATCACTGCCCAAGGCATAGTCCGCTCGACCCGTTTTGCCATCGGCCAGGATCTGCTGGCCAGCAGCTGCCTCTCCGATGTCATTCACTACTTCAAGGGCCAGCGCGCCAGCGGCACCTTCGATCGGGCCGACCGCAATGCCCGCCTGTTTGGCACCGACCAGCACAAAGATGTACACGGCGGTTGGTTCGATGCCAGCGGCGACATGAGCAAGTACCTGAGCCACCTCTCCTACGCCAACTACCTCAACCCCCAGCAGACCCCCATGGTGGTGTGGTCACTGCTCAAGTGCCGGGAACTGCTGGCCCCACGCCGCGATATCGACGGGGTGAACCTCTGCAAGCGGCTCAATGACGAGGCGCTGCACGGCGCCGATTTCCTCTGCCGGATGCAGGATGAGTCGGGCTTCTTCTACATGACCCTGTTCGACAAGTGGAGCAAGGATCCCGCCCAGCGCGAGCTGTGCGCCTATGCCACCCAGCAGGGGCTCAAGTCCGCCAACTGGCAGGCGGGTTTTCGCCAAGGGGGCGGCATGGCCATCGCCGCGCTGGCCCGCGCCGCCCGCGAGAGCGTCAGTGGCGACTTCGATGCCAGCCGCTACGCCGAGGCGGCCAAACGCGGCTACCTGCATCTGCGTGAACACAACCTCTCCTATCTGGATGACGGGGTCGAAAACATCATCGACGACTACTGCGCCCTTCTGGCAGCGGTAGAGCTGACCCGCACCTTCGGCTCCGAGTGGCTCAATGAGGCGAGAGTCCGTGCCAGCAAGCTTTGCGCCCGCCAGCGCCCTCATCCTGAGCTGGGTCACTACTGGTCGGCCAACGAGGATGGCTCGCGCCCTTACTACCACGCCGCCGAGGCAGGCCTGCCGGTGCTGGTGCTGCTGGAATATCTGGGCGTAGAGCCGGATCAGGAATACAAGGCTAGGGTACAAACCGTGGTGGAGCAGGCGCTGGCCGCCGAGCTGGCGCTCTGCGTCCGCGCGGGCAACCCCTTCTCCCTCGCCCGCCAATATGTCAAAGGGGTGGATGAAGCGCCGCGCGTCAGCTTCTTTATGCCCCACAACAACGAATCCGGTTACTGGTGGCAGGGGGAGAATGCCCGCCTCGCCTCTCTGGCGGCCATGGCCTTTGCTGGCGCCCGTCACTTCCCCCGCCAGAGCCAGCCGCTCATCACTTACGGTCAGCGCCAACTCGACTGGATCCTCGGGCAGAACCCCTTCAACGCCTGCATGCTGGCGGGCCACGGCATCAACAACCCCACCTATACCGCCGGGTATCCCAATGCGCAGGGGGGGATCTGCAACGGCATCACCGCCGGATTCGATGACGAAAACGACGTGGCCTTTATTCCGGAGGAGTATCAGGATCGGCTGGATCAGAACTGGCGCTGGGGCGAGCAGTGGATCCCCCACGCAGCCTGGTTTGCCCTTGCCATCACCTGGCTGAATGCGCAGGGAAATGGAGGTCACCATGATTGAGTTCTGGGTCGGGGTCGATGGCGGGGGCACCCACACCCGCGCCCGCATTCGGGATCGGGCGGGCAAGCTGCTCGGAGAGGGGCGCGCGGCAGGATCCAATCTGGAGCTGGGCATCCCCCATGCCCACGCCAATGTGCTGGCTGCCATCGCCAGCGCCCGCCTTGCCGCCGGGATCACTATCGAGAGTGAACAGCAGATGGGGGTCGGGCTGGCGCTCGCCTCCGCCGAGCTGGCCGACTGCTATCACGCCCTGCTCGAGATGCCCTTCCCCTTTGCCAGCGTCAGGCTCACCTCCGATGCCTTCGGTGCCTGCCTCGGCGCCTTTGGCGGACGTGAGGGGGCCATTCTGATCGCCGGTACCGGCTCGGTGGGGCTGGTCTATCAGGAGGGGCAGATCCGCACCTGCTCCGGCCGCGGCTTCCCCATTTCAGACATAGGCAGCGGCGCCTGGCTGGGGCTGCGAGCCATCCAGCAATCCCTGCTCTGCCACGACGGCATTCTGCCCCCCAGCACCCTCGCCATCCGCTTGATGGACCGCTTCAAGCGAGATCAGGCCGAGGTGGTACGCTGGGCCGCCCGCGCCATTCCGGCGGACTATGGCCACTTTGCCCCCTGGGTATTCGATGCCGCCAGCGATGGTGACGAGCTCGCCAATCAGCTGCTGGACGAAACCTGCGAACAACTGCGGATCCTGCTGGAGGGAATGACCCAGCTGGGTGCCAGACAGATCGCCCTGCTGGGGGGGATTGGCACCCGCCTCGCTCCCCGTCTCGGCCAGCTCAACCTGATCCCCCCCCAGGCAGATGCGCTCGATGGCGCCATCCTGTTTGCCCAATCAGAGGATTTTCCATGTCTACACCCCTGATCCACACCCAGGTCGCCCGACGTGACGGCGAGGATGTCTGGTTCACCTTCACCCTATCACGCATGCCTGATACCAAGTGGAAGCTGCACTTCTGTCTGGCTCGCCATATCGACCCCGACTCCTTGCAAGGAGGCGAGCTGGAGCGCCAAAGCGGCAGCTACAAGGTGATTGTCCCGAACGCTGGCAGCTGCGAACTGCGCTTTTGCTGCCGCCAGACGCCCATCAAGAAGCTCTCCGACATGCCGCAGGGCTTTTTCCTCAGCCTGCCGGAGGCCACCACGGGTGCTCAGCTGCTGCCGGTGACGCTGGCCGCTCAGGATCTTGGACTGGAAAACCCGCCGGTAACCCGCCCCGATCTACCGGATGTCGAGCCCCTGCCCGGCATAGTGCCGCAACCGGCCCATCTGGTACTGCTGGAGGGGAACTTCCGGCTAGCCGAGCGGGCTCATGTCAGCGCCCCCCGCGATGTACCGAAGCTGCTGGCCCACTTCAACGAGCTGACGTCGCTGGCGCTGGAGCAGGATCACGACGCTGAAATCCGGCTGACCGAGGCCAAGCTGGCCCCCGAAGCCTACCAACTCACCATCACGCCGCAGGAGGTGGTAATTGCCGCCGCCGACGAAACGGGCTGGCGTCATGGGCTGGTCACGTTGGCCCAGTGGTATCTGCAACATGGGGAGAGCCTGCCCTGCGTCACGCTGGAGGATGCCCCGCGCTTCGGCTTTCGCGGCATTTTTCTCGACTGCGCCCGCCACTTCCACACTCCGGCCACCATCAAGCGCCTGCTCAAGCTGATGAGCCTCTACAAGTTCAACCGCTTCCACTGGCATCTGACCGATGACGAGGGGTGGCGACTCGAGATAAAGGCCTTCCCGGAGCTGACCGACGTGGGTGCCTGGCGCGGCCACGATCTGGCGATCGGCCCCCAGCTAAGTGGCGGTGCCGAACCCTATGGCGGCTACTACACCCAGAGCGAGGTGAAGGAGCTGGTGAGCTATGCCAGTGAGCTCGGCATCACCGTCATTCCCGAGATCGACATTCCGGGCCACTGCCACGCTGCCATCAAGGCACTGCCCGAGCTGCTGATCGAAACGGCGGATCACTCCCGCTACCGCTCGGTCCAGCATTTCGATGACAACGTGCTCAACCCCGCCCTGCCCAGCACCTACCGCTTCCTGGAGGCGGTGCTGGACGAGGTGTGCGAACTCTTCCCCGGCCCCCAGATCCACATGGGGGGTGACGAGGTGCCGACCGGGGTCTGGACCGACAGCCCCGCCTGCCAGCAGCTGATGGTCGAGCAGGGCTACGCCGACTGCCGCGAGCTGCAGGGCCATCTGCTGCGCCACTGCCAGCGCTATCTGGCCGCCAGAGGCAAACAGATGATCGGCTGGGAGGAGATCCTGCATGGCGACAAGGTGAGCCGCAAAGCGGCCATCTGTGCCTGGACCAGCTTTCAGGCGGGGCTGGATGCTGCCGCAGCCGGTTATCCGGTGGTGATGGCGCCCGCCCAGTTCCTCTATCTGGATCTGGCCTGGAGCGCCGATATTCATGAACCCGGCCTCTACTGGGCGGGTACCCTCAATCTGGAGCAGATCTACTCGTGTGACCCTGCCCCAGCCGATTTCCATGCCAACGATAACATCCTCGGGGTGCTGAGCCCCTTGTGGTCAGAATTGATCACCAGCCGTGATCGTCTCGACTACATGTTGTTCCCGCGTATGCTGGCCACGGCCGAGGTGGCCTGGAGCGATCCCGCCCACAAGAGCTGGGAGCACTTCGCCGCCCGCCTGCCGGGTCAGCTGCAGACCCTCGATCAGTTGCAGGTGCGCTACCGGATGCCACAGAGGTAATGTTGTCTCTACTTTGGCGGCCAATCGGCCGCCTTTTTTACGATTAGCCAACAAAACATCAACTTCCCCCTACCATTCATCCGCCATTATTGGCAAAATCCAGCCCCCAATGAAGCTGGTCTGCCTCCTGCTGGCGCGAGCCTGCGGCCACCTCCAGATCTGCCACAATAACAACGACAACATTATCAACAAGAACATCGGAGCGTATTCCTATGGCCCGCAGAGATGTCCATACCCTGGATAGCGAAGTGGAGTTTCCTGCCGACGTACAACTGGTCTCCACCACTGACCTGCGCGGGGTGATCACTTATGCCAATCCGGCTTTTTGCACCATCGCCGGCTATAGCGCCGACGAGCTGGTCGGTCACAACCACAATCTGGTACGCCACCCCGACATGCCCAAGGCCGCCTTCGCCGATCTCTGGGCCCGCCTCAAAGAGGGCAAACCCTGGCGCGGTATGGTAAAAAACCGCTGCAAGGATGGCCGTTATTACTGGGTAGATGCCTACGTCACCCCCATCTACGAAGGCAACAGGATCAGCGGCTACCAGTCGGTACGCTGCAAGCCCGAGCCCCAATTCAAGCGCATCGCCGCTCAGACCTACCAAGCCCTGCTCAAGGCCGAGCGCGGCAACAGCAGCAACCTTCCCTCTCTTGCCAGAGTGCGCACCCCGGCCATTACCCTGTTGCTGCTCGGCATGATGGGCTGGGCCTTCGCCAGCCAAGGGGCCATGACCGTCCTGCTGATGCTGCTGCCCCTGTTGCTTCTTGGCGGAGCCTACTGGCGCGAGCTCTTTGCCCTGCCCCACTATCTGCAGCAACTGGGCCGTGAATATGACAGTCTGACCCGGTTGGTCTACTCCGGTGACAACCCCGGCGCCATTGCCGATTTTCATATCAAGATGCTGCAGGCCCGCATCCGAACCGTGTTGGGGCGGATCAACGATGCCACGGCACCTCTGCAAACCTTGGCCATCAATCTGAAGCAGGCCTCTCATCAGGCCTGTCTCGATATCAACGAGCAAGATGCCCAGACCCAGCAGATGGCTACAGCTATGACTCAAATGGCCAACACAGCTCACGAGATCGCCCGCAACATTCAAGACTCCAACAGTCAGGTCAACGAAGCTCGCAATCGTTGTGAACAAACCAACCAGCAGTTGAACCAGACCGAGCAACAGATCGAACAGCTCGCCAAACAGGCTGAGCTGGCGTTCAACTCGGCAGTGGAGCTCGCCAGCGAATCCGAACGGATTGGCAGTGTCATGGGCGAGATCCAGGGCATCGCCGAGCAGACTAACCTGCTGGCCCTCAACGCCGCCATCGAAGCGGCTCGCGCCGGAGAGCAGGGCCGTGGTTTTGCGGTGGTCGCAGACGAGGTGCGAACTCTATCGACCCGCACCCACAAGGCGACCGAGCAGATCCAGGTCAGCATCAAGCAGATCCAGCACACGCTGGGACGCTGGAAGGGGATGATGCAGGAGAACCTGCAGCAGACCCGCGCATGTGCCGATATGACCCGCCAGGGCGCCAGCAGCCTCCATACCGTGCTGGCAGAGATAGAGCTGGTCACCGAACACTCCACCCAGATCGCCACCGCTGCAGAGCAGCAACAAGCGGTCGTGGAGGAGATCAGCCGCAGCATCCACCAGATCTCCGAGTACTCCCACGCCAACAGTCAGAAGATGCTGGATGTCGATCACTCAAGTCAGGCTCTGCTGGAACGGGCCAAGCAACTGAAGGGGCTTAGCCAGACCTTCGGCTGAATCATTGCCAGCCTCATGACAGAAGCGCCACAATGGCGCTTCTGTTGTTTTTGACGAATCGGGTTTATGAGCATTGAATCAAGTCCTGTCCCATTGAACAAAACGGCCCGTATCGAAGCGATCATCGCCTTGATCCCGGCAGGCCGGGTGGTCAGTTACGGTCAGGTGGCCGATCTGGCGGGGCTGCCCGGACGGGCAAGACTGGTAGGCAAGGTGCTGCGGGAAACCGACAAGGTACTGCCGTGGCATCGGGTGCTGGGCGCAGCGGGCACTATCTCGTTACCGAAAGGATCGCCAAGCTTTGCCGAACAGACGGGACGCCTGCAGCAGGAGGGGGTCGTGGTGATCGGTGGGCGGGTCAGAATGAAGGAGTGGCAATGGCAGCCCGATCTGGCCGAGCTGCTTTTTCTACTGCCGTTTTGAGGGGATCACCGCCGGATCACTCCAGCGGCGCCAGGATCTCGTCGCTGCGCACCTGCACCGGTATGGTCTCGTCCGCGCGCTGCAGCAGCACCAGTAGGCTCTGCCGGTCCACTTCCAGCACATAGGCCGCCCCTTCACGGGTCATGCAGCTCATGCCCGGCCGGATCTCGTTAATCTCCATCTCAACCTCCTTGTCTACTTCGCGATTGACGACAGCTGCACTCCTTGCAGCTGTCTCAGTATACCGCTATCCATAAGCAAAGAGGCCCCTTGTCGAGGCCTCTTTTCATCAGGCTTTTTTAGCCTTTGGCAAACTCTCTTGCCAGGTACCGTTGTCGTAGTGAGCGGTCCAACCGGTCGCCTTGCCGTTGACCTCGCTCATCACGTACTGCTCCTTGGTCTTGCGACTGAAGCGTACGATGGCGGGGTTGCCGTCCGGATCGGTGAGCGGGGCACCGGCCAGATACTTGTGCTTGGCGGAGATGCGATCCTTGAAGCGCTTGAGCTCTTCCACCAGCGGCGCGCGGGTCTCGCGGGATTTGGGGAAGTTGCTGGCCGCCAGGAACAGACCTGCAGCCCCGTCACGCAGCACAAAGTGAGCATCGGACTGGGTGCACTTGAGCTCCGGCAGCGGCACCGGATCCTCCTTCGGCGGCGCGATGTCGCCATTTTTCAGGATCTTGCGGGTGTTCTTGCAGGTCTCGTTGGTGCAACCCATGTACTTGCCGAAACGGCCGTTCTTGAGCTGCATTTCGCTGCCGCAACGGTCGCACTCGATGCTCGGCCCTTCGTAGCCCTTGAGCTTGAACTGGCCCTTCTCGATCTCGTAGCCATCGCAATCCGGGTTGCGACCACAGACGTGCAGCTTGCGGCTGTCATCGATGATGTAGGCATCCATCGCAGTGCCACAGACACCGCAGCGGTGCTTGGCGCGCAGCGCTTCGGTTTCGGCCTCTTCGCCGTCAGTGGCAGAGACAAACTCGTCGGCAGAGACCAGGTTGATGGTCTTCTTGCAGCGCTCTTTCGGCGGCAAGGCATAGCCGGAGCAGCCGAGGAACACGCCGGTGGTGGCGGTACGAATACCCATCTTGCGGCCGCAATCCGGGCAGTCGATGTCGGTCATCACCATCTGGTTGGCACGCATGCCGCCCTCTTCGGGCGCCTTGTCGGCCTTCTCCAGCTCTTGGGTAAACTCGGCGTAGAAGGCATCCAGCACCTTCTTCCACTCCAGGCTCCCTTCGGCGATGCCATCGAGCTTGTCTTCCATCTTGGCGGTGAACTCGTAGTTCATCAGCTCAACGAAGTTCTCCACCAGACGATCGGTGACGATCTCACCCATCTTCTCGGCGAAGAAACGGCGGCTCTCGACCCGCACATAACCGCGATCGACGATGGTGGATATGATGGAGGCGTAGGTAGACGGACGGCCGATGCCGCGTTTTTCCAGCTCGCGCACCAGCGCCGCTTCGGTGAAACGGGCCGGCGGCTTGGTGAAGTGCTGGCGCGGATCCAGCTTGACCAGTTTCAGCACCTCGCCAACGGTCACCGCCGGCAGCTGGCTATCTTCGCCCTTGCGACCCATAGGCGGTAGAGCCTTGGTCCAACCGGCGAAGCGCAGGGTACGGCCACGGGCCTTGAGCTCGAACTCACCCGCCTTGACGGTCAGGGTGGAGGAGTCGTATTGAGCCGGGGTCATCTGGCAGGCAACGAACTGACGCCAGATGAGATCGTACAGACGCATGGCATCCGGCTCCATCCCTTCCAGCATCTCGGCAGTCACCTGTACGTTGGAGGGACGGATCGCTTCGTGCGCTTCCTGGGCATTGGCCTTGGCGCCATACAAATTCGGCTCGGCTGGCAGATAGGCCGCGCCATACTGCTCGCCGATATATTCACGCACCGCCTCAACCGCCTCTTTGCTGAGGTTGGTGGAGTCGGTACGCATATAGGTGATGTAACCCGCTTCATAGAGACGCTGGGCCATCATCATGGTCTTCTTGACCCCGAAGCTCAGACGGGTAGAGGCCGCCTGCTGCAGGGTGGAGGTGATAAACGGCGCGGACGGTTTGGAACCGGTCGGCTTGTCTTCCCGGTTAACGACCTTGTAGTCGACCCCTTCCAGGGCTGCGACAGCGGCAAAGGTCTCGGCCTGGGTCACCGGCTTGAAGTCGGCCCCGTTGCGGCTGACCACTTCCATCCGCAGATCGCTCTTGTCGGCGGTCAGCAGGTCGGCATTGAGATCCCAGAACTCGACCGGAACGAACGCCTTGATTTCGCGCTCTTTATCGACGATGAGACGCACCGCAACGGACTGCACCCGACCGGCGGAGAGACCGCGGGCCAGCTTTTTCCACAGCAGCGGGGAGACCATGTAACCCACCACGCGGTCGAGGAAACGACGGGCCTGTTGGGCATTGACGCGGTCAATATTGAGTTCGGACGGCTGGGCAAACGCCTCCTTGATGGCGCTCTTGGTGATCTCGTTGAACACCACGCGCTTGTAGCGGCTGTCATCGCCACCGATGATCTCGCGCAGGTGCCAGGCGATCGCCTCTCCTTCTCTATCCAAGTCGGTTGCGAGATAGATGGTGTCGGCTTTCTCGGCCAGACTTTGCAACTCGCTGACCACCTTCTCCTTGCCGGGCAAAATCTGGTAGTTGGCCTGCCAGCCAGCGGTCGGATTGATACCCATCCGGGCAAACAGGGCCTTGCGATCCTTGGCAGCCTTCTCGGATTCGCTCAACTTGATGCCGCGAATGACAGGTTTCTTGGGCTCGGTGCTGGCGCTGCCGCTGGTGGGCAGATCGCGAACATGACCCACGCTGGATTTCACCACGTAGTCCTTGCCCAGATATTTGTTGATCGTCTTGGCCTTGGCCGGAGACTCCACTATGACCAGTGATTTGCCCATGCTGTAACTATTATCCTCATTGCACCCGACGGGGTTGGTGTGCGGTTTTGTGGGGCTGTATAAGAGATTTGGCGCGAAAAAGCAATCTTGTGAGCAAATTTGCCTGACCAGCCCGAACCACACGGCTTCTTTTATTGCTTCTTTATTTATTAATGCGAAGGCAACAGGCCGGACGCAACCGCTTTTTCAATTTTCTGCCATACTGCCCCTCTTTTTATATCTGAAACGACATAAAAACGTCTGCTGGTTACCGGCTTGTTACAAAAACATAAAATCTCTTTATAATGGCCCAACCCCGACGCATTGTGCGCGGAAGGAACCGCTACCCATCATAAAAATCGAAAGGATGTACTCAATGAAGCACTTCGAGGTCAATTTCGACGGTCTGGTCGGCCCGACTCATAACTATGCTGGCCTCTCCTACGGCAACGTTGCCTCCCAGAGCAATGCCCAGGAGGCTTCCAATCCGAAAGAGGCCGCCAAACAGGGGCTGCGCAAGATGAAGGCGCTGACCGAGCTTGGCATGACCCAGGGGGTACTGGCGCCACAAGAGCGTCCCGATCTCGCCACCCTGCGCCGCCTCGGCTTCACCGGCAACGATGCCCGGGTGCTGGAGCAGGCCGCCAAACAGGCTCCCGCCGTACTGGCTGCCTGCTATTCGGCCTCCAGCATGTGGACAGCCAACGCCGCCACCGTCTCCCCCAGTGCCGATACCCAGGATGGCCGCATTCACTTCACCCCCGCCAACCTGACCAACAAGTTTCACCGCTCCCTGGAGCCCGACGTCACTGGTCGCATCCTGCGCGCCGTGTTCAACAACGATCGCCACTTCAGCCACCACCTCCATCTGCCGGAAAATGACCACTTCGGCGACGAGGGGGCAGCCAACCACACCCGCCTCTGCCGCGCCTATGGCGAGGCGGGGGTCGAGCTGTTTGTCTATGGCCGCAGCGCCTTTGACTACTCCCGCCCGGCGCCGAAGCGCTACCCGGCACGCCAGACCCTGGAGGCAAGCCAGGCCATCGCCCGCCTGCATGGCCTTGGCGAGGAGAGCGTGGTGTTTATTCAGCAAAACCCGGAGGTGATCGATCAGGGGGTATTCCATAACGACGTGATCGCGGTGGGCAACCAGAACGTGCTCTTCTTCCACCAGCAAGCGTTCCTCAACACCGAAGCGGTGCTGGCCGAGATCAGCGACAAGTTTGGCGAGGGGGATTTGCACTTTATCGAAGTGCCGACCGCCGAGGTATCCGTGCTGGATGCGGTGAAATCCTACCTGTTCAATACCCAGATCCTCACCCTGCCGAGCGGCGAGATGGCCATCATCGCCCCCACCGAGTGCCGCGACAATCCGGCTGTGTCGGCGTACCTGAACAAGCTGCTGACCATGAACACGCCTATCAAGGCCGTTCACTATATGGACGTGAAGCAGAGCATGCGTAATGGCGGTGGCCCCGCCTGCCTGCGACTACGGGTTGCCATGAACGATCAGGAACTCGCTGCGGTCAATCCGGCCTGCCTTATCAACGACAGCCAGTTTGCCCGCCTCGATGGCTGGGTCGATCGCCACTACCGCGACCGCCTGACCCTCGACGATCTGAGGGATCCAGCATTGGTGCAGGAGTCCCGCAGCGCACTGGACGAGCTGACCCAGATCCTGAAACTGGGTTCGGTCTACCCGTTCCAGCGCTAAATGCGATGCCCGGCAAGACCGCCAACGCTGGCGGTCTTCTGCTATCTGCCTTCTCTTCAGCGCGATCGCCAAATTGCTCGGATGCTGTTTTGTGTAGAAAAGCAGCGCACAACTTGCTGATAAGCTTGAATTTTGAGCTGGATGTATCAAAAAATCGACGAACAGTCATTTTTTACTGCCAGATGCCTCATCAAGGGGTTCACAAAGCCTCTGGATCTGATAGTATGCGCCTCGCACTTGGGGAGGGGTTCCCGAGCGGCCAAAGGGATCAGACTGTAAATCTGACGGCTCTGCCTTCGAAGGTTCGAATCCTTCTCCCTCCACCATTCAAGTGCAAAGGAGTGACAATCAGGAAATAACCCGTGGAGGGGTTCCCGAGCGGCCAAAGGGATCAGACTGTAAATCTGACGGCTCTGCCTTCGAAGGTTCGAATCCTTCTCCCTCCACCATTTCCCTGATTGCAATGGCTGAATACAATTTGCTTTGCCCCTGTGGAGGGGTTCCCGAGCGGCCAAAGGGATCAGACTGTAAATCTGACGGCTCTGCCTTCGAAGGTTCGAATCCTTCTCCCTCCACCATCATTCAAGAAACCCCGGCCTCACGCCGGGTTTTCGCTTTCTGCCATTCCCCTCACACTTTTTCGGCCTTGTCAGATCTGACAGTTGCAATTGCATCCCATCTTGCTCATCTTGGCATCATCGACATCAGAGTGTTCATATCATGTTTGAAGTCTGGGACGAGCATGGTCACGCCACCGGTCTGACACTGCAGGCGCTCAAAGTCAGAATCAGCAACGACTATCAGGGTGATCTGATGGTGCGCTACAGCAACAAGCTGGGACTCCCCACGACCCTCTTTCTGACCATTCATCAGGGCGTTGCCTATCAACGCTTCAAAGCGGGCTCGCCAAAACTGGATTGGGAATGGCTGGCCACCGCAGGCAATGGCCACAGCCCCCGCAATTTTATGAGCGAACAGTTTCCCGATTTTCAACTCGCACTGGATAATTGAACATCAGCAACTATCGCTAACCCACCATCAAAGATTCCCCAAAAACTGATTTTCCATTCGCATGATATTCCTGCCAAATTGCATGATGACGTGGGGGCGAGTACAATCTCGCACCCCGAATATCCGGCGCATCTTCTTTAGATAACCCCGGATATGCCGTCATCGGGTCGCGCTGCATTGAGCCTCCTCTCGGAGGGCATCTTGCACCGCAGCTCAACCACTACGATGCCATCAGGTGGCATCGTCCTGATTTGCAATCAGATATAAAGAGTCCGCCATGTTTAAACCAGAATTGCTCTCCCCCGCAGGTTCCCTCAAGAACATGCGTTACGCCTACGCCTATGGCGCCGATGCCGTCTATGCCGGCCAGCCCCGCTACAGCCTGCGGGTGCGCAACAACGAATTCGATCATGAAAACCTGCAGCTGGGCATCAACGAAGCCCATGCGCTGGGCAAGCAGTTCTATGTGGTGGCCAACATCCAGCCCCACAACTCCAAGCTCAAGACCTTTATCCGCGACATGCGCCCTGTGGTGGAGATGAAGCCGGATGCGCTGATCATGTCCGACCCCGGTCTTATCATGATGATGCGTGAAGCCTTCCCGGATATGCCCATTCACCTCTCGGTGCAGGCCAACGCGGTCAACTGGGCCACGGTGAAGTTCTGGCATCAGATGGGCCTGACCCGCGCCATCCTCTCCCGCGAGCTGTCGCTGGACGAGATCGAAGAGATCCGCATGCAGGTACCGGAGATGGAGCTGGAAGTGTTCGTTCACGGCGCGCTGTGCATGGCCTACTCCGGCCGCTGCCTGCTCTCCGGCTACATCAACAAGCGTGACCCCAACCAGGGCACCTGCACCAACTCCTGCCGCTGGGAGTACAAGGTGCACGAAGGTAAAGAAGATGACGTGGGCCAAATCGTCCACCGTCAGGAGCCGATCAAAGTGCGTCCGGACAACACGCTAGGCCTTGGCAAGCCGACCGATGCACTGGTGCTGCTGGAAGAGTCCAACCGCCCGGGCGAGTACATGAGCGCATTCGAGGACGAGCACGGCACCTACATCATGAACTCCAAGGATCTGCGCGCCGTCGAGCACGTCGAGCGACTGACCAAGATGGGCGTTCACTCCCTGAAAATCGAAGGACGCACCAAGTCTTTCTATTACTGCGCCCGTACCGCGCAGGTTTACCGCAAGGCCATCGACGATGCGGTGGCGGGTCGTCCGTTCGACCGCAGCCTGATGGGCACCCTCGAAAATCTGGCCCACCGCGGCTATACCGAGGGCTTCCTGCGCCGTCACAACCACAGCGAATACCAGAACTACGACTACGGCTACTCCGTCTCCGACACCCAGCAGTTTGTCGGCGAGATCACTGGTCGCAAAGGTGACATGGTCGAGGTCGAAGTGAAGAACAAGTTCCTGGTGGGCAACAACCTGGAGCTGATGACCCCCCAGGGCAACGTCCGTTTCAATCTGGAGCAGATGGAGAACCGCAAAGGGGAGCTTATCGACACCGCGCCGGGCAACGGTCACGTGGTCTATGTGCCGGTCCCGAAAGATCTGGATGTGAACTACGGCATTTTGCTGCGCAATCTGGGCGACAGCCAGGATACCCGCAACCCGCACACGGCGGCCTGAAATGGCGCTGCTCATCACCGACAAGTGCATCAACTGTGACATGTGCGATCCCGAGTGCCCCAACCAGGCTATCAGCCTGGGTGAGGAGATCTACGAGATCGACCCCAGTCGCTGCACCGAGTGCGTCGGTCACTATGAGAAGCCGACCTGCATCAGTGTCTGCCCTATCGACTGCATCATCTGGGATCCCGCTCATGTGGAGACCGAAGATCAGCTGATGGAGAAGTTTGTGCGGATGCACAGGCAGTAGCTGATGCACAGACCGTAAAACGAAAAAAAGGCCGAGTAATCGGCCTTTTTTGATCCTGCGTGCAGCGGCTGGCTATCACTTGTCGACCAGCCGGATCAGTTTGTCCAGCTCCCGCTGGGCCTCCAGCATCCGGGTCTGGGACTCCTCCAGCCTGGCCTGCCGCTTGGCAATCTTCTCAGGTTTGCCACTGACTCTCGCCTCCTGCAGCTCGAGCAGGCGCTCGTCCACCTCGCCGCGCAGTTTGTTAACCCGCTCTTTCTGCTCCTTAAGCAGACCTTCATCGGTACAGTTGGCCTTGATATTGCGCGCTGCCTGTTCGAGCCCGGCAATCTGCCCGGCATTGTTGTGTGCTTTGGCAAACACCAGCTGGTCGTTGACGGCCTGCAGACGGGCCTTGCAACCGACCGCCTCACTGCCAAAGGCCTGACCCGCCAACAGCAGCAAGCCGGCTCCCAATACTTTCCACATCTCGATTCATCCGGTCTTGTTTGCGAGCTGACCATAAAAACCTCGATCGGCAGCAGGGTCAAGCAAGCGGGAAAAAGGTGCGACAGAAGTTGTGCAACATCACGCAATTGCCACCCTGTTGGTTCTACAATGGCGCTCTTTCCAATCGGGAGTCTGTTATGAATCAACAAATTGTGGTCATTGCCAACGGTGCCCCCTACGGCAGCGAATCCCTGTTCAACGCCCTACGCCTCGCTATCGCCCTCAACGAACAGGGTGGTGCCAGCCTCAAGCTGTTCCTGATGTCCGATGCGGTAAGTGCAGCACTGGCCGGTCAGACACCGGCCGAAGGGTACAACCTGCGCCAGATGCTGGAGATCCTGCTGGCGCAAGGCGTCACCATTCGCCTGTGCAAGACCTGCACCGATGCCCGTGGCATTACCGCCCTGCCGCTGATCGAGGGGATTGAGGTCGGCACCCTGCCGATGCTGGCCCAATGGACCCTGGCTGCCGACAAGGTGCTGACGTTCTGATCTCCCCCTCCGGATCTCTTGCCCCTTTAGCCTTCACCTGACCCTCCATAGCCCCCGCCACGCGGGGGCATTGCGCGCGCCCCAGCCTCACTGACTACACTATCAGTTGCTACACCTGCTTGTTTGTCCCACCTCACGGACAGCGTAACGCCCAGTAATAAACCGAGGACGACGATGAATCCGACCGAACAGACCCTGCTTGAGCAGATGAGGATCACCGACTTTGAAATTGCCCATCGCAAGGAGTTATTGCTGCTCAATGAACAGGATGTGGCGCGGTTGGCAAGTTATTGCAGCAAGATAGAACCACGGATCGACGCCCTGGTGGATCGCTTCTACCAGCAGCAAACGGCCATCACCGAAATCGCCCTGTTGATCGGGGATGCCGATACCCTCATACGGTTGCGCACCGCGCAACGGCGCTATGTGCTCGATCTCTTCAGCGGCCATTACGATTTGGAGTACGTCAACAACCGGCTTCGGATCGGGCTGGTTCACAAGCGGATCGGGGTCGAACCCAAGCTCTATCTGGCCGCCATCAACACCCTCAAAGCTCTGCTGATCGAAGATATGTTCGAGCAGATCCGCGATGAACCGGAGCGCCTCGTCATGCTGGCCGCCCTGGACAAACTCTTTCTGTTCGACATCACTCTGGTCTTCGAAACCTACATTCGCAGTCTGGTGTCGGAAATAGAGTCATCCAGAGAGAAGTCGGAGAACTATGCCAAGAGTCTGGAGCAGAAAGTACGCGAGCGTACCAAACAACTGGAGGAGCTGAACCGCACCGATGCCCTGACCGGATTGCTCAACGTTCGCCACCTCAACGAGCTGTTGCTGCTAAGCCTGCGCACCTGTCAGCGACGTGCCGAACCCATGGCCATCGCCTATCTCGATATCGACAACTTCAAGCAAATCAACGATACCGAAGGTCACCAGCGCGGAGACGAGATCCTGCGCATCGTCGGCAACTGCATCCGTCAGGTCTTTCGCGCCGAAGACAGCTGCTTTCGTTATGGCGGAGATGAATTCTGCCTGATCCTGCCCAACTGCAACGAGAGTCAGGCGCGGGATATCTATCTCAAACGATTGATCAACACCGTCAAGGAACAGCTGGGCGATCTCACCCTCAGTATCGGCATAGTGCAGACCGGGCCGGAGCACTACGACGACGGGCTAAACCTGATCCGGCTCGCCGACGAGAGGATGTACGCAGCCAAGAAGGCGCTCAAAGAGAAGACTCCGGGTAGCACGCACTGAACATTCAGCATCACAGATCCCCGCATTAACCGGGTCAGCTCCGCTCAACCACAGACGTGGCCACAGCGGGACGCTGTACTCTGGCACCCCACTCATAGAGCGCAAAAATCGCCACACAAAGCAGCGCCATCAGCACATAGAGCCACTGACCGCTCCACTGCTCGAGGATCCAGCCTCCCAGCAGGGCGCCGGCGGCCCCTCCCAACCCGGCCAGTGCGCTGGCACCAAAGTAGCTCCCCTTGAGGTGGGTGGGGGCCATCTGGTCGATCAGCACGTTGAGCAGGGGGAAGAGGATGGTCTCGCCGATGCTGAGCAGCAGCACGGCGCCAAACCAGTGGCTGCGCACCATCGGGTCCCCCAGCGCGAAGAGCAGCTGGGCCGCCAGAAAGAGCGCCATGCCGATATGAAGCCGTACCCGCACCGGCCAGCGTGACAACAACCGCAGCAGCGGAAACTGCAGCAGCACCACGGTCAGGGCATTGGTCGCCACCAGCAGAGCAACCAGCTCGGCCACCTGCGGCATACCGGCCCGGGTCAGGTATTGCACCAGCGGCGAGTGAAACTGGGAGTAAACCAGCACCATCAGAAGATTGGCCATCACCAGCAGCAGGAAGGCGCGATCCGCCAGCAACACCTTGATGGCATCCCGCAGTCCGGGGCCAGCAGCACCCGGCTTGCCTGTGCTGCCAGCCCGGCGAAATCCCCAACCAAAGGCCAGCGCCAGCAGCAAATAGCTCACCACCAGAAACAGGAAGGTCTCCTGCTGGGCGTTGATCCCGAGGGTCACCCCGAGCAGAGGCCCCAATGCCGCCCCCAGGTTGAGCAGAAAATAGCGCAGGTGCAGTGCCAGCTCCCGCGCCTTGGCCGAGGCCAGACTGTCGGCCATCAGCGCCTTGCCGGGGGCATCGATGAGCCCTGACGAGAGGCCGCTGCCCATCACCCCGACTCCGAGCCAGAACACCGCATGGGAGAAACCGAGCAGGCCGAAACAGATCATCGCCACCAGACAACCGGCCAGCAGTATACTGCGCCGCCCGAAGCGATCGGAGAGCCAGCCGCCGTAAAAACTGACCAGGGTGGAGAGGGCCATTGAGCCACCCAGCAACAGGCCGATGAAGGTGGCCGAAAGGTCATACTCCCGATAGAGCAGAATGGAGAGGAAGGGCCACACCATGTAGTAGCTGGTACGCACCATGAAGGTACCCAGAATGACGATCCAGACCAGCGGGGTAAATTGCCTGAAGGTGCTCCATGACATCGCTATGCTCCATGCCCCGCAGCTCTTACCACAAGATCCTGTCATAAACGGGGAAAGCATTCAGTTGTAACAGAGGGCCTCAATAGAAACAATCTTTGCTCACCAGCAAGGTGCAACCGGATGCAAAAAGGCCAGCCGATGGGCATCGACTGGCCTTTTTATCACGGGATTTCCCTCGAGCTAGCGCCAGGGGGCCGGGCTTAGCGCCAGGGGCTCTGCTGCCACAGACGCCCCAGTCCGGCTTCCAGTGCCTGCGCGCCCTGCTGCCCCAGCTTCTGGGTCAGGCTTTTTGGCTTGCGATAGCTGATGCCGATCACCTTGTGGTGGCTGGCCTGCGCCAGCAGGTAATCATCACTGGTGCAGAGGGTATCCACCAACCCCAGCCCCTTGGCCTGACTTGCCAGCCAGTGCTCGCCGGTCGTGACCTGATCGATATCGAGTTGCGGGCGGTGTTCGGCCACAAAGGCCTTGAAGCGCTCGTGGATCGCCGCCAGCTCCTCGCGAAACTTCTCGCGCCCCAGATCGTCGTTCTCGCCAAACATGGTGATAGTGCGCTTGTACTGGCCGGCGGTGTGCATCTCGAATTCGATATCGTGCTTTTTCAACAACTTGTTGAAGTTCGGCAGCTGGGCGATCACCCCGATGGATCCGACGATGGCAAAGGGGGCAGCCAGGATCTTGTCCGCCACGCAGGCCATCATGTAGCCGCCACTCGCCGCCACCTTGTCAATCGCAACGGTGAGCTTGATGTCACGATCGCGCAACCGCTGCAGCTGGGAGGCTGCCAAGCCATAGCCATGCACCACGCCACCACCGGATTCGAGTCGCAGCAGCACCTCGTCGCCGGGCTGGGCGACGCCGATCACCGCGCTCACCTCCTCGCGCAGGGAGGCCACCTCTTTGGCATCCATGCTGCCGTTGAAATCGAGCACAAACAGACGACTGCGCTCATCCCCCGCCTTGGCGCGTTTTTTCTGCTCCTCTTTCTGCTGCTTTTCCATCACCTTGCGCTCGGCCTTGCTGGCGAGCGCGCTCTTGAGTGCAAATTGCCCCTGCTCCAGCTCGCTCGAGAGATCGGTCACCACCAGCTCACCCTTGCGCGCTTTCGGCTGGCGAGTGCTCACAATCATCAGGATGATGGCGCCGATGGCCAGCAGGAAGGTCACTGTCTTGGCCAAAAACAGGCCATATTCGGTCAGAAATGTCACGATGGACTCCAGAATGGATCGGTTTTCGTCACATTCTAGGGAGTTTGATGGAGGCGCGCAAAAAATCGCAGCCAGTGCCAGGAAAAACCAACCCGAGCATCACAACCTCTCTATTTTCTTCACATTTTTCTTGCCGCTGGCTGGTCAAACAGGCGCGCGGATCAGTACACTTGGCGCCGATTGCCATGCACTTATGGCCGGAATTTGTTAACAGGAGTTGTCATGCTCGATTATCAGGCACCCCGCGATCTGCTCAAGGATAAAGTCATTCTGGTCACCGGTGCCGGCGACGGGATCGGCCGCGAAGCCGCCCTCACCTACGCCGCTCACGGTGCCACCGTGATCCTGCTCGGCCGCACCAGCGCCAAACTCGAAGCCGTGTATGACCAGATTGAAGCGGCCGGTTATCCGCTGCCCGCCATCGTGCCGGTGGATCTGAAAGGGGCCACCGCCGCCCACTACCGCGGCATGGCCGAAACCTTCGCCCAGCAGTTTGGCCGCCTCGACGGCGTGCTGTTCAACGCCGGTCTGCTTGGCACCCTATCTCCGTTTGAACACATTCAGGAGAAGGAGTGGGACGAGGTGATGCAGGTCAACGTCAAATCGGAATTCCTGCTGACCCAGGCGCTGCTGCCGCTGCTGCGCCAGACCGCCAAGACGCAAGGCGATGCCTCCATCGTCTACACCTCCTCCAGCGTGGGGCGCAAGGGGCGCGCCTACTGGGGCACCTATGCCATCTCCAAATTTGCCATCGAGGGGATGATGGAAGTGCTGGCCGACGAGCTTGAGAACACCGGAGTACGGGTCAACACCCTAAACCCGGGCGGTACCCGTACCAAGATGCGCGCCAGCGCCTTCCCGGCGGAAGATCCCATGAACCTCAAGACCCCGGCCGACCTGATGCCGCTCTACCTCTACCTGATGGGGTCGGACAGCCGCGGCAAAACCGGCCAGACCTTTGTGGCTCAGCCCAAATAAATCAATAAAATACCCAGAGTGTTGTGCGGCAGGGGTTAAATTGAATAGGGGGCACAGGCTCCCTGTTCGAACCACTGACCATCCTATCTCCAATCAGGTTGAACTATGTTTCGTCCCAAGAGCACGTTTGAGCAATGGCGGATCTTTCAGGCGGTGGTCGACTGCGGCGGCTACGCTCAGGCGGCCGAGGCGCTGAACAAGAGCCAGTCCTCCCTCAATCATGCGGTTGCAAAGTTGCAGCAGAGTCTGGGGGTGCCCTTGCTGGAGGTGCGCGGCCGCAAGGCGGTGCTGACGCCGGCGGGCGAGATCTTCCTCAAGCGGGCCCGTCAGCTAAGCCAGCAGGTGGAGGAGCTGGAAAATCTGGCCAACAACCTGGAGCGGCAGTGGGAGCCGCAGATCAACCTCTATGTCTCGGCGCTGCAGCCAAGGGATCGCCTCTATCGGGCGCTGGCCAGCTTCTATCCCCGCAGCCGGGGTTGCCGGGTCAACCTGCACGAACGCATTCACTGCCACTTCAACGCCCTGCAACCGGGGGACCTGATGCTCTCCGAGCACCTGCCCGGCGATCGCACCGGTCTGCTGCTGGACGAGGTATGCCTGCTGCCCCTCTGCGCCGCCAGCCATCCGCTGGCACAGGAGGAGGGGGCCATCCGCAGCGATGTGCTGACCAGTCACAACCAGATCAGCCTGCATCCCCCCATTCACCGCTCGGTGGACTGGAACGATGCGGATGACACCGGCTGGAAGGCGACCCACTACCACGAAGTGCTCGCCATGCTGCGCCTTGGCCTCGGCTATGCCTGGCTGCCGCGCCATCTGGTAGAGCGGGAGCTGGCGGAAGGGTCACTCATACAGCTGGATCTGGAGAGCGGCAACGAGCGCCACCTCTACACCTACCTGCTGACCCTCTCCCCCGAATCTCTCGGCCCAGCGACCGAACTGCTGCTGCGCTGCCTGCGCAACGAATATCAGGGCGAATCAGCGCCGCTCCCGCACGCCCAGTCCCAGCACGATAAATAACAGTCACATCCCCCGTCAGACGTTGGGCACCCGCCAGCTGGCGGCCAGTGCCACCAGCGCCAATCCCAGCGCCACCATAAAGACCCCGTGGAAACTCCATACCTCCGCCACCACACCGGCGATTGCCCCCGCCATGATGGAGCCGGTGCGGATGCTGTTGGCAAACAGGGTGGTCGCTACCCCGGCCCGCCCCGGCATCAGATCCTGAAAATAAGACATGCCGATCCCCGCCACAATACCGATGAAGATGGCGTTGAACAGCTGCAAGGCGATCAGGGCGTATTGGTCGGTGAGGGTCACCAGACCGGTGTAAAAAGCAGCGCCAGCCAGCACCGCCAGCAGCATCATGGGGCGCTTGCCAAAACGGGCAGTGTAATAACCCGCCAGCAGCATGAAGGGGATCTCCAGCGCCGCCGCCGTGCCCATCAGGATACCGGCAAGATTCTCATCCATCCCGAGCTCCCGGGTGATGTAGAGCGGCATATTGATGAGATACATGCTGTTGCAGGTCCACATCAGGGTGGAGGCGATAAAGAGCGCCCGCACCGCCGGATCCCGCCAGCTGCTGACCCGCTCTGTCTCTTCAGCCATCTTGGGCAAAGGCAGAGAGGGGAGCCAGCGCCACACCACCAGGGCACAGAGCAAATAGGCCAGTGCCGAGGCCAAGTACATCAGCTCGAAACCGTAGCCGATGGCCAGCGCGAAGGCGATGGGTGGGCCTATGACCCAGGCCAGCGAAAACTGGGCCCGCATCACCGAGCTGAACATGTCCGCCCGCCGGTTGCGGCTGTCAGAATACTCCCGCGCCAGCGCAAACAGCTGGGGACTGGCAGTGGCCGCCAGCGCCGCCAGCATCACCCCCAGACTCGCCAACAGCCAGTAGTTGCGGTTCCAGGCAAACAGCAAGGAGAGCGCCACCCCGGCAAAGCAGCAGCGCAGGATCAGTCGCTTGCGATCCCCCTTGTTGTCGGAGCGATGGCCCAGCCACTGGCTGACCAGAATGCCCACCACAGCATTGATGGTATAGAAGAGCCCGACCAGAAAGGGGCGCACCTGCACCTCTTCGGCCAGAAACAGACTTAAGGTAGGCACCTGCAGTGCCACCGCGACGCCGGTCATAAAGGTCACGGCAAGAAATGAAAGAGAGACGGGGTCAGGGCGTTTGACCGCAGCTATCGACAAGCTCATAGGGTTACCACTGATTGGAGGGACGATACGGGCTAACGGGCGGCAGCCGTATGAAAATTCGGCGCCTATCTTATGTCACTATCAAGAGCGGGCTCAAGGATGGCATAAGCGGGTGTGCGCCTTGCGAGGGAGGCCGCGACCCCGTAGAGTGAAAGCCCATCCTGCCAGCACAAGGAGTTCGCATGTTTGATTTTGATCAGGAAGTAGACCGCAGTGGCACCATGAGCCTGAAATGGGACAAGTACAAGGGTCAGGATGTGCTGCCCATGTGGGTTGCCGATACCGACTTTGTCTCCCCCCCGTCCGTGATTGAGGCGTTGACCAAACGGGTCGCCCACGGCATTTTCGGCTATTCACGCCCCTCGCCGCGCCTGATCGAACTCATTATCGAACGGATGGCGACCCGCTATGGCTGGGCAATCGAGCCCGAATGGCTGGTATTCCTGCCCGGCGTGGTGCCAGGGCTCAACCTCGCCTGCAAGGCGTGGAGCCAGCATGGCCGCGGTATCATCACTCCCAAGCCGGTCTACTACCCCTTCCTGCAGGCACCGGGCTTCAATGATCGTCCCCTGCTCACAGTGCCGATGATTGAAGAGGCCGGTCGCTGGGTGCTGGATCTTGAAGAGCTGGAGCGTCAGGCTCCCGCCGCAGATCTGCTGCTGCTCTGCAACCCCCACAACCCGGGCGGCACCATCTTCACCCGTGACGAGCTGCTGGCCATCGATGCCATCGCTGCGCGCCACAATCTGGTGATCTGCTCCGATGAAATCCACTGCGATCTGCTGCTGGATAAAAACGCCCGCCACATTCCCTACGGCGCCATCAGTGCACAAGCGGCCGAGCGCTGCGCGGTGATGATGGCCCCGAGCAAGACTTTCAATATCGCCGGTCTCTGCTGCTCCTTCGCCATTATCCCCAACGCCCGTCTGCGCTTCAGGCTGCAGCAGGCGATGCGCGGCATCAGCGCCGACGTCAACCTGCTGGGCTTTGTCGCCGCCGAAGCGGCCTATGAGGGTGGCGAACAGTGGCTGACCGAGCAGCTCGACTATCTGGCGGCCAATCTGGCCCTGATCCAGCAGGCGGTTGCCCGCTGGCCCGGCGTCAAGCTGGCCAGTCATCAGGCGACGTATCTGGCCTGGATCGATGTGAGCGCCCTTGGCCTTGCCGATCCCATCGCCTTCTTCGAGCAGGCCGGCGTTGGCCTCTCCCCCGGCGCCCAGTTTGGCGACGGTCAGTTCGTGCGGCTCAACTTCGGCTGCACCAGGGCACGGCTGACCGACGCGCTGGCGCGGATGGAGCAGGCAATCCTCAACCACGGCAAGCCCTGATCAGCCAGCAACGGGATGGGCAAGCCCCATCCCTTTTTCCCTGTGTCATCAGCCAGCGGTCAACTCAGTCAACGGTCAATTATGTCTCTACGGATCTTGCATCACCTTCTGCTTCTCCTCTGTGCACTCTCTGCGCTGCTCCCCTTTGGCAGCCAGGCGCTGACTATCGGAACGGGCCCGCTCAATGGGGTCTACTACCCGACCGGTGGCGCCATCTGCCGGGTGCTCAATGCCGGCCATGCCCTGCATGGGGACAGCTGCACCGTGCAGAGCACCCGTGGCTCGATGGCCAACCTCAAGGCACTCGACAAGGGGGACGTACAGCTGGCGCTGGTGCAGTCCGATGTGTTGCACCACGCACTGCACGGCACCGGCCCCTTCAGCGGGCAGGGGGCCAACAATGAGCTGCGCAGCCTGTTTCGCCTCTATCAGGAGTCGCTGACCCTGCTGGCTGCCCCCAATAGCGGCATCACCACCCTGGCAGATATCGAAGGGAAGCGGGTTTATCCGGGCAACAACGGCGCCGGTGAGCAGATCACCAGCCAGGCCCTGATGGCGGCCATGGGATGGCAACCCGGGCAGTTTGCTGCCTATCAACTCAAGTCGGACAGCGAACCGCTGGAAGGGCTGTGCGATGGCTCGCTGGATGCCGCGTTTGTGGTTGCCGGTCACCCCAGTCTGGCGGTCGGCGATCTGATCAGCCGCTGCAAGGTGCGCCTCATCCCCATCGAAGGGGAGCAGATCGACACGCTGCTCAAGCAACACCCCTACTACCAGCACAGCCGCATCGCCGCCAACCTCTATCCGGGGCAGACCACCGCCATCAACAACATCGGGATGAGTGCCGAACTGGTGGCGCTGGCCAGCCTGCCGGACCCCATCGTCCGAACCGTGCGCGATACCCTGCTGGCCCGGGTCAAACAGTTCAGTCGGCTGCATCCTGCCCTGAGCAAGGTGACCCCCGAGCAGTTGCAGGCGCAAACCGAGCTGCCCCTCCATGCGGGGATGTCGGATCAACCGCCAGCTCCCTTGTCACTGACTCCCGAGCAGTTAACAGCGGAACAGCTGACACCAGCACCATCGACCTCGGAAGCGGTGCCCACGACAGAGCCGGTGAGTGCCGCCGACGGGACGACTGCTCCCCTTGAAGCGCCCTCTGACGCGACCGCCACCAGCAGTGCTGCAGTGGCAATAGAAGCCACAGAGGTTAATCCCTTGCCCGAAGAGGCGCTCGAGATCACCCCCGAGCTCACTGCCACGCCGACCACCGATGATGAGAGCGTGTCCCCTTCGGCCGCAGCGTCAACGGCGCCAGCACCATCGGCTGCCGTGTCGACTCAGTTGCCACAAGGCTCCTCTGCAGCCACTGCGTCGCAAGAGCAGGCAACCCAGCCTGCCAGCAGTGCGGTTGCTGACGAAACCCCACCGCAGGATAAAACCGACACCCCTCCCGCCCCTGCCACCAGCGCAGCCACACCGCTGCAACCCTGAGTGGTCAGCGCCCACAAACGCATCAGGGCAGCCTCGGCTGCCCTGATTGTTTACGCGCGTTCGATAGTGACGCAATTGATGGCGGCACAGTCACCCCGATAGGCCTGCTCACCTTGCCGTACTGCTATGGCTCTATCACCCGGGTCAGATAGGGGTTGGGCTTCTGGATCTCCTCCTCCACCCAGTGCAGCAACTGCTTGATGGCCCGCGACAACACCTGATTCTGACGCACCACATAACCCAGACTAGTCCCGGGAAAGTCGCCGAGGCTGGTGACCGGCGCGGTGAGGTTGAGGCGCGGATGCAGGGAAAAGTCCGGCACGATGGCGACACCAAAGCCCGCCTCGGCCCAATCGAGCTGGGCGTCCACGCTGCCCACCTCCATGATGCGGCAGGGGGGCAAGGCCAGTAGCGGCAGGGACGGGTCGATCAGCGCCCGGGTGCGGGTGTCGTGACCGAGCAGGATCAGGGTCGGCTCGTCGAGGGGGTCGCTCTCCCCCGCCACCGCCCGCGCCTGCCAGCGGGCAAGGCCGTGGCCCAGCGCGCACCAAGTTACCTGTTGCAGCTCGGTATAGAAGAGCGGCTCGCTGCGCTTTTGCGCCATGACAAAACCCAGATCCGCCTTGCCCGCCTTGACCAGCTCGGCGGCCTGATCCGAAGTGGTGTTGAACAGAGTGAGGTCGATGCCGGGAAACTCCCGCTTGAAGCGCTGGAACGGCTGGATCAGCAGCAGGCGGGAGATGATGTCGCTGGCGGCGATGGCCAGCGTCCCCTGACTCAGCTGGTTGAGGGCATTGAGATCGGACTGGCAGAGCTGCAACTCGGCGATGGTGCGCTCGGCGCTTTGCAGTAGCCGCTCCCCCGCCTGCGTCAGGCGAAACGGACTGCGCTCGATCAGCCGCACCCGGGTCGCCTGCTCCAGCCGCTTGATATGCAGGCTGACATTGGGTTGGGTCATGTGCAGTTCGGTGGCGGTCTGGCCAAAATGTTGCAATCGGGCCAGGGTGACAAAGGTTTGCAACCAGTGAATATCCAGCATAAGAGTCCCTCAACCCGCGATGTGCGGGGCTTGCCAGGCAAAATCGAACGGTTTGCCGCTTAATTGGCCATAATTATATGGTTCTCTTATCGGAATTATAAAGATAATTAATTTTTCTAATCCGCATCAGGCTCCTAGGATGGACGCCTAACGTCTTAGGAGAAAGAGTCATGTCGTCTATCGTAGTCGTAGGTGCTAACTGGGGTGATGAAGGCAAAGGCCGCATCGTGGATTATCTGGCAGGTCAAGCTGGCGCCAGCATTCGCTTCCAGGGCGGCAACAACGCTGGCCACACCGTGGTCAACGACCTTGGCACCTTCAAGCTGCACCAGGTTCCGAGTGGCGTATTCAACCCGGATTGCCTGGTTGTCCTCGGCCCGGGCATGGTGATCAGCCCCGAGAAACTGACCGTCGAGCTCGAGGAAGTCAAAGCCTCCGGCGTGACTCCGAAGCTGGCCATCTCTGACCGCGCAACCCTGTGCCTGCCGCTGCACGCACTGGAAGATACCCTTGAAGAGCAACGTCTGGGTGACGGCGCCTATGGCTCCACCCGTCAGGGCATCGCCCCTGCCTACGGCGATCGCGTCATGAAGAAAGCGATCCTGGTTGGCTGGCTGAAACAGCCGGACGTACTGGTCGAGCGCATCCAGTTCATGCTGGACTGGAAACTGCCACAGATGAAGGCTATCTACCCCTCCTTCGAATTCACCCAGACTGCCCAGGAGATGGCTGACTGGCTGCTGGAAGTCTCTGCACCCTGGATCGACGCCGTCTGCAACGTCAGCATGCCGCTCAAAGCACTGCAGGCCGAAGGCAAGACCCTGCTGTTCGAAGCGCAGCTGGGCGCTGGCCGTGACCTGATCTACGGCGAATACCCTTGGGTGACCTCCTCCCACGTATCTGGCGCCTACGCCGGTATCGGTGGCGGTCTGCCGGGTCTGCGCCCGGAGCGCGTCATCGCTGTGGCCAAGGCATTCAGCTCCTCTGTCGGTACCGGCACCCTGCTGACCGCCATGGAGAACCAGGACGAGTTCCGCAAGATCACCAATGAGTTCGGCGCCACCACCGGCCGTCCCCGTGATGTCGGCTACTTCGATGCCGTCGCCACCAAGAACGGTGTCGAGCTGCAAGCCGCCACCGAAGTGGCCCTGACCAAGCTGGACTGCCTGACCGGTCTGCCGGATCTGAAGATCTGCGTGGCTTACGAAGGTGCCCACACCGAGAACCCGATTTGGCCGCAAACCGCTGCCCTGAAGCCGGTTTACGAGCAGATGGAAAGCTGGAGCGAAGACATCACCGGCTGCCGCACCTTCGAAGAGCTGCCCCAAGCGGCCCAGCAGTACGTGCTGCGTATCGAAGAGCTGCTCGGCGTACCGGTTCCGATGGTTTCCGTCGGCCCGGGCCGTGACGAGATGATCCTGCGCTAAGCCGCACCTCTTATCGTCAAACAAAAAACCGGCATCCCTGATGCCGGTTTTTTTATGGCTGCTATTTACCTTATCGCCATAAAAACCACCCAAAGGCTCAATTAACTCAACAATCGACCTCACATTGAGCCGTTCTGCAATATTATTCTGCCCTGCTCTCGCTAAAGTGAACCCGTTACCACACGAGGAGTCACCCGATGAAATTGCTCAAACAGAGTGCCCTGTTGCCACTGCTCTGCCTGACGGCCATGCCAGCCTTTGCTATGACCCTGAAGAGCATGGACATTCACGAAGGCCAGTTGATGGACAAACAGTTCAGCTTCAACGGCTTTGGCTGCAGCGGCGACAACCACTCGCCCCAACTTAGCTGGCAGGATCTGCCGGCAGGCACCAAGAGTGTTGCCATCACCGCCTATGACCCCGATGCCCCTACCGGCAGCGGTTGGTGGCACTGGCTGGTGGTTAACCTGCCTGCCACCCAGAGCGAACTGGCCAGCAATGCCTCCGGCAAGCTCAAGCAGGGATTGGAGATCCGCACCGACTTTGGCAGCCAGGGTTACGGCGGCCCCTGCCCGCCCGCTGGCCACGGCATGCACCGCTATCAGTTCACCGCCTGGGCCCTGCCCCATGACCTCGAGGTGAAGGCTGATACCCCGCCCGCTATGATAGGCTACATGCTCAACAGCATGGCGCTCGGCAAAGCCACCCTGACCGCCACCTTCGTCACCCCCTAGGAGCCAACCGGATGAGCACTCCCCTGCTGCAACAGAGCCACTATCTCGGGATCCGCCAGCAGCCCCTGCATCGGGTGCTCATCTATGCCCCGACCCTTATCTGGGTCACCCAGGGGAGCAAGCAACTGTGGTGGCGCGAGCGACGTCTGTCGTTTGACAGGGAGCGGTGGCTGCTGATCCCGGCAGGCCACCAGCTCACCTTCGTCAATCAGCCGGAGCAGGGCAAGTTTCGCTCCCACGCCATCACGCTGCTCACCCCGCCGCCGCCAGAATGGCTGGCCGAGTCAGCCTCTTCCCACGCCGATCTGGAGGAGCCCGCCGTCAAGGTCACCCCCGGGCTCGCCTTCTGCTTTGAACTCATCAGCACCATGGCCGAACGGGGACTGAGCGAGGCGACCCAGGCCGAACTGCTGCGCGGCTTCTATGCCGAGCTGCGGGCCGCCAACGCCCTCGGGTTACTCTTTCCCGCCAGCACCATGACCCTCGCAGAGCGGCTGGCACGCTACCTGGCGGTGGAACCCGGCATCGACCACACCCTGGAGGCGGTGGCCCCCCACTTCTCCATGAGCCGCGCCTCCATGGTGCGCAAGCTGGCCGCCGAAGGTCGCAGCTTTCGCCAGTTGCTGGCTCAGGTGCGCATGAGCCACGCCCTCAACCTGTTGCAACAGGGCCTGACCCCGCTGGAGGTCGCCCTCGCCTGCGGTTATGACTCCCCAAGCCGCTTTGCCGCCCGCTTCAAACAGGAGTTCGGCCTGACGCCCCACCAATACCTGCACACCTGCCCATCCCCCCTGCTCAGTCACGCCAGATAGTCGATATGTAACTTTTCCGAGAGAGTTGCTGCCAGCAGTTGTATATCCTTGGGCTGCGCAATGGATGGCAACATCCATAACGCAAAAGGCCTCCGATGGAGGCCTTTCTGTTTTCACTCAAGTTGCACTCACACAATACCTGCCACGCTGCGGGTACGGGCTCGTCTTAGCCGGTCGTGAGCGGCAAAGAGAGGCGTTTGGCCAGTGCCTGAAAGTGCTGGCTCACCTCGGCCCCGAACAGGGGGTCGCCAATAGCGCGATTTTGCCAGTTTTGCTCCAGATGACGCCAGTCATCCTCGGTCAGGGAGTCACGCAGATGGGGGAAGATCACCCCCTCTTCATAGTTCATGTGTGCCTCTTGCAGTTCCACGAAGCGCTCCAGCTTGGTGGTGAACTGATCGAGGGGGATCACCGCATCCATCAGGATCATCTCCACCATCTCCTTGAGATCGGCCCCGGCCTCCAGCAGCTTGACGTGCTCCTCCTGCAGGCGGTTGGCAACCTCCCCCTCCACCACCCGATATTTCAGGTAGTAGTCATAGATGAGGTCTTCCTTGGGATGGTGGTACTTGTCAGAGACCTCCCGCAGGTAGTCGATGACATCGCGCACCAGAAAATAGCTGATGGGCTCTTCGGCACGGATGGCTGCCAGCTTGTGCTTGAGCAGCTCCAAAAGTCGGGCGATGTTGAGATGATCCTTGTGCAGACTGGATAACATGGGCACTCCTTGGCTCTGAATTAATCTTATGTCCCTGAGTATACGGTCATTTGTCGCCCGAACTTTGCACTCAATCAAGTGGGATGCAGACAGATTTCCACTCTATCGGACTCTTGCCCTGTTGTTCCAGCAAGCGATTGGTCTCGCTAAAGTGACCGCAACCGATGAAACCGCGGTGGGCAGAGAGGGGGCTCGGGTGCGGCGCGGTCAGCACATAGTGGCGCTGGCGGTCGATGAAACGTCCCTTCTTCTGGGCGTGGGCACCCCACAGCAGGAACACCACACCCTGACAACTGGCATTGATCTGCTCGATGACCCGATCGGTAAAGGTCTCCCATCCCAGATGGGCGTGGGAATGGGCCTGACCGGCCTGCACCGTCAGCACAGTGTTGAGCAGCAAGACACCTTGTTTGGCCCAGGATTCGAGAAAGCCGTGATTGGGTGTGACGAAACCTGGCAGGTCACGCTGCATCTCTTTATAGATGTTGACCAGTGAGGGGGGCGTACGCACGCCGGGCAGAACGGAGAAGCAGAGACCGTGCGCCTGATTGGGGCCGTGGTAGGGATCCTGTCCCAGGATCACCACCTTGACCTGATCCAGCTCGGTCAGCTTGAAGGCATTGAACACATCGGTGGCTGGCGGGTAGATCACCTTGCCCGCTTCCCGCTCGGCTCTGACGGTTGCCAGCGTACTCTTGAAATAGTCCTGCTCTTTCTCAGAGCCAATCACATCACTCCAGGTCAGCACCCCGGCCTCCTCACTTGATACGGCGAAGGGCTCAGGATAGGGGGCCAGCCCGCAAGACGCAACCGTGGCTCACGCTTTCCAGAGCCTGGCTAGGCGCCCCGAGCGCTCCAGCTTGCGCAGGCCGGTATTGAACAGCAGCATCAGACGGCGCGCCTCTGGATCGGCCTTGCGCATCAGCAGGTATCCCGGTTGCGACCAGATGGGGTCGGCGGCACCGGTCAGTGACAGCGATTGGGGATGACGAACGAGCGCCTGCTGGAACAGAGTCTGTGCCACCTGCTCATCCATCACCAGATAGTGGATCCGCCCGTCAAGCAGCTTGCCCATGCTCTCCTCATCGGAATCTGACCACTCGAGGGTGAGCCCGGCTTGGCGAGCGGCAAAACCATCGCCATAGAAATAGCCACGGGTCACCCCGACTGGCTCGTGTTTCAGCTCACCCAGATTGACCGCGGGCGTACCGGTCAGCGTCATCAGGCGAGTGGTGAAATGGCCGAGCGAGGCGGAGAGATAGAAAAGCTGCTCCCGCTCGCGGGAGCGAAACCAGGGCATGGTGACCACATAGCGTCCCTCCAGAGTCAGTCGGTAAGCCTCGGCCCAGGAATAGAAGTGAAAGCTGACATCGAGCCCCTCTTCGGCAAAGGCCTGGCGCACCACCTCACAGAGAAAACCCTGATTGGGCAGCGCCTCACTGATATAAGGTGGCCACTCGCCCACAGCAATACGCACCGTCTCGGCCCGTACCGCAACACTGCTTGCCCAGCAACAGAACAGGGCCAGCCATACCCACTTTCGCCACCCATTATTCACCCGGCACTCTCCTCGCTTTTTTTGCTGAGTGTAGCCAACCCCTCAATTAACCTCAGAAAAAGCATAAAAGATGTAGTCAAATTACTAGATTAACGAGATAAAAGATGCATAATTTGGATATCTTACAAAATCAGAAAAATGACCTATTTTTGATTCAACTCAAGAATTTAATCCCATTGAAATGGCGCTTTGTTGGATTTTCTTGATCTAGATCAATTTTGGTAATATTACCACCGTGGTATATATGACCCCATCAAAGAAAAGGTGTAAGGCAAGGGCCCTTTAAGTCATCGCCATCGACGGTAGCTTAAATACATCAGGGTAATTTCCTTACAGTTGGATTCGCGTTCCCATTGAGGAGTCATACCATGATCAAAGGCATTCAAATCACCCAGGCCGCCAACACCGCTCTGCTGAACTCTTTCTGGCTGCTGGACGAAGAGAAGCAACAAGCTCGCTGCATCTGCGTCAAAGGCGATGCTTTCGCTGCTGATCAAGAAGTGCAACTGGCTGACCTGGGTCAGTTCGAATACCGCGAACTGCCGGTTCAGGCTGAGCCTGCTGTTGAAGGTGGCCAGCACCTGAACGTCAACGTGCTGCGTCGCGAAACTCTGGAAGATGCTATCGAAAACCCGGAGAAGTACCCGCAGCTGACCATCCGTGTATCTGGCTACGCAGTGCGTTTCAACGCCCTGACCCCGGAACAGCAGCGTGACGTGGTTACCCGTACTTTCACCCAGAGCCTGTAATCAGCGCCCTGCAGTGAATAGCTGATACTTGCGGTATCAGCACAAAAAAAACGGCCAATCGGCCGTTTTTTTATTGCACCCGCACCAGCCAACGCGGTCGTGCGGGGGAAACAGCGCTTACGCCCTGTCCGCTTCCAGTTGCCCGACCTTGCCGCCGAGCACTGCATCCATTTTCTTCTCGTCCAGCTGCTTGCAGTATTTGGCGACCACCACGGTGGCAACCCCGTTACCGATCAGGTTGGTCAACGCCCGCGCTTCGGACATAAAGCGGTCGATCCCCAGGATCAGCGCCAAACCAGCCAGTGGCAGATGGCCCACCGCCGAAATGGTCGCTGCCAGCACGATAAAGCCACTACCAGTCACCCCCGCCGCCCCTTTCGAGGAGATCAGCAGTACCACCAGCAGGGTGATCTGTTGGAACAGATCCAGCGGCGTATTGGTAGCCTGGGCGATAAAAATCGCCGCCATGGTCAGATAGATGGAGGTGCCATCCAGGTTAAAGGAGTACCCGGTCGGAATGACCAGCCCCACCACCGATTTCTGGCAACCCAGCTTCTCCATCTTGTCCAGCATCCGCGGCAGTACCGACTCGGAAGAGGAGGTCCCCAGCACGATCAGCAACTCCTCACGAATGTAGGAGATGAAACGCAGGATGCTAAAACCTGAGGCTTTAGCGATGCTGCCCAGCACAATGAAGATAAAGAAGAGGCAGGTGAGATAGAAGCAGGCAATAAGCTGGCCCAGCTGTACCAGTGAACCTACTCCATATTTGCCGATGGTAAATGCCATTGCCCCGAATGCACCGACCGGCGCCAGTCTCATTATCATATTGATAATGCCAAATATGACTTTGGAGAAACTGTCGATGACGCCGAAAATAACCTGTCCCTTTTCACCGATATGATGCAGGGAGAAGCCGAACAGTACCGCAAACAGTAACACCTGCAAGATATTACCGCTGGCAAAGGCACCGATCACACTGCCCGGAATAATATCCAATAAAAAGGCGATAATGCCCTGGGATTTGGCCTGCTCCGCATAGGCGGAGATGGCGCTGGCATCCAGCGCAGCCGGATCGACGTTCATACCGGCACCCGGTTGCAGCAGGTTGACCACACACAGCCCGATGATCAAGGCGATAGTGCTGACCACCTCGAAGTAGAGCAGAGCAATGGCGCCGGTCTTGCCGACCGCCTTCATACTCTCCATCCCGGCAATGCCGGTAACCACGGTACAGAAAATAACGGGGGCGATGATCATCTTGATCAATTTGACGAAGCCATCACCGAGGGGCTTCATATCGGCGCCCAGTTCCGGATAGACATGCCCCAGAAATACCCCGAGGGTAATCGCGAGCAATACCTGAAAATAGAGGCTGCTAAATAGTTTCTTTCGCATTATTAACGTCCTGTTAATTTAATTGCACATTGTTATGGCAGCAATAAACATGCAGATAGCCGGACGAGATATCTGCGTACCTCACCCGATCCATGCTGTTTCTGCATTACTACGGGGACCACTTTACATGTAATAAAAAACAATTAAGAGATATTAATCACACAACAAAATTAACACTATTAACACCACAGCAACCGACAATTGTTTGCTCGCAGATTAATTTGAGTCTTCAACTAAATATGGCAGATATAAAAATACCCCGCATTGCGGGGCATTTTCATCAGGCATGACAGCGTCGGGATCAGGCCGAAGTATCGAGGGGTTCGAAGCCCTTGATCAGGTCATCGATGGCCTTCATCTGTTTGAGGAAGCCTTCCAGCTTCTCCAGCGGCAGAGCGCTCGGGCCATCGCAGCGGGCAATTTTCGGATCCGGGTGGGATTCGATAAAGAGACCGGCCAGACCGACCGCCATGCCGGCACGTGCCAGCTCGGTCACCTGTTCGCGACGACCACCGGAGGCGGCACCCAGCGGATCACGGCACTGCAGGGAGTGGGTCACGTCAAAGATCACCGGATAGCCACCAGTGCTCTTTTTCATGACGCCCAGACCCAGCATGTCCACTACCAGGTTGTCGTAACCGAAGTTGGCACCGCGCTCGCAGAGGATCAGCTGATCGTTGCCGCACTCCTCAAACTTGTCGGTGATGTTCTTCATCTGGCTTGGGCTCAGGAACTGCGGCTTCTTGATGTTGATGACGTTGCCGGTGCGGGCCATGGCTTCCACCAGATCGGTCTGGCGTGCCAGGAAAGCGGGCAGCTGGATAACGTCAACCACCTCGGCGACCGGCTTGGCCTGATGGGGTTCGTGCAGATCGGAGATAACCGGCATGCCGAAGGTCGCTTTCAGCTCCTGGAAAATCTTCATCCCCTCTTCCAGACCCGGACCGCGGTAGGAGTGGATGGAGGAGCGGTTGGCCTTGTCCCAGCTCGCCTTGAAGACAAACGGGATGCCCAGCTTGCTGGTCACTTCCACGTACTTCTCGCACACCGCCATCGCCATGTCGCGGGATTCCAGCACGTTCATGCCGCCAAACAGCACGAACGGTTTGTCGTTGGCAACGTCGATCTGGTTGATCTTGATATTCTTCTGTTCCATCTAAGACATCCTTAATAAAAGGGCCTGAAGCCTAGTTAATCCGTTGCGACCGGACGCAGCGGCCTTGATATTCTTCTGTTTCAGTTTCAAGCACCCCTTAATGGAGGGGCTTGGGGCTCAGATCCAGCGCGGCCAGCTGCACTTTCAACACATCAGCCACCGGATCGTCCGGGCATTGTTCAATAAAATATTCAAAATCGTCGGCGGCCTGGCGCGGGCAATCGAGCTGCTCGTAGATAAAGCCGCGATCCCGCGTCTCCAGCGGATCGCCGGGCTTCATCCGCAACAACAGCTCGCTGCAACGCAGCGCCTCGGGCATGCGATCTTCCCGCAGCAGGGCACCCTTGCTGACGTTGAGCAGCCGTTCGATGATCTCCCACTGGCCGGAGGGCTGCAGGTAGTCGGGGGTCAGGGTCGCCAAGTCCCCCAACGCACCGCGCAGCAGCAGCTCGATGCGGGCCAGACTCAGCTCGTCGCCGGTAAAGGGGTCGACATAGACCTCCCCCTCGCCACCGGCAAAGCTCACCAGGAAGTGGCCGGGGAAGCAGATCCCCTCTACATCGAGCCCGAGCTTGCGCCCCAGCTGGATGATGAGAATGCCGAGGCTGACCGGGATCCCTTTGCGCTGAACCAGCACCTGATTGAGATCGCAGTTGTTGGCCGAGAAATAGTCCTGCCAGTCGCCATGAAAACCGAGGCTGTGGTAGAAGCCTTGCAGCAACTGCTGGCGCACCTCGTCGCAGGTGCCCTCTTCGATCTGCTCATCCAGCCACTCGTCCAGTAGGTTCAACTCGCGCATCCCCTCCTCGACCGAGCCATAAATTTCGTCGCTGACTGACAACGCCAGCTCGGTGATATCGTGGGCTTCGAAATCGGTCCATTCGTCTATGTGTAACATTCTCTTCATGCCTTAGCCGAACACACTCGTCTGTTTGAGCACTGCCAACTTGGCAATAAAGTAGATCCAGCCGAGCGCCCCCAGAAAGGAGCACCAGCGCACCAGATTGCTTTTGGCCAACCGCAGCGCCATCGCCGCCAGAAATACCAGCACCAGAATGGCCATCAGCTTCTCGCTGAGCCAGGGCGTTCCGTTATTGAGCGGGTTGAGATCCAGCACCATGCAGAGCAATACGCCGGAGAGCACCACCAGACCGTTGAGCCAGCCGCTGACCTTCATCACCGGCGCGCTGTAGGCACGGCCAGTGGCGGTCTGTACCCAGTAGAAGCGGAGCATAAACATCAGCACGGCCCCGGCAATCAGGGTGAGGTGCAGGTGTTTGAGCACAAAAACCATATTCAATCCTTGCATGGGGGCGCACAGGCAACCCGCCGTGTAACAGTAAGGGGCTGTCAGCGCAGCGGGCAGAGGCCCAGCGTCACCCTGTCGTTATCCCCGTAATCGCGCACCGTGGCTACCTCGCGGTAGCCGCCATCACGCAGCAACTGACGCACCGCCTCCCCCTGATCCCAGCCATGCTCCAGCAGCAACCAGCCGTCAGGCAACAGATAAGCGGGGGCATGGTCCACGATGTGGCGGATATCGGCCAGCCCGGCGTCATCGGCAACCAGCGCCGAGCGGGGTTCAAAGCGCACGTCACCCTGCTCGAGATGAGGATCGGCGCCATCAATATAGGGGGGATTGGAGACAATCACCGCAAATCGTGGTGTTTGGTCGCAATCCGGCTCGCCAAGGGGCTCGAACCAGCTGCCGTCGCGCACCTCGATGGGCAATCCCAGCGCGGCGCTGTTCTCGCGAGCCAGCGCCGCGGCATCGGCCATCCGATCCACCGCCCACACATCGAGCTCGGGCCGCTCGGACTTGAGCGCCAGCGCGATGGCGCCGGTGCCGGTGCCGAGATCCAGCACGGCGCACGGCCCCTGCGGGATTCTGGTCAGCGCCTGCTCGACCAGCACCTCGGTATCGGGGCGCGGGATCAGGGTCGCCGGGCTCACTTTCAGCGGCAGCGACCAGAACTCCCGCTCGCCAACGAGATGGGCGATGGGTTCGCCGTTGAGACGACGAGCCAGCCACGTCTGCAGGGTGGCCTGCTGGGCGGCATCCAGCTCACGCTCGGGCCAGGTCATCAGATAGCTGCGACGACACCCGAGCAGATGACAGAGCAGTACATCGGCATCGGCGCGGGGGGACTCCCCCTCAGCCAACACATTCATGATATGGGCGCGGGCCTGCTGGATCTGCATCAGTGCCACTCCACCTTATGGGCAGAACACTTAATGCGAGCTTGCCGGATCACCATTTGCATCAGTTGTTCTCGGCCAGCGAGGCGAGCTGATCGGCCTGATACTCCTGCACCAGCGGGGTGATGACGCAATCCAGATCCCCTTCCAAAATTTCGGAGAGGCGATAGAGGGTCAGGTTGATGCGGTGCTCGGAGAGGCGGCCCTGCGGGTAGTTGTAGGTACGAATGCGCTCGGAGCGATCACCGGAGCCCACCAGATTGCGGCGGGTGCTCTGCTCGGCGGCGCGGTGGCGCTCATCCTCGGCCGCTTGCAGGCGGGCGGAGAGCACCGACATCGCCTTGGCGCGGTTCTTGTGCTGGGAGCGCTCGTCCTGACACTCCACCACCAGACCGGTCGGCAGGTGGGTGATGCGGATGGCCGAGTCGGTCTTGTTGACGTGCTGACCACCGGCACCGGAGGCGCGGAAGGTGTCGATCTTCAGATCGGAAGGGTTGATCTCGATCTGCTCGGCTTCCGGCACTTCCGGCAGCACGGCGACGGTACAGGCGGAGGTGTGCACGCGGCCCTGAGATTCGGTCTCCGGCACCCGTTGTACCCGGTGACCACCGGATTCAAACTTGAGGCGGCCATAGACGCGCTCGCCGTCGATCTTGGCGATCACCTCCTTGTAGCCACCGTATTCACCATCGTTGCAGCTGACGATGGAGACGCGCCAGCCCTGACGCTCGGCAAACCGTGAATACATGCGGAACAGGTCACCGGCAAAGATGGCCGCTTCGTCGCCACCGGCACCGGCGCGGATCTCCAGATAGCAGTTGTTGTCATCCTTGGGATCCTTGGGCAGCAACATCAGTTGCAGCTCCTGCTCCAGCGCCTCCAGATTGGCCTTGGCCAGCGGCAGCTCCTCCTGCGCCATCTCGCGCAGGTCGGCATCATCCTCCTCCAGCATCATCTGGGTGGTCTCAAGATCATCCTGCGCCTGACGGTAACGCTGGAAGGCGTGAACGATATCTTCCAGCTGGGCATATTCGCGGGTCAGGGCGCGGTAGCGATCCTGATCCGAGACCACATCCGGCTCGCCGAGCATGGCCTGTACTTCTTCGTGGCGCTCGATGAGGCCTTCCAGCTTTCTGATCAGTGACGGATTCATAACTCTTGCATTCTCAATGGAGGACGGGACAACCGGCAGGTTGCCCGAAAATTATGGCTCTTGTGACAACCCCAGCGCCTGCCGCAAGCGGGAGAGCTCGCTCTGATCCCCCTGGGAGGCAGCCTGGCGCAACGCCTGGGTCGGCGCGTGGATCAACTTGTTAGTGAGGCGATGGGCCATCGCCTTGAGCGCCTGTTCGGCACTCTCGCCCTGCGCCAATGCCAGCAGGGCCCGTTGCAACTCTTCATCAGCCACTTGCTGGGACTGATGGCGATAATCGCGAATGAGGTCGACCGAGCTCTGGCCGCGATACCAGCCCATGAACTCGTCACGCTCTTCCTGCACGATCACTTCCGCCTGCGCGGCAGCCCGTTTACGGGTTTCGAGGTTCTGCTCAATGATCCCCTGCAAATCATCCACCGTGTAGAGATAGGCATCGGAGAGCTCATCGACTTCGGCTTCGATGTCGCGCGGCACGGCAATATCCACCAGAAACATGGGTTTGAAGCGGCGGGCCTTCAGCGCGCGCTCCACCATCCCCTTGCCGATGATGGGCAGGGGGCTGGCGGTCGAGCTGATGACAATATCCGCCTCGTGCAGATAGTCGGGGATCTCTTCGAGCGTCATCACCTGGGCGCCGAATTCGGCCGCAAGGGTCTGGGCGCGCTGCAGGGTGCGGTTGGCCACCATCATCTTGGTGACGTTCTGCTCGCGCAGATGACGGGCCACCAGTTCAATGGTTTCGCCAGCACCGACCAGCAGCACCTTGGTCTGGGAGAGATCGGAGAAGATCCGCCGACCCAAGCTGACGGCGGCAAACGCCACCGACACGGCACTGGTGCCAATCTCGGTATCTGTGCGCACTCTTTTCGCCACCGAGAAGGATTTCTGGAACAGCCGCTCCAGCGCCCCCTTCACCGACTCCGCCTGCTGGGCGTGGGCATAGGATTGCTTGATCTGCCCCAGGATCTGCGGCTCCCCCAACACCAGCGAGTCGAGCCCGCACGCCACCCGCATCAAGTGGCGCACCGCCTCTTCATCGTGATGCTGATAGATGGCAGTGACCAGTTCGGCAGCGTCCAGCCCGTGGAACTGCTGCAGCCAGCGCAGCACTTGCTCCTGCCGCTCCTCCTCCAGATTGCAATAGAGTTCGGTCCGGTTGCAGGTGGAGACGATCACCGCCTCGCTGACACCGGGTTGGCTCACCAGCTCACGCAAGGCGCGATCGATGCAGTCCGGGCCAAAGGCGACCCGTTCCCGCAAGGCGACACTGGCGGTGTTGTGGTTGATTCCGAGGGCAAGCAAACTCATGAGTGGGCGACGATCATTTCATACGCTGGGTGCAAAGGCTGCCAATTGTACGAGAAAGGGTAAGTCTTTAAAAGCAATACGGCCGCCCCGTATACTGTGGCAAATTCCTCTCTCTGGAGCCGTCTCTTGCTGCTACGTATTTTTACCCTCACCTGCCTGCTGTTGCTGGCCGGTTGTGCCACCACCCAGCCCCAGCGTGACCAGGTGAACTGGAACCAGGAGCGGACCCGCCTCGAGCAGCTGACCCACTGGCAGCTATCCGGCAAGATGGCCATCATCACCCCCCAACAAAAGGGCAGCGCCCGCCTCAACTGGCAGCAGGATGGGGAGGATTATCGCCTAAACCTCACCAGCCTGATTGGCACCAGCATTCTGGAGCTCTCCCGTAGCAAGGGGGAGATCACCCTGCTCGACAGCGACGGCAATCGCCACCAGAGCCAGAATGCCGAAGCGCTCATCTATCAACTGACCGGCTGGAATATTCCGGTTGCGGGATTGCCAGAGTGGATCAAGGGGCTGCCGGGTCAGGCGGAGTTTGAACTCAACCCCGACAGCAGTCTGGCCAGCGTGCGTGACGGCCAGTGGCAGATCGTCTATGGCGATTATCGGGATCAGGATGGCTACCGCCTGCCGCACCAGCTGACCATGACCGGCCAGAACAGCCGCCTCAAGCTTCAGATCAACCAATGGACTCTTGCACGTTAATGGCTTCCACACGCTGGCCGGCACCGGCCAAACTCAACCTGTTTCTACACGTCAATGGCCGTCGTCCCGATGGCTATCACGAGCTGCAGACCCTGTTTATCTTCCTCAACCACAGCGACTGGCTCGAGTTCGAGGTGATACCGAATAACGACACACTCACCCTGAGCCCGGCCATTCCCGGGGTACCGGATGAGCAGAATCTGATTATCCGGGCGGCGCGCCTGCTGCAAGCAACCCTGCCGAGCCCGCAAGGTGCCCATATCCGACTGGAAAAAGTGCTGCCCATGGGGGGCGGTATTGGCGGCGGTTCGTCCGATGCTGCGACCACGCTGGTAGCGCTTAACCACCTCTGGCAAGCGGGTTTGAGTGAAGATGAACTGGCAGCGCTTGGCGTCCAGTTGGGGGCCGATGTGCCGGTGTTTGTCCGTGGCAAGGCGGCCTTTGCCGAAGGGGTGGGCGAGCGGCTGCAACCGGTCGAACTGCCCGATGCCTGGTATCTGGTACTCAAGCCCAATTGCCATGTGGCGACCGCGGCCGTATTCCAGGATCCGGACCTGCCGAGAGCCACGCCGAAAATGGCGCTGGACAACCTGCTGGAAGGCGAGTGGAAAAACGATTGCGAATCACTGGTGAAAAAGCGCCACCCCGAGGTTGCCAATGCGCTCGGCTGGTTGCTAGAATACGCGCCGTCAAGAATGACGGGCACAGGAGCCTGCGTCTTTGCTCAATTTGAAGACGAAGTGACTGCTCGGGAAGTGTTGGCCTGCGTGCCGAAGGGACTTGATGGGTTTGTCGCCAAGGGCGAGAACATATCACCTCTCTTCTCCACATTGCAACAGTTCAAATGATTGGGGTATCGCCAAGCGGTAAGGCAGCGGGTTTTGATCTCGCCATTCCTAGGTTCGAATCCTAGTACCCCAGCCAATTTTACCGAACGGTATTGATGATGATTAACGTGGCCGGTTTTGCACTCGGCCACGGATTCGGGTTACCGGTATCATCACATTCATTGGGCAGCAGACACCTTGTACGTTATCTTGATAAATCGTTTGCCCCAAAACGATAGGGTCTGATTTCAGACTCCCCCACATACTGGATGCAACCCCGAGGTTTCAAACCGTGCCTGACATGAAGCTGTTTGCTGGTAACGCAACGCCGGAACTAGCCCAGAAGATCGCAGATCGCCTGTTTATCAAACTCGGCAATGCTGCCGTAGGTCGCTTTAGCGACGGCGAGATCAGCGTACAGATCAATGAGAATGTACGTGGTGGCGATATCTTCATCATTCAATCCACCTGTGCCCCGACCAACGACAATTTGATGGAATTGATCGTCATGGTGGATGCTCTGCGTCGTGCTTCAGCTGGCCGTATCACTGCCGTTATCCCCTACTTTGGTTATGCCCGTCAGGACCGCCGCGTCCGCTCCGCCCGTGTACCCATCACCGCCAAGGTTGTCGCTGACTTCCTCTCCAGCGTCGGTGTGGATCGCGTGCTGACCGTTGACCTGCATGCCGAGCAAATTCAAGGTTTCTTCGACGTTCCGGTAGACAACGTGTTCGGTAGCCCGGTGCTGCTGGAAGACATGAAGTCCAAGAATCTCGAGTCTCCTGTCGTCGTCTCCCCGGACATCGGTGGCGTCGTGCGTGCCCGCGCCATCGCCAAGCTGCTGGATGACACCGACATCGCCATCATCGACAAGCGCCGTCCCCGCCCGAACGTCTCCCAGGTCATGCACCTGATTGGTGACGTTGCCGGCCGCGACTGCATCATCGTTGATGACATGATCGACACCGGCGGCACCCTGTGCAAAGCCGCAGAGGCCCTGAAAGAGCGCGGTGCCAAGCGTGTATTCGCCTACGCTACCCACCCGGTCTTCTCCGGTTCCGCCGTCGAGAACATCAAGAACTCCGTGATCGATGAACTGATCATCACCGACTCCATCCCGCTCACTGCGGAGATGAAAGCGGTCGGCAAGGTCAAGCAGCTGACTCTGTCAACTGTACTGGCCGAAGCCATTCGTCGCATCAGCAACGAAGAGTCCATCTCTGCCATGTTTGAGCATTGATAGATTCAGCAATAACGAAAACCGCCATCAGGCGGTTTTCGTCTTTCTGGACCTTCTCTTTCCAACTTTCTGCTATCTGGTACGACCCTGCCCCCGGCAGGCTTAAGGATTTACCCATGAATTGCTTGCGTCCCCTCCTGCTCGCGACCCTCACCTCCGCCCTGTTCGCCTGTCAGCCCGTCAAAGAGAACCCGCCCTTCGTGCTGACCCTGGCTCACATGAACGATACCCACTCCCAGTTTGATCCGGTCAATGCCGAGATCAAAGGGCAGATCTTTGCCCAGCAGGGGGAGACGGACACCCTCTATACCCGCTTTGGCGGTTACCCGCGCCTGCTGACCATGGCGAAAGCCTATCAGGCCGATGCGCTGGCCAAGAACCAACCCTTGCTGCTGCTGCACGGCGGCGATGCCTGGCAGGGCAGTGGCTACTTCAAGCTCAACGAGGGGATGGCCAACGCCGAGTTGTTGAGCCAGTTCGGCCTCGATGCCATGGCGCTGGGCAACCACGAGTTCGATCTCGACAACCAGAAGCTGGCCCGCTTCATCGAGGGGGTCAACTTCCCGGTGCTGGCCGCCAACCTCGACACCAAGGCCGATCCGGCCCTCAGCAAGGCTGACAACCTCAAGCCCTTCGTGGTCTACGCCTTTGACGGCAACCAGAAGAGCCCGGTCACCGATCTCGACAACCTGCCACAAGGCAAACAGCTGGTCGCCGTCATCGGTCTGGTGCTGGAAGACATGGGCAACATAGCCCCCAACGTCGGCAAGCTGCGCTTTGGCAAGGAGGTCGCCTCGGCTCAGGCTACGGTCGACATGCTGCAAGCCAAGGGGATCCATCAAATCGTGGCACTCACCCACATCGGTAACGAGCGGGATCTGGCGCTGGCCGCCAAGGTAAATGGCCTCGATGCCATCGTCGGCGGCCACTCCCACAGCTTGCTCGGCGATTTTCGCAATATCGGCTGGGGCAACACCGGCGATTACGCCAAGCTGGTGACCAATCCGGATGGCATCGGCAAGACCTGCGTGGTGCAAGCGGGGTCCTACGCCCAGGCCATCGGTCTGGCACAGGTGACCTTTGACAGCCAGGGTCAGGTGACCGACTGCCAGGGCCACAACAGCCTGCTGGCCAGCCGCGACTTCTTCGCCGATGCGGCGCGCAAGCAAGCGCTCGACGACGCCCGCAGCAAAGAGGCGAGCCAGTTTGTCGACAACCAGCCCAATTTGGTGACCGTGGATGAAGATCCGCGCCTGCGCGGCATCATCGACAGCCACTACAAACCGGCGCTGGAGAAAGCCTACGGCCCGGTGATCGGCACTATTCCCAAGCAGTTGCAAAATGCCCGTCGCCCCGGCGACAACGGCAGCGACAGCCACGGCTCAGATGTCGCGCCGCTGGTTGCCGAAGGGGAGTTCTACTGGGCCAATACCCCAGCAGTGCAAGCCCTGACCGGCGGGCCGGTCGACTTCGCACTGGTAGCGGTGGGGGGCGTGCGCGCCGACCTGCCCGCTGGCGAATGGCGCGAGGGGGATAGTGCCCTCACCCTGCTGCCGTTCAAGAACCAGCTCGCGGTGCTAACCCTGACTGGCGCCGAGGTGCGTGCCCTCTTGACCGAGACCATCACCGCCACCCTGCCCGCCAGCGCCCATGCCGGCAAGTTCCCCTATGGCGGCCACCTGCGTTACACCTTCCAGGAGACCGACGCAGGCAAAGCGGGCACCCTGACCCAATTGCAGCGCAAGACCGCAAGCGGCGAGTGGCAGGATCTGGTGGATAGCCAGCGCTATCGGGTGGTGATGAACGCCTACAGCGCCAACGGCAACGATGGCTGGCAGGCACTGGCCAATGCCCAGCGCCACCAGAGCGAGCGGGTCGATATCGCCAGCGTCAATGGCAAGCTGACCGCCTTCCCGGTGCTGAAGGTGGCACAAAACGGCGAGCTGCTGAGCGCCGTCTATGCCCCGGGCCAGCCCCTCGATTGCAAAGCCAGCGGCGTGGATTGCGGCACCGATGCAGCGTCTTTCGTGGAGTATGTGCGCGATGCCCGTCCCACCCTGACCGCACTGGATGAAGAGACCGTCACCCTGCTGCGTGCCAAATAACGACGGTAGTCAACCGGGCACAATCCATCGGCAAGCTGAAACGGGCCTCTTGCAAGAGGCCCGTTTGCCCACCGTTAGCCACCCATTGGCCGCAATAATGCTGCAAATCCCGCCATAACATGCGCATTGGTTGAGTGATCGCCACTCGGCGGCTAGAATATTGCGTCCTATTGCCCTGGGTAGTGTGCCCACGGCAGCTGCGAGTGAAGACATCAAGCGTGACAAGCGAAATCAAACTGATCGTCGGACTGGGCAACCCCGGCCCGGAATATGCCAAGACCCGCCACAACGCGGGCGCCTGGTATGTGGAGCAACTGGCCCGCTGGCACAATGTCAGCCTGCGTGAAGAACCCAAGTTCTTCGGCCATACTGCCCGCATCCTGGTCGAGGGGCAGGATGTGCGGCTGCTCATCCCGAACACCTATATGAACCTCTCTGGCAAGGCGGTGGCCGCACTGGCGCGTTTTTATCAGATTGAGCCGGAAGCGATTCTGGTGGCCCATGACGAACTGGATCTGCCGCCTGGCATCGCCAAGTTCAAGCAGGGTGGTGGTCACGGTGGCCATAACGGCCTCAAGGACATCATCGCCAAGATGGGCAACAACAATAACTTCTTCCGGCTGCGTCTCGGGATCGGCCATCCCGGCAGCAAAGAGCAGGTGGCTGGCTTCGTCCTGACCAAGGCCCCCAGCAGTGAACAGAACCTGATCGACGCCGCGCTGGACGAGTCTCTGCGCGCCACCGACATCCTGTTCAAACAAGATATGACCAAGGCCATGAATCGCTTGCACAGCTTCAAGGCTGAAAAGGGTTAGGTCGGTTTGACCCTGTACGGGCATTGTGCCGGTACATGAGCAACGACCAGAACAAGCATGACATGGGCCGCCTGCGGGCGACCCCCAACAGCATCCATCAAGTAAGGTAACAATCCATGGGTTTTAAATGCGGTATCGTGGGCCTGCCCAATGTAGGCAAATCCACCCTGTTCAACGCGCTGACCAAGGCCGGTATCGAAGCCGCCAACTTCCCGTTCTGCACCATCGAGCCGAACACAGGTGTGGTGCCGATGCCGGATCCCCGCCTCGATCAGCTGGCTGCCATCATCAATCCGCAGCGCGTTGTGCCGACCACCATGGAATTCGTCGACATCGCCGGTCTGGTTGCCGGTGCCTCCAAGGGTGAAGGTCTGGGTAACCAGTTCCTGGCCAACATCCGTGAAACCGAAGCGATCGGCCACGTTGTGCGCTGCTTCGACGACGAAAACATCATTCACGTTGCCGGCAAGGTCTCTCCCGCTGACGATATCGAAGTGATCAACACCGAGCTGGCCCTGTCGGATCTGGACGCCTGCGAGCGCGCCATTCACCGTCAGTCCAAGCGCGCCAAAGGCGGCGACAAGGATGCCAAGCTGGAAGTGGAAGTGCTTGAGAAGATCAAGGTCGCGCTGGAAAACGGCCAGATGATCCGCGGCATGAAGCTGGACAAGGAAGAGCTGGCCGCTGTCAGCCACCTCAACTTCCTGACCCTGAAACCCACCATGTATATCGCCAACGTGGCGGAAGATGGCTTCGAGAACAACCCCTATCTGGACAAGGTGCGTGAAATCGCTGCCGCCGAGAACGCGGTCGTAGTCGTGGTCTGCTGCGCCATCGAAGCCGACATTGCCGAACTGGACGACGAAGATCGCGCCGAGTTCATGGCTGACCTTGGCATCGAAGAACCGGGCCTGAACCGCGTTATCCGCTCCGGCTACCAGCTGCTCAACCTGCAGACCTACTTCACCGCTGGTGTGAAAGAGGTACGCGCCTGGACTATTCCGGTCGGTGCCACTGCCCCGCAAGCGGCAGGCAAGATCCACACTGACTTTGAAAAAGGCTTTATTCGCGCCCAAACCATCGCCTTTGAAGACTTTATCAACTACAAGGGTGAGCAAGGCGCCAAGGAAGCGGGCAAGATGCGCGCTGAAGGGAAAGATTACATCGTCAAAGATGGCGATATCATGAATTTCCTGTTCAACGTCTAATCCCATGACAGGCCAGCATTTGCTGGCCTGTTTTTTATCTGTCATTGCCGAGGCAATGATGGCAATGTCGTAAAAAAAAGCAGATTGTTGGGCTTTTGCGCAACAGAGACTAATAACTGGTCAAACGCACTCAAATTGCGTTTTTCTGGCAAAAAAAGGGTTGACGCCCCAGAGCCAGATACGCATAATTCGGCCCGCACGGTGACGAGGTAACGACTCACCGGAAGCAAGGTTGGCTATGTAGCTCAGTTGGTTAGAGCATCGCACTCATAATGCGGGGGTCACAGGTTCGAATCCCGTCATAGCCACCATCTCTAGTTGGGGTATCGCCAAGCGGTAAGGCAGCGGGTTTTGATCTCGCCATCCCTAGGTTCGAATCCTAGTACCCCAGCCATTTTTAAAAGTTCTTTGCCAGTCTCATGACTGTTGAGGAGCGCTGTTGGGGTATCGCCAAGCGGTAAGGCAGCGGGTTTTGATCTCGCCATCCCTAGGTTCGAATCCTAGTACCCCAGCCATTTTT
>NZ_JBFOCM010000005.1:0-26616 GCF_040907825.1 Aeromonas sp. s7(2024)
GGAAGGTGCGAACAAGTCCCTGATATGAGATCATGCATGTCATCTGGAGCCATGGAACAGGGTTCATCATGAGTCATCAACTTACCTTCGCCGACAGTGAATTCAGCAGTAAGCGCCGTCAGACCAGAAAAGAGATTTTCTTGTCCCGCATGGAGCAGATTCTGCCATGGCAAAACATGGTGGAAGTCATCGAGCCGTTTTACCCCAAGGCTGGTAATGGCCGGCGACCTTATCCGCTGGAAACCATGCTACGCATTCACTGCATGCAGCATTGGTACAACCTGAGCGATGGCGCGATGGAAGATGCTCTGTACGAAATCGCCTCCATGCGTCTGTTTGCCCGGTTATCCCTGGATAGCGCCTTGCCGGACCGCACCACCATCATGAATTTCCGCCACCTGCTGGAGCAGCATCAACTGGCCCGCCAATTGTTCAAGACCATCAATCGCTGGCTGGCCGAAGCAGGCGTCATGATGACTCAAGGCACCTTGGTCGATGCCACCATCATTGAGGCTCCCAGCTCGACCAAGAACAAAGAGCAGCAACGCGATCCGCAGATGCATCAGACCAAGAAAGGCAATCAGTGGCACTTTGGCATGAAGGCCCACATTGGTGTCGACGCCAAGAGTGGCCTGACCCACAGCCTAGTCACCACCGCGGCCAACGAGCATGACCTCAATCAGCTGGGTAATCTGCTGCATGGAGAGGAGCAATTTGTCTCAGCCGATGCCGGCTACCAAGGGGCGCCACAGCGCGAGGAGCTGGCCGAGGTGGATGTGGACTGGCTGATCGCCGAGCGCCCCGGCAAGGTAAGAACCTTGAAACAGCATCCACGCAAGAACAAAACGGCCATCAACATCGAATACATGAAAGCCAGCATCCGGGCCAAGGTGGAGCACCCGTTTCGCATCATCAAGCGACAGTTCGGCTTCGTGAAAGCCAGATACAAGGGGTTGCTGAAAAACGATAACCAACTGGCGATGTTATTCACGCTGGCCAACCTGTTTCGGGCGGACCAAATGATACGTCAGTGGGAGAGATCTCACTAAAAACTGGGAATAACGCCTTAAATGGCGAAGAAACGGTCTAAATAGGCTGATTCAAGGCATTTACGGGAGAAAAGATCGGCTCAAACTGAAAAAATGAAATGACTGAGTCAGCCGAGAAGAATTTCCCCGCTTATTCGCACCTTCCCTATCGCTTGGCCCGGTACTAGACCAATAGACTTTTCAGCTGAAGGTAAGCCATACCAGTTAAAGTATCGTTGGATACTGTGGTTGTACCGATATGATAAATGGTGCAACGTGCCCAGTCACTTTTCCTGCCTTGTCGATGGTGGATGTCCAGTGGATGGTTATGCTGTGCCAGTGGCCTCTCTGAGTGATGGTGAGGGGGGGACAGTGTCATTCATGATTTTTTTGGTCAGCAATAGCTTGAGGAAGAGGGGGGAGGCCAGTGCGTTCCGATCGATAGATCCGGCGCATCATGGCGATAGCCACACCTCTTATATGCGGTGTTTGTTCTTGCAACCATTCAAGCATCAAATCCTGTGGCCATGCCGGTGTGCCGTCAATTTGGGGCCCCATCCGGTAAATCTGGCTTTCCAGAGCATTATATTGTGGCGCCGTAAGCGGTTTATAGGTATGCGATGTATCGGGCAATTCGCCCAACAGGGCTTCCAGCTTGGAAAAAAGATCAATCACAGGCTACCTCGCTCATCAGTTCATCAAACCGTGGGTTTTCCACTTCGTGTCTGTCTGCCCAGTCTAATTTATCAAGTACTCGCCAGAGTTCACATTGATATGGGTTGGGCAGCTCTGCGATCCACTGATGGCATGCTGTGAATCCGCAAGTGTTGAAGATTTCATAGCAATCCATTACCAGCGTTGGCCAATGCTCATCATCGGGGGGCACGGTGTCGGGTTGTTCATCCGGCTCAGGTACCCCGACCATTGCACGCAGCCATTCCAATTCTATCAGGGGCTCATCATAGTCCGATGGGACCATACGGCCTGATTGCACCTGCCCGTTCTCCAGCCAGAGGGTGTAACCGTCTGATCTGACGCAGGCCCCAGCCCGCAATCGCTCGATAGAGAAGGGCGATAACCCCCATTGTTCCCTCATGATCTGGTCTGTGAAGGCATCAGGATCCGGCCGCGTACAGTTATTGTCAGAGCTCCAAGGTGCCGGGCTGTCGCCCGTCTTAACCCCAACCCCCCTCGCTGCAGCCTCGGTGGCTTTCTTGGCTTCATGGGTGCCGGCAGGCACAATTTCCCACCCTTGCAGGCGGGTCTTGATACCCAGGCGAGCGGAGGTAATGCCCATCAGGCGCTTGATGTCTTCGCCATAGCAGTTGGTTTGCTCCTCGATGAGGTGGGCCAGCTTGATGGGGTGTTCGGCACGGGTGGCCAGTGCGCCGCCCATGGCGTGCAGGTAGCAGCGGAAAATGCCGTTATCTGCGGCAAAGCGGGCCGCCTCAAAGCGCGGGTCTTGCAGCACTGGCTTTGGCGGGCCAACCAGTTCGGCATGCTTCTTGGCATTGCTGATGCGGCGCAGCTCGCGCCATACACCGACCGGGGCACCTCCGATCTGCTGGAAGGTGCGAATGCCCCACCAACTGGCCTAGGCGACGGCGTGCAGGGCGCTCTCATCGGCGGCGGTACCAGCCTCTTCGTCATCGTCCAGGTAGGCGCCGTCGATGTTCTTGGCAATGTATTTGGCGATATAGCCCGCGGCATCGCCCTTGGCCGGGTCTATCTCTTTCCAGTCGAAGCGGGGAGTAAAGTCGGTAAAGGGTGGGGCGCCCTTGATATCCTGTACCAGCTCTTCGTGGTCATCGGTCAGGGCATAGCGTTGCAGGATACCGATCACCCGGTTGCGATCTTCCGGGCGCATAAATAGCAGCAGGTGCCAGTGCGGGGTGCCGTCGTGGTGAGCCTCGCACACACGAAATCCATATACGGGGGCGTTCCACCGTTTGAGAGCGGCCACTTGATATTTCATCAGACGATGAGATACGCCCACTTTGCACCGGATTATCTGAATGACGCTGTCCGCTTTAACCCGTTGGAAAACCATCTTCAACCAGCGTGATTTCCCCCGGGAATGGGCAGAAAAAAGTGTCCACATTTTGCCAATTTGGGTGTCTTTTCACGTCCCAAAGTGTCCCCTTGTGGGGCACTTAACTCCTTGATTTAAACATAAGCCATTGAATTTAAAGAAATAAAATGGCAGCCGAGGCTGCCATGTTTATTGATCTCTTATGTCGTTCTGGTTCAGGAGGTCTTGCGATCCTGATCCGGCTCGAACTGATGGCCCGATTTCTCCAGCTCCAGGTTCTCTTCGGAGCGTTTGCCCACCCAGTAATCGGCGTTCTTGATGCCGAGCTTCTCCGGGTGGAATACGGGGTCAATACCTTGTGCCTGCTGCGCTTCATAATCCTTCAGACAGGTGAAGGCGGTCTTTTGCAGCAGCAGGATGGCGATGATGTTGAGCCATGCCATCAGGCCAACCCCGATATCACCCATGCCCCAGGCCAGATCTGCCGTCTTGACGGTGCCGTAGACAGTGGCAGCCATCAGCGCAATCTTCAGCAAGAAGGTGAGCCAGGGGCGATTAATCTTGCGGTTGATGTAGGCGATGTTGGTTTCGGCGATGTAGTAGTAGGCAACGATGGTGGTGAACGCGAAGAAGAACAGCGCGATGGCCACGAAAATGCTGCCAAAGCCCGGCATCATGCTCTCCATGGCGGTCTGTACATAGCCCGGGCCGGCAGCGATACTGGCAATACCCGTGTAGATGGCGGCGCCGTCCGGCCCTTGTACGTTATAGAGACCGGTGATCAGCAGCATAAAGCCGGTGGCGGAGCAGACGAAAAGGGTGTCGATATAGACGGAGAACGCCTGCACCAGACCTTGCTTGGCCGGGTGACTCACTGCCGCCGCAGAGGAGGCGTGCGGTCCGGTACCCTGACCCGCTTCGTTGGAGTAGACCCCGCGTTTTACCCCCCACATGATGGCCAGACCCAGAATGGCACCGAAACCGGCATCCAGACCGAAGGCGCTTTTCCAGATCAGCAGGATCACGCCCGGTAGCTGGCCGATATTGAGGGCGATGATGACACAAGCCACGATGATGTAGCCCAGCGCCATAAAGGGCACCACGGTACTGGCGAAGCTGGCGATACGCTTGACGCCGCCGAAGATAATAAAGCCGAGCAGCAGCGCCAGACCGGCGGCGGTGACGTTCGGATCAATATTAAAGGCGGTCTGCAGGCTGGAGCCGATGGAGTTGGCCTGTACGCCCGGCAGCAGCACGCCGCAGGCGAAGACGGTAGCGATGGCGAAGGTCCAGGCGTACCACTTCATGCCAAGCCCTTTCTCGATATAGAAGGCCGGGCCGCCGCGGTATTCACCATTGATCTTCTCTTTGTAAACCTGACCCAGGGTGGACTCCACGAAAGCAGAGCTGGCGCCGAGGAAGGCGACCATCCACATCCAGAACAGGGCGCCCGGGCCACCGAAGGTGATGGCGGTGGCCACACCGGCGATGTTACCGGTACCCACGCGACCGGCCAGGGTCATGGCCAGCGCCTGGAAGGAGGAGACACCGGCATCGGTGCTCTTGCCATCAAACATCAGGCGCACCATCTCTTTGATATGACGCAGTTGCAAAAAACGGGTGCGCAGGGAGAAGTAAAGACCGACCCCCAGACACAGGTAGATGAGCGCAGGGCTCCAGATTACACCATTGATGGCATTGACGATTTCATTCATGTACAACAACTCCTTTGTTGTGTTTGTGGCGCTGTCTTGGCGAGATCTTGGCCTCGCTCTCTGTCACTGTTTTCGGCCCTGTTTGTTAACAATCCAGTTAACAAATGAGCGCGAGGTTGAGGGGTTAAGCAGAGCGCAAACACGCGCCATGCATGGCTTGTAACATATCTAGTTGTATCGGTGCTTCCCAGCGAAAAATGTTGTCTTGTTGCAAATTTGTGAATTGACAAGGGTGGGGGGATAATGGCAGGCAGCGTTTTCTATGAGTAAAGATGAGATCCTCCTTGTTGATCTGCGCCAGACAATGTGACGGGCGTAACACAATGGAAAGCAAACATGAGGCCAACAATGAAAAATGACCCTGAGACGTTGACGATCCGTCCCCCTGAGGACGACGACGGGAGCGCAATCGCCCACCTGTTCACCCAATTGGGGTATCCTGCCGAAGGCGCTGACGTGACGGCGCGCCTGTTGGCGCCGGATCCCGCGAGCGTTGTGCTGCTCGCATCCCTGGCCGACAGAGTGGTCGGCGTGCTGGTGTGGCACAAGCTGGCACCACTGCATGTTGCACCAGCTTGGGGCCTGATCTCGGCGCTGGTTGTCGATGAAGGGGCAAGAGGGGCGGGAGTGGGCGCAGCCTTGCTCAAGGGCGCTGAAGCGATGGCGCGGGCCGCAGGTTGCGCCCAGCTGGAGCTATCCAGCAGCCTCAAGCGTGAGGCGGCTCACCGTTTCTATCTGGCGCAGGATTATCAGGAGCGGCCGAAACGGTTCGTCAAACTGTTGTGACCTGTTGTTTGCATCAAAAGAAGGAGTAGGCGTGCTGGGATGGTTCAAATGGCTGGGTGGTCGCCCGCAAACGCCCATGAGTGAGGATGAGTTGGCGCTGTGGCGTCAGGCGCTGGCAGCAGTGCCCATCTTGCAAGGGCTCAGCGATGCCGAGCAGACGACGCTTATCGGCTTGGGGCAACAGCTGCTCAAGCGCAAGACCCTGACCCTGATCGGGGTCGAGCTCAGCCCCCGCCAACAGGCGGTGCTGGCGCTGCAGGCGGCGTTGCCCATCTTGCACCTTGGCCTTGACTGGTATCGCGGCTTTCACGAAGTCATCATTATTCCCGAGCCCGTCACCCGGCGCCAGGAGGTGCAGGATGAGTTCGGGCTGGTGAGCGAGTTTGAAGAGGAGAACGCTGGTGAATCCTGGCCGCAAGGGCCGCTGGTGCTGGCCTGGAGCGAACTGCAGCAAGATGGCGACTGGGACGGCTTTAATCTGGTGATCCACGAGCTGGCTCACAAGCTCGACATGCTGGGCGGTGAGGCGGACGGCGCGCCGCCGTTGCCGGGGCAGATGAGCAGCCAGCTGTGGCAACAGGCCTTTCAGGCCGCCTTCGATGAGCTGTGCCAGCAACTCGACCGGGACGAAGTGACCGCCATCGATCCCTATGCTGCTGAACATCCTGCCGAGTTTTTCGCCGTCTGCTGCGAGTGTTTCTTTACCGATCCGCTGCGACTGCAGCAGGTCTATCCCGCTGTATACCGGCAACTGAGCCAGTTTTTTAGCCAGGATCCCGCACTGCGTTTCCCCGCGACCCGCTTGCTGGCGGGGGAGGTGGACGCCGGGTCACTTAGCTGATAACCGATCGGTTGAATGGTTATTCGAGATAGCAAAAAGGCACCCGAGGGTGCCTTATTCACAATCTGAGTGGCTTGCCTATCAGGCAGCGGCTTTCAGCTGTACGGCGGCGGCTTTCTTGTGATCGCCGATCGGCATTACGGTGCGGCCGAACTGCTCGTTGATCACGGTGGCCATTGCCAGGTAGATGGCGCTGGCGCCACAGATGATGCCTTCGAAACCGGCGATGGTGCCGATCAGGGTGCTGCCGGTGAAGTCACGGGCGGCCAGCAGGAAGAACAACACGGTCAGGGAGGCGAACACGAACTGCTTGGCGCGCGGGTAGTTGATGGTGCCAACCAGCATGAACAGGGTGAAAATGCCCCACATCAGCAGATACCAACCCATGTAGGCGTGCGGAGTGGCTTCGGCCAGACCCATGGTCGGCATGATCAGCAGGAACACCAGGCTCAGCCAGAACAGGCCGTAGGAGGTGAACGCGGTCACACCGAAGGTGTTGCCACGCTTGTACTCCATGATGCCAGCAATGATCTGGGCGATGCCGCCGTAGCACAGGCCCATGGCCAGGATCATGGCGCTGATGGGGAAGAAACCTGCGTTATGGATGTTCAGCAGGATGGTGGTCATACCGAAACCCATCAGACCCAGAGGGGCAGGGTTGGCCAATTTTTCGCTCACGTGGCGTTCTCCAAAAATAGAGGTGGGGGTTAACAAAAGACGCGCGATTTTAGGCAGGCTGTGGCGCGCCCGCAAGGGGGCAAGGGGGATAAATCGTAAAAAAACTACGTGATTATTTGCATCAGAGGCCAAATGCTCACCAAGGCAGGCTGTTTGGTGAGCAAAAGGTGTCAAAATAGTTGAGAGGTTGTATTTTTATTACGCATTTACGCATTTACGCATTTACGCATTTACGCATTTACGCAGTGCGGCGGCCTTACTGATCCAGTGTCAGGATCACTTTGGCTTCCTTGTCTTCTTCCTTGACCTGGCTGTCGAGCACGAACAGCCGCTCCGGGGCGATCCTCTGGCTGTCGACCAGAAACTCCTTGGTATTTTGCGCCCGGCGCATGGCGAGATTGCGCAGGGATTTGGCGGTGATGAGCTGCTGATCACGCAGCAGGATCACCGCCTGGGCCCGCAGTGCTGCGCTCTCTTCATCCAGATGGAGGCGATCGGCCAGATCATCCAGATCTTCGCCAAAGCGCTCTTCATAGGCTTGGGCCAGCGCCTCTTGCAGGGCGGGGTCCTGTTCCAGCAGGTCGAGATCCGCCTGATTGCCGGTGAGCTTGGCCAGTACCCGCTCCAGTTTTTGCCGTTGCAGGATGGGGCGCTCCTCGTTGAAGTTGACCTTGCCGCGAATGTTCATGCTGAGCTTGGGTCTATCCTTGAGGGCCTGCGCCAGCTTGACCAGTTTCTCCTGCTGGGTGGGGGTGAGATCGGGATCCCCCGGCAGGAAGGGAAGTTCGTCGAGATCTTCGGTGCCATCGGCCAGCGAGGCGAGCAGGGAGAAGGGGGAGGTGATCGCCTTGCTCAGGGTGTTGCCCAGCACATCCCAGAAGATATTGCCGATGCTGAAGTCCGGTTGATCGAGATCGCCCTTCACCTTGAGGTTCATCTGTATCACCCCGTTGGCATCGCTTAGCAGGGCGATGGCCAGCCCCAGCGGCAGATCCTTGGCCTGATCGCTCTTGATCTTCTCGCCCAGTTGCAGCTTCTTGATGGTGATGTCGTTATCCCCCTCCAGCCGGTTGCCCTCCAGCTTGTAGTGCAGCTTCATGGAGAGCTGCCCCTTGTCGATGGCATAACCGGCATAGGTGCCCGAATAGGGGGTGAAGGTGGTGAGTTCCAGATTGTGGAAAGCGACCGCGATGTCGAGGATCGGGTTGGCGACCAGCAAGTTGGTGCCGCCGCTAATGGTCACTGGCGCATAGCGATCCACCTTGCCGTTGAAGGCGAGATCGGAGCGTTGCCCCGGAATATTGCTGATATGACGGCTCTGACCGCCCAGCGAGGCGATATCGGCCACAAAATCCTGACTCAGGCTGCGATCGGCAAAGCGCAGGTTGCCCTGCTCGGTGCGCAGCTGGTCGATGGTGAAGCGAAAGTCGGGAGCCTTGCTGCCTGCCGTCGCGTGAGTGCTGTTGGCTGCCGCCGGTTGCGGCAACAGCAGCTGTTGCAAGTTGGTGGTGCCATCCTCGTTGATCTCGATGCGGGCGAAGGGCTTGTTCAGGGCAATGTCCTTGATCCGCATCTGCTGGCTGATGCCGTCGTACGTCAGACCGGTGAGAGCCAGGGTGTTGAACTCCAGCAGCCGCTGATTGTCTGCCCGATCGACTACTTTGAGCCCGTTGATATCGAGCCCCCCCTGCAGGGTCAGCTTGCTCAGATCTCCCTGGGCGGTGGTGGCGAGATCAAGGCGGGTCTTGCTGCTCAGCAGCCCGTTTTGCACCTTGATGCGTACCAGATCGGCCAGATAGGGCTGTGCCAGCGTCAGGGGCAGCCCCTGCTGGTTGATGTCGCCGCTTAAGGTGAAAGGAGTCAGGGTCAGTTGGCCATCAAAGGCGAGGGGGCTGCTCTGGTTGAACTGGGTGGCCAGAGTCAGTTTGCTCGGTTGCTCCCCCTTGCTGCCCAGTGGCCCCAGCGCCAGCTTGAGGCCGGAGAGCTGGCGTGCCTGCGGTTTGCCGCTACTCGATTCGGTGAGGGTGAGATCGCCCTTGTCGATAAGGATCTGCTTGATCTGCCACTGCCAGGGTTTGTCTGGCGCATGTTTCTTGCCGTTACCGGCTGTCTTTGCTTGTTGTGCCGACTTGGGCGCCGCATTGTTGGCCACCTCGTTTGCGGCGTGGGCCCCTTTGACGGGCTTGGCGGGAGCCTGTTCAATCAGCAAGTCAGCCAGATCCAGCTCCTGCTGTGGGTTGAGGGTGGCCTTGAGCAGGGGCTGTTGCAGGGTCACCTTGCCGATCTGGAGCGACTGTTTCTGGCCATCGACCGCCAGCTCGCTAAGGGCCAACTGGCCGAAGCGGGCAAATTCGTCGCCCTTGTGTTTTTTAAGCAGCCAGTTGTCCAGCGTCAGCTTGCCTTTGGACAATTGCCACAGTACCCCTTGCTTACCCTCTTTAAGCTGGTACTCCACCTCTGCATTGGCGTGGCCCTTGGCCAGATCCAGCTTGAGATAGGGTGCCCAGAGCGGGGCGAAGGGTTTCAGCTCGACCTGCTTGAGGCTCACCTTACCCTGACCCATGCCGCTCATCACATCGAGTTTGCCGTGAGCGGCGAGGCTGCTTTTGCCGTTGATGGCGGCGCTCAGCTGATAGGCGGTCGGGTGATTTGCCTCGGTGCGCAGGTTATCGATCTTGAGGGTCACTTTTTCCAGATTGAGGGGCGGCAACCAGCCGGGTTCGCTCTCCTTGCGCTGATCCTGATAGCGCACATGCCCGTCAGTGACATTGACGCTGGCGATGTCGACCAGTAGCGGGGCGCTGGCTGTCTCGGGCTCGGGGGCGGGCGCAGGGGTGAGCTGGGTCGCCAGCGCATCGGTCAGATTGAGTCGAACATCCCCCTTTTTGTCTGCCAGCCGTTGCAGCTGCACCACGGGTTTGGTCAGGGTGACGGCGGAAAGCACGACCCCTTTCTGCTGCCAGCTGGCTTGCAGGTTTGGGGTGATAAAGAGCTGTTCAAAACCGATGATGGTCTGCTGCTTGGCATCGAGCAGGGCAGTCGCGCCGAGGGAGATAGAAGGGTTGCGCAGACCTACGTCAATCTCCCCTAGCGTCAGTTGCAGGCCATAGTGCTCGGCCAGCCAGCCGGGCAGATAGCGCTGGATCAGATGGGGGGTTTGCCACAGCAGCAGAGTGATCAGGATAAGAAACAGCAGGAAAGCGTAGGCAAGGTAGCGCAGCAAGCGGAGCTTGGGGGACGCGGGCTCGGTGGTGTTCATTTGGTGCACTCCCATTTGGTTCCCGCCATGGTACAGAAAAGCTGGATAGTAATCATGGGGTTGCGTGCTGTTGTACGCCGTACTTTGTCCAAAGGCGATCCAGTTCACCCTTTTGTTGCAGCGCTGCCAGCCACTGTTCCAGCTGGGCAGGGGTAATGGGGGCCTCAGGGTGAAGGATGGCGCGGTGCTGATACTGTTGATCCCATTTTTGCGAGATCAGCAGCTGGTCGGCGGTGTCGGGATTGGCCTGCAGATACTGGTTAAGGTACGAAATGTTGAGAATGGCTACCTCGCCGCGCCCTTTGAGTAGCGCTTGCAGGGCGCTGACGTTGTCTTTGACCAGGGTGAGATTGAGCTTGCGCTGCAGGTAGACGGGATCGGCATTGAACTGGCCCACGCCGTAGTGGTAGCCGGTCACCCCGATAAGATGATGCCGAGAGGGGTCATCGAAAAAGCGCTGGTCCCGGCCCGTTTTGTTCAGGGCCACATAGACCTCACCACCACCGAGAAAGGGGGCTGTTATCTTGAATTTATCTGTGTCCCAGCCCCACTTGGTGTCTTCAAACAGCATCAACGAGAAACGGCCCAGATCGAGCGCCTTGTAACGGTTGGCGGCCGAGGTGGGAACAAACACGAATCTTACCTCTTGCTGGATCTCGTTTAGCTTGGCGATGAGGTCCAGCGTCAGCCCTTCATAGCGGGAATCGGAGAGTTTGACCACAAAGGGGGCATAGGGGTATCCGCCAACCTTGATGAGGGGATGGCTCCAGCCAGAGAGGCTGAACAAGAGCAAAAACCAGCACCAATATCTCATGGGATCCCCAGGGCAATAGCTTGCTCCCAGATTCGGTTAATCTGCGCCAGTTTTCAAGCTGTTAAGGGAATTAACACAGCGCTGTTCGGCGGCTTCCAGCTCGGCCATCACCATCTGGATATCCTCCAGCTGTTGACGCAGGGCACTGCGCTTGCTTTCGATCAGTCTGATCATGGAGTTGAGCTGGTTTTTGCTCGATTTGTCGGTGTCGTACATATCGAACAGCTCGCGGATCTCGGCCAGGCTAAACCCCAGCCGTTTGCCGCGCAGAGTCAGCTTGAGCCGGATCTTGTCCTTGTGGCTGTAGATGCGGGTCTGCCCCTCCCGCTGCGGGGTGAGCAGCCCCTCGTCCTCGTAGTAGCGGATAGTGCGCGGCGTAACATCGAACTCATGGGCCAATTCCGAAATGCTGTAGGTGATCTCCTTGCCGAGCAGGGAACGGGACATGGTTATGACTCCTGTTGCTGGGAGTGTGGCTGGCAGAGGCGGGCACGCAGCCGCTCTGCATTGGCGTGCAGGGCCTGACCGACCCGCGAGCCGTTGGGGCGAGCGAGCTGCTCGCTCACCCACTGGCCGGTGGCCGCCAGTTTGTCGAGATCCACCCCGGTCGTCATGCCAAGGCCGTGCAGCAGGTAGACCACCTCTTCTGACGCCACATTGCCGGAGGCGCCCGGCGCATAGGGGCAGCCGCCAAGCCCCGCCACCGAGCAGTCGATGGTGCGAATGCCACGCTCCAGCGCGGGTAGCAGGTTGGCCAACCCCTGACCGTAGGTGTCGTGAAAATGGACCGCGAGTCGACCCGCCGGGATCTCGTGCAGTACCGCATCCAGCATGGGGGCCACGGTGCCCGGAGTGCCGACGCCGATGGTGTCCCCCAGCGAAATTTCGTGGCAACCGAGATCCAGCAGTTGCTCGGCCATGGCAGCGACCCGTTTCGGGCGGGTCGGGCCATCGAACGGGCAGGCGATGACGGTGGAGAGGTAGCCGCGCACCTTGATGCCGAGGCGGCGAGCTTCCTGCACCAGCGGGGCGAAGCGCACCAGCGACTCCTCCACGCTGATGCCGATATTGGCGCGGGTAAAACCGTCGGAGCAGGCGGTGAAGAGACCAATCTCATCGGCTCGGGCGGCAATGGCTGCCTGCAAGCCTTGCAGATTGGGCACCAGAGCGCCGTAACGGGTTGAGCCCTTGCGTGGCAGTGCCTCGAACAGCGCTGCGGAGTCCGCCATCTGCGGCACTTTTTTGGCAGAGACAAAGGCACCCACCTCGATGCGCTGCAGGCCGCTGTCGGTAAGGCGCTGGATCAGCTCCAGCCGCTGTACCAGGGAGAGGGGCGCAGCTTCATTTTGCAGGCCATCTCGCGGCCCCATCTCCACCAGACTGACCCTGTCGTCACGGACGTCCTGTGATCGGTTCATGGGTGATCCTCCTGTGAAGCAGTCTCTTCGGCAAAGCGCACCAGCACGGTTCCCTGGCTTACCTGCTCGCCTTGTTTGCACTGCAGGGCTTCAATTACCCCGTCCCGCTCTGCACGCAACTGGTGTTCCATCTTCATCGCCTCCAGCACCAGCAGGGGTTGCCCCTTGCTGACTGTTTGCCCCTGCTCGATCAGCACGGCTACCACTATGCCGTGCATAGGCGCGATGGCGCCCTGCGCCTTCTCGTTTGCCTGCTCATGGTGGTGGCTGTGCTGTCGATCATCGGCCGCGAAGCGGATGCGCTGGCCCCCCAGGGTCATGATGAAGGTTGCCTCCGAGCCTTCGACCGTCTGAATGGGGATCTGTTGCCAGCAGCCACCCTGCTGCAGCCGGATATTATCGTCACCTCTCTGGTAGCAATGAGTCTCCCCTTGCCACTCAAACTGGCCGCCATGATCGTGAAGGGTCAATACCCGGTGCTCATCACCGATGCGCACCGCCGCGGTCCAGCAGCGATCCGGCCCCAGCCGAAATCCGCAGGCTTGCTGCCAGGGGGAGGTGCCCGCAGGGCGGCTCGCCAGCCAGAGGGTGGCCAGCGGCCAGGCGAGCTCAGGAATGGGCTGTGCTGTGGTGGGGATGGGCCATTGGGTATGGTGGCCCATGGCCAGGACGTCAGGCTCTTCACACAGGCGCAGCAAGAGCGCGCCGTTGTGCATCAGCGGCCCGAGATCCAGCGCCGCCAGCGCATCGGCCAGTTTGGCGAACGCCTCGGCGCGACTCTGGCCGTGGGAGATCAGCTTGGCGATCATGGGATCGTAATAGGGGCTCACCTCATCACCAACGGTAACGCCGGTGTCGATGCGCACGCCAACGGGCCAGTGGAGCCAGTGGATAGGCCCGCTGGCGGGCAGAAAACCGGCCGCCACATCCTCGGCGTAGAGGCGCGCCTCCACCGCATGGCCGCGCAGCACCACCTCATCCTGAGTCAGTGGCAGCGGCTTGCCCTCGGCCACTGCCAGCTGCCAGGCCACCAGATCCTGCCCGGTCACCGCTTCGGTGACCGGATGCTCTACCTGCAGCCGGGTGTTCATCTCCATAAAGAAGAACTCATCCTTGCAGAGCAGAAACTCGATGGTGCCCGCCCCCTGATAGTGGATGGCCTTGGCTGCGGCCACGGCTGCCTCCCCCATGGCGCGGCGCAGAGCCGGAGGGATATCGGGGGCGGGCGCCTCTTCGATAACTTTCTGATGGCGTCGCTGCAAGGAGCAGTCCCTGTCCCCCAGATAGATGGCGTTGCCGAGGCTATCGGCAAAGACCTGTACTTCCACATGGCGAGCTTGGGGCAGATAGCGCTCCAGCAGTACCAGATCGTCACCAAAGGCAGCCTTGGCTTCCCGTTTGACTGCCGCCAGCGACTCGTGAAAGTCGGCCAGCTGATCGACCCGGCGCATTCCCTTGCCACCGCCGCCACTGGCCGCTTTGATAAGCAGCGGGAAGCCAATCAGGCTCGCCTGATCGCGCAAGAAGTCCGGTCGTTGATCCGTGCCGTGATAGCCGGGCAGCACAGGTACGCCGGCAGCCTGCATCAGCGCCTTGGCCCCCGATTTGTCGCCCATGGCGAGAATGGCGTCGCCGCTTGGGCCGACAAAGCGCAGGCCGCGCTGTTCGCAGGCGGTGGCAAAATCGCTGTTTTCCGACAGAAAGCCGTAACCGGGATGGATGGCATCGGCGTGCGCCTCTTTGGCAATCTTCAGCACCTTGCCGGTGTCGAGATAGCTCTCTCTGGCCGGTGCGGGCCCCAGATGCCAAGCCTCATCGGCCAGACGGGTATGCATGGCATGGGCGTCGGCGTCGGAGTAGAGGGCGATGGTGTGAATGCCGAGGCGTTTCGCCGTCTTGATGATGCGCACGGCGATTTCGCCGCGATTGGCGATCAGCAGGCGTTTAATCTGAGTGTGATGGGTCATGTCTCATCCTTGAAACGGGGACGCCAGGCGGGAGGGCGTTTGTCAAAGAAGGCCTGCATCCCCTCCTGGGCTTCGAGTCCCACCCGAACCCGGGCGATGGTCTCGACGGTTTTCTCTTCGTGCAGGCGGGAAGGATGGGCTTCTATGGCCGCCAGCAGCCGTTTGGTCTCTTTCATTGCCTCCGGCCCGTTGCGGCACAGACGAAGGGCCTGCGCCCGCCCCTCCGCCAGCAGTTGATCCGGCTTGCAGAGTTGGTGTGCCACATTGAGCCGACAGGCGGTAATGGCATCGAACGGCTCGGCACTGAGCATGTAGCGGCGCGCCTGACGCATTCCCATGGCGCGTACCACGTAAGGGCTGATCACCGCAGGCACCAGACCCAGGCTCACCTCTGAGAGGCAGAAGCGGGCATCATCGCTGGCCAGCACCAGATCGCAGGCGCAGATGAGGCCCAGTGCCCCGCCATAGGCGGCCCCTTGCACCAGCGCCACCGTAGGGAAGGGGAGCTCGTCGAGGGTCTGCATCAGCCGCGCCAGTACCCGGGCGTCTTCGCGATTGTGTTCGAAATCGGCGTGGGCCAGATTGCGCATCCAGTTGAGATCGGCGCCCGCGCAAAAGTGTTTGCCTTCGGCACGTAGCAGCAGGGCGTGAGGGCGTTCGGCGAGATCATGACCATGGCGATGGGCCAGATCATCGAGACAGTCGAGCAGCCCCAGCATCAGGTCGGCATCAAAGGCGTTGTGGCGGGACGGGCGCGACAGCACCAGCTCGGCCAGCGGGCCGTGCCGCTCCAGCCGAAACGGGCCCTGTGTTGAAGAGCCAAGTGCTGAGGAAGTAAGTGGATCTGACATGGGTTTGCTCCTTACATCCGGAAGATGCCGTACTGCTCGGGTTCAATGCGGGCCCCCTGACAGGCGGCGAGCGCCAGTGCCAGTACGGTGCGGCTCTGGGCCGGGTCAATGACGCCATCATCCCAGAGGCGGGCGCTGGCGTAGTAGGGGTGACCCTGCCGCTCATACTGCTCGATCACCGGGGCACGGATGGCGGCCGCCTCCTGCTCGCTCAGGCTCTTGCCCTCGGCAGCCAGCTTGTCCCTGCGCACCTGCATCAGCACCCCGGCCGCCTGCTCGCCCCCCATGACGGAGATGCGGCTGTTGGGCCAGCTAAAGAGAAAATCGGGTTCATAGGCGCGGCCGCACATGCCGTAGTTGCCGGCACCAAAGCTGCCGCCGACGATCAGGGTGATCTTGGGCACCCGGCTGCAGGCCACTGCGGTGACCAGTTTGGCGCCGTGCTTGGCGATCCCCTCCTTTTCTGCGCGGCTCCCCACCATAAAGCCGGTGATGTTCTGCAAAAAGATCAGCGGGATGGTGCGGCGGTTACAGAGCTGGATAAAGTGGGCCCCCTTCTGGGCGCTGTCGCTGTGCAGCACGCCGTTGTTGGCGAGGATCCCCACCTCCATGCCGCAAATACGGGCAAAGCCGGTCACCAGTGTGGTGCCGAACAGCGCCTTGAATTCGTCAAAGTCAGAGCTATCCACCAGTCGTGCAATCAGTTCGCGGGCGTCGTAAGGGCGTTTGAGGCTGGTGCCCACCAGACCGTAGAGCTCCTCTATGGGGTAGCAGGGGGGCTCGTAGCCGGGGCTGCTCTCTATCGGCTCGTTACCCAGATGAGTAACCAGCGTGCGGGCGATGGCCAGCGCATGGGCATCGTCACGGGCCATATGATCAGCAACTCCCGAGTGGGCGCAGTGTACCTCGGCGCCGCCCAAGGCCTCGGCGCTGATCTCCTCGCCGGTGGCGGCCTTGACCAGCGGCGGACCCGCCAGAAAGATGGTGGCCTGCTCCCTGACCATGATGGATTCATCAGCCATGGCGGGCACGTAGGCGCCGCCAGCGGTGCAGAGCCCCATCACCACCGCCAGTTGAGGGATGTTTTGGGCCGACATGCGGGCCTGGTTGTAGAAGATGCGGCCAAAGTGATCCCGGTCGGGGAACACCTCGTCCTGCATCGGCAAGAAGGCGCCTCCGGAATCCACCAGATAGAGGCAGGGGAGACGCAGCCGCTCGGCGATGGTCTGGGCGCGCAGGTGTTTTTTCACCGTGAGCGGGTAGTAGGTACCACCCTTCACGGTGGCGTCGTTCACCACCAGCATGCAGAGCCTGCCCGAGACCCGGCCGATGCCGGTGATGATACCGGCGGCGGGGACCGGCTCGTCATAGACCTGCCAGCCAGCCAGCGCCGAGAGTTCGAGAAACGGGGAGCCCGGGTCCAGCAGCTGATTGATGCGCTCGCGGGGCAGCAGCTTGCCACGGGCCAGATGGCGGGCGTTGTTGGCCGCGCCGCCCCCTAGCGCGATCTCGGCAATGCGAATATGGAGATCGTCGACTAGCCCCTGCATGGCGGTCCGATTGGCCGCATATTCCGGACTCGCCGTGTCGAGGCGGGAGTGGATACGACTCATGCATTTTCTCCCATCAGCTCGCGGCCGATGAGCCAGCGGCGGATCTCCGAGGTGCCGGCGCCGATCTCGTAGAGTTTGGCGTCCCGCAGTAGGCGGCCAGTGGGGTATTCGTTGATGTAACCGTTGCCGCCGAGCAGCTGGATAGCATCGAGCGCCATCTGGGTGGCGTTTTCGGCGGCAAACAGGATGGCTGCGGCGCAATCTTTACGGCTGGTGCGCCCCTGATCGCAGGCGCTCGCCACCGAGTAGACCAGCGCCCGGCTGCTGGCGAGGCGGGTATACATGTCGGCGAGCTTGCCCTGCACCAGCTGGAACTCGCCGATGGCTTGACCAAACTGCTTGCGCTCACGCACATAGGGCAGCACTACATCCATGCAGGCCTGCATGATGCCAAGGGGGCCCGCAGCCAGCACCACCCGCTCGTAATCGAGCCCGCTCATCAGCACCTTGACCCCGCCGTGCAGGGTGCCCAGCAGGTTTTCCTGCGGCACCCGGCAGTTGTCGAACACCAGCTCGCAGGTGCTGGAGCCGCGCATCCCGAGCTTGTCAAGCTTCTGGGCGGTAGAAAAACCGGGAGTGCCAGCTTCAATGATAAAGGCAGAAATTCCTTTGGGGCCCGCACTGGTATCTGTCTTGGCATAGATGACGAAGGTGTCGGCATCGGGTCCGTTGGTGATCCACATCTTGTTGCCGTTGAGCACGAAGTGATCGCCCTCGCGCTCCGCGGTGAGGCGCATGCTGACCACATCGGACCCGGCTCCCGGCTCGCTCATGGCCAGCGCCCCCACATGCTCGCCGCTCACCAGCGGGGGGAGGTAGCGTGCTTTTTGCTCCGCCGTGCCGTGGCGGTGGATCTGATTGATGCAGAGATTGGAGTGGGCGCCGTAGGAGAGGCCGACCGAGGCGCTGGCGCGGCTCACCTGCTCCATTACCAGCACGTGGGCCAGATAGCCGAGGTTCACCCCGTCATACTCCTCCGTCACCGTGATGCCGTGCAGCCCCAGTTCACCCATCCGGGGCCAGAGATCACGGGGGAAGGCGTTGCTCTGATCGATCTCGCTGGCGCGCGGGGCGATCACTTTCTGGCAGAAGGCCGCAACCTGTTCGGTCAGGGCATTCAGGGTCTCATCCATCTGCATTCATGCTCTCCTTGCGGATATGACAGTCGGGTAGGAAGGTGGGTTCGACCGGCTGACTCGGCTTCAAGGTTGGCAGTGGTCGGTCCATTTTTGTACTTCACTTCTGTCACAAGTTTACGTTAGCGTAAACGTAAATCAATTGTTAATCTGTTGTGTGTCGATAAAGCGGTGGTAGTGAGATCGTCATCAGCTACCACGACAACAGCGCCATAGTGGCAGATCCGACTGACGCAGCGTGTGGGCGCCGCGTCATAAAGCACCAACTCAGGAAAATAAATGCGGGCAACAAGGGAGTGAACGACAAGATGGATTTTACCCTGACCGATGATCAACAGGCGTATGTGGAGGCGGCCGCCGCCTTTGCCGATGAGGCGCTCAAACCCCATGCCGCGCGCTGGGACAAGGAGCATGAGTTTCCGATCCCGACCATCAAGCAGGCGGCCGGGCTAGGTTTTTGTGGTCTCTATACCCCGGAGCAGTTTGGCGGATTGGGGCTGCCGCGCCTCGATGCGAGCCTCATCTTCGAACGCCTCGCCATGGGCTGTACCTCGACCACTGCGTATCTGACCATTCACAACATGGTGAGCTGGATGCTGGGTAACTGGTTGCCCACCGAGGTTGCCAAGGAGTGGGTGCCCAAACTGGCCAGCGGCGAGCTGCTGGGCTCCTATTGCCTCACCGAGCCGGGGGCTGGCTCCGATGCGGCGGCACTCAAGACCTGGGCGGTGCGCGAGGGTGGCAATTATCTTATTGAGGGAACCAAGGTCTTTATCTCGGGCGCGGGCAGCAGCGATGTGCTGGTGGTGATGGCCCGTACCGGTGGTGAAGGTGCGAAGGGGATCTCAGCCTTTATGGTGCCGGCTAATGCCCCCGGCGTGAGCTATGGCAAGGCAGAAGAGAAGATGGGCTGGAACAGCCAGCCGACCCGGGAGGTTGTTTTCAACGGGGTTCGCATTCCTGCCTGTTATCGGTTGGGCGAAGAGGGGGAAGGATTCAAGTTCGCCATGCAGGCCCTCGATGGGGGGCGCATCAATATTGCCACCTGTTCGGTGGGCACCGCCCAGCAGGCGCTGGACGATGCGCTGGCTTATGTGCAGCAGCGCCAGCAATTTGGTCACCCGATCAGCGAATTCCAGAGCGTGCAGTTTCGCCTGGCCGACATGGCGACCGAGCTGGCTGCCGCTCGCCTGCTGGTACGTCAGGCCGCCGACAAGCTGGATCGCGGGGCACCCGACAAGAGTGCCTGGTGCGCCATGGCCAAACGTTATGCTACCGATGTGGGTTATCGAATCTGTGATGAGGCTCTGCAACTCTTTGGCGGCTATGGTTATATCCGCGAGTATCCGCTCGAGCGCTATCTGCGCGATACCCGGGTACACCGCATTCTGGAGGGCACCAACGAGGTGATGCGACTCATCATCGCGCGCCGCATGCTGGCCGATCCCGGCTTGTCGCTGGGCTAACCGGTGGTCGCATCAAGGGTGTGTTGCCTGCCACCCGATTTGCACCATGCCATGCCGGTTTCGGCTTTGTGAGCCAGCCACAGGTTGGCGTCATTCAAGCCTGTCATCATGGCGGCAGCTTCATCGACAAGGACAAGGTTATGACAAGGATCAGACTCGAATATCATGGCCACGTGGCCTATATCACCCTCGACCATCCCCCTGCCAACACCTGGACCCTCGCCAGCCTGCAGGCCTTTTTGCAGATGATGGTGGAGCTCGACAGTCGTCCCGATGTGGTGGCGCTGGTGATCCGTGGTGCGGGCGACAAATTTTTCTGCGCCGGTGCCGACCTCAATATGTTTGTCGAGGGGAATGTCGAGCTGGCCCGCGAAGTAGCCGAGGCCTTTGGCAAGGCCTTCGAGGCGCTGGCCCGTTTTCACGGCGTCAGTATCGCCGCCATCAATGGTTATGCCATGGGCGGTGGCCTGGAAGTGGCGCTGGCCTGTGATATCCGCATCGCCGAGCAGCAGGCATTGCTGGGACTGCCGGAAGCCTCGGTGGGCTTGCTTCCCTGTGCCGGTGGCACCCAGCGCTTGACCGAGCTGGTGGGGCCGGGCTGGGCCAAGCGGATGATCCTCTGCGGTGAGAAGGTGAGTGCCTCGCTGGCCTACGAGATGGGGCTGGTGGAGGAGGTGGTGAAAACCGGTCAGGCGTGGGAGGCGGCGCACCAGATGGCCCATCTGGTGGAGCGCCAGAGCCCGAGCGCCCTGCGCGCCTGCAAAACCCTGATCAATCAGGGCCGCAGCGGCCCACGGGATGCAGCCTTGCCCCTTGAGCGAGCACTGTTTCTCGATCTCTTTAGCGATGCCAACCAGCGTGAAGGGGTGGCCGCCTTCCTGGAGAAACGCTTACCGCGCTGGCAATATGGCCCAACAGAGTAAACCCATACGGAGCTGTATATGAATGAGCCGGTCAAGGTTAGCTATTATCCCACCGAAGATGGTCATCAGATCGGGGTGTTGACCCTCGACAGCCCTGCGTCTCTCAACGCATTGAGCCTGCCGATGATCCAGATCCTGCAACAGACGCTGACCCGTTGGGAGCAGGATCCCGCCATCGTTTGCGTACTGCTGCAGGGGGCGGGCGAGAAGGCGTTCTGTGCCGGTGGTGATATTCGCTCCTTCTATTACCGTAAGCAGGAGGTGAGCGGATCGGAACTGTTTGAATATGCCCGCGACTTTTTCGAGCAGGAGTATCGGCTCGATCACCACATCCACTGTTACCGCAAGCCCCTTATCTGCGTGGCGGACGGCATCTGCATGGGCGGTGGGATAGGTCTGTTTGCCGGCGCCGATTTTCGGGTGGTGACCGAGAAGAGCCTGTTCGCCATGCCGGAGGTGACCATCGGCCTCTACCCCGATGTGGGGGCCAGCTGGTTTTTAAGCCGGATGCCGGGGCTGCTGGGGCTCTGGCTCGGTCTGACTGGCGCCCGCTTTAATGGCGCCGATGCCCTTGGGGTGGGGTTGGCGGATCACGCCATCGCCAGTGGCGAGCGCAGTGCACTGCTGTCACGCCTCGCCGTACTCGACTGGGCTGGCAGTGGTGATCCCCGTGAGCAGATCGATCAGCTCCTCAGAGGGTTGCATGGTGAGGTGGCTGCCCGCTTGCCAGCGCCAGTGCTGCTACCCCATCGACAGAAAATCGATGCCTTGCTGGCGGGACGCACGCTGCAAGGGGTATTGGCGCGGTTGTTCGAAGCTCAGTTCGATGAACAGGAGACGGTACTCCAGCAGGCGCAGCAGCTCTGCCGCACCGGCAGCCCCATCAGCCGTGCCATTTTGTGGCGTCAATATTGGCAGGCTCGCCGCAACTCACTGGCAGAGGTATTTGCCGAGGAGCTGACCCTCTCGGTCAACTGCGTGCTGAAGGGGGATTTTGTGGAAGGGGTGCGGGCACTGCTGATCGACAAGGATAAAGATCCCCGCTGGCAACAGTTGCCACCGGAGGGGGAGTGGCTGAATGAGTTCTATCGCTGGCCGCAGGGGCGCAATCCGTTGGCCTGCAAGGAATAACATCTTGGCAACCGGCGGAAGCCGCCATCAGCAACGCAAGGAGCAAGCGGGATGACAAGGATAGGGTTTATCGGGCTCGGCAACATGGGGGGCCCCATGGCGGCCAATCTGGCCAGGGCCGGGCATACGGTGCAGGTGTTTGATCTGGTTGCCCAAAACATTGAGCGCGCTATCGCTGCTGGCTGCATCGCCACGGGGGATGCCCGTGAGGCGGTGACCGGCTGCGAGGTGGTGATCAGCATGCTACCCGCGGGGGAACATGTGCGCGATCTTTGGCTGGGCGAGAGCGCCGGTGAGCGAGGCGGGCAGGATCTGCTGGCAGCCCTGCCGGTTGGTGCACTGGTCATCGACTGCTCCACTATCGATGTCGACTCTGCCCGTCAGGTCGGGGAGGCGGCCCGCGCGTGTGGTTTGCGCTTTATCGATGCCCCCGTATCGGGCGGTGTCGCCGGTGCGGCCGCCGGGACGCTCACCTTTATCGTTGGCGGCGATAGGGCGGATTTCGAGTCGGCGAAACCTCTGCTCGCCTGCATGGGGCAGAACCTGTTTCACGCAGGGACGCTGGGCGCCGGGCAGATCGCCAAGATGTGCAATAACATGCTGCTTGCGATCCATATGGCGGGTACTGCCGAAGCGCTGGCCCTCGGGGTGAAGGAGGGACTGGATCCCGCCGTGCTCTCCACCATCATGGGCAAGAGCTCCGGCAACAACTGGAGTCTGGAGCGCTACAACCCCTGGCCCGGGGTGATGGAGAATGTCCCTGCCGCCCGCAACTATCAGGGGGGCTTTATGACCCGTTTGATGGTGAAAGATTTGGGATTGGCCATGGCGCTGGCCGAGCATGGCCACAGCGCTGTGCCCATGGGGGCGCTGGCCCGCAACCTGTTCAACCTGCATGCCGCTCAGGGGCAGGGGAGCCGCGATTTCTCCAGCATCGTCGAACTCTATCTGGATAAACAGGATCCCGCCTGAAGGGCCACCTCTCTTCAAGGCATCTCTCTTCGACCAGCTACAAGGAGCATTGATGGATATCAAAGATAAGGTCATCGTTATTACCGGCGCTGGACGTGGCTTGGGACGGGCCATTGCGCTGGACTTGGGCGCACAGGGGGCGACGCTGGCGCTGCTCGACATCAATCGCACCGATCTGGAGGCGACCGCAGCCCTGGTGCGCAGTCAGAATGATCAGTGCGATCAAGATAGCCAGTGCGAGCTGTTTGTCTGCAATGTGGCAAGCGAAATCGAGGTTGAGTCGGTTTTTGCCGCCATCAAGGGGCGCTTTGGCGTGCTGCACGGTCTTATCAACTGCGCCGGTATTTTGCGCGACGGCATGCTGATCAAGGTGAAAGAGGGTGAGCTGGTGGAGAAGATGACGCTGGCCCAGTGGCAGAGTGTGATTGACGTCAACCTCACAGGTACCTTCCTCTGCGGTCGCGAGGGGGCGGCGCTGATGGCGCAAGGGGGGCTGGGGGGCGTCATCATCAACATCTCCTCTATCGCCCGCGCCGGCAATATTGGCCAGAGCAACTATGCCGCCAGCAAGGCGGGGGTTGCCTCGCTGGTGGTGACCTGGGCGCGGGAGTTGGCGCGCCATGGCATTCGGGTGATGGGGATTGCCCCCGGGGTATTTGCCACCGACATGACGGCGGCGATGAAGCCGGAGGCGATGGCGCGGATGCAGCAGGCCATTCCGGTCGGCACCCTTGGCGAGGCGCAACAGCTGGCCGAGACGGTGAGCTTTATTTTTGCCAACGACTATCTGTCGGGAAGGATGATAGAACTGGATGGCGGTTTGCGTTTATAGGGATTTACATAATGGGCCCCGGTGTTTCCACCGGGGCTTTTTTATGCAGATTATTTATACAGAGAGTACCTGAATGGCGATGCATAGGAACCATGCGAGTCAGGTTGTGTTAGCGGAAAAATGAGAAATATCAATGGGTCTTGGTTAATTTGAGCCAGCTCACAGGCCATATGGGTCAGTGCTGTAAAATTGCGCGCGGTCAAGGCGGTGCATGATTGACGGGACGAGGGATTGCGGTCGGAATAGTCATGCAATATAGTTGCCGCCTTTTTCACGGGGTCAGGATTCCCAGCCCCTCCCATATTGCGCGCAGTATGAATACGGACGCTCTGCCGCCGCCTAAATAAACAGGATTGAAATGGACAAGAAACTAGGGCTGGGCGCCCTCATTTCGCTGGTGATCGGCTCCATGGTCGGCGCCGGGGTCTTCAGTCTGCCACAAAACATTGCTGCGCATGCCAGTGCCGGGGCGGTCGCCCTGGGTTGGGCCATCACCGGTCTTGGCATGATCTGTCTCGCGCTAGTCTATCAGAACCTCTCCATGCGCCGCCCCGATCTCGATGGCGGTATCTTCAGCTATGCCAAAGCCGGTTTTGGCGATTTCATCGGTTTCAACGCCGCCTGGGGTTACTGGCTCTGCCAACTGCTGGCCAACGTCTCTTACGCCATCGTGGTGTTCAGCGCCCTGAGCTACTTCTTCGATACGCCGGACAACGTCATCTTCGGTGACGGCAATACGCCGGTGGCCATCACGCTGGCCTCCATCCTGATCTGGTCGGTGCATGCGCTGGTGCTGCGCGGGGTACAGGTTGCTGCGCTGGTGAATATCGTCACCACCATCGCCAAGATGGTGCCGCTCATCGTCTTCTGTGTTGCGATCCTGCTGGCCTTCAACATGGATACCTTCACTCTGGATATCTGGGGCCAGAACAACATGGAGCTGGGCTCCGTGATGGATCAAGTCAAGTCCACCATGAAGGTGACCCTCTGGGTCTTTATCGGGATTGAAGGGGCCGTGGTGGTCTCTGCCCGTGCCCGTCATCGCAAGGATGTGGGCCGTGCCACCGTGCTGGCGCTGCTCGGCGCCCTGACACTCTATGTGATGGTTACCCTGTTCTCGCTGGGTGTCATGAGCCAGCCGCAACTGGCGGCGCTCAAGAACCCTTCGACCGCCATGATCCTCGAGGCCGTGGTCGGCCCCTGGGGCGCCTGGCTTATCAACATTGGTCTGGTAGTGTCAGTGATGGGGGCGCTGCTCAGCTGGACCGTGCTGGCCGCTGAAGTGCCCTACATCGCAGGCAAGACCGGTGTGTTCCCGGGCTGGTTTGCCAAGGAGAACAAGAACGGCTCGCCGCAGGTGTCCCTCTGGTGCTCTACCTGTCTGGTGCAGATCTTCCTGATCATCATCTACTTCCAGAGCAGCACCTATCTGGCGCTGGTCAACATCGCGACCTCTGCAGCGTTGGTGCCCTACGTTTTCTCCGGTGCCTATGGCCTGAAGCTGGCATTGAAAGGGGAGACCTATCAGGGTCAACCTCATCAGCGCAAGCGTGACCTGCTGCTGGCTCTGGTGGCGACGGTTTACGGCTGCTGGCTGGTCTACGCTGCAGGTGTGGAGTACCTGTTGCTGGTGGCGCTGCTCTACAGCCCGGGCATCTTCATCTACTGGAAGGCGCGTCAGCATCACGGTCTGCGTGGCCTTAACCGGCTGGAGCAGGGGATGACGGCGGCCCTGCTTGGCTGTGCCGTGCTGGCCTTCTACAAGGTGATGGACGGTACCATTCCACTGCACTAACCGGCACAATGAAGAGATGGCCCTCGCGCCATCTCTTTTTTTTTCATGCAGATATCCACTGTTGCCCGGCCGTGTTGGCCAGTTTTTGTTTAACACAGGAATTTTTATGCTGTTTATGGGTTACCTCCTGCTGGGCGCCTTTGCCGGTATGCTGGCGGGGCTGTTCGGGATTGGTGGTGGATTGATCATTGTCCCCGTGCTGGTCATGACCTTTCGCGCCCAGGGCATCGACCCTGAAATCATTACCCATCTGGCCCTCGGCACCTCGTTGCCCACCATGATCTTTACCGGATTCAGCTCGCTTAGAGCACATCAGGAAGCGGGCGCCGTCGACTGGGTGATGATCCGCAGATTGGGGGCGGGCATGCTGGTTGGTGCCTGGCTCGGTGGTATGACGGCCAATCTGCTCAGTACCAGCACCCTCAATATCATTATCGGCTGCTTCGCCTGGAGCATGGCGCTACAGATGGGGCTCAATCTCAAGCCCAAAGCGGAGCGCCATATGCCGGGGGCGCTCGGCACAGGCATCGCCGGTACCATCATTGGCTGGATGTCAGCGCTGTTTGGTATTGGCGGTGGCTCGCTGACCGTCCCTTATCTGAGCTGGAACTCGGTGCCAATGCGCAATGCGGTAGCGGCCTCTGCAGCCTGCAGCATGCCCATCGCGCTGGCGGGGAGTCTGAGCTACCTCTATGCGGGTTGGGGTCATGCCGATCTGCCCGAGTGGAGTGTGGGCTACATCTATCTGCCCGCCCTGCTGGGCATTGTGCTGACCAGTACCCAGTTCGCACGCATTGGCGCCAAGCTGGCACACCGCCTGTCACCAAGACGCCTCAAGCAGGCCTTTGCCCTGCTGATGCTGCTGGTGGGGGCGAAATTTATGCTGTTTAGCTGATTCATTCGGCAGATTGTGTCTAGTCCTGAAATAGGTGTACACATTTTCAACTAGCATTTCTCTACTCAGAACCCCCTATGTACCGCATCGGGGGTTCTGTATTTCAACGTATGATGCAGCCGCTCCGCGTTGTATATATCCACAGCTTCACGCACCATCTCCCGCGCTTGCGTCAAATCCTGCGGGCTTTGCAACAATAACTCTCCTTTCAAAATCCCGTTCACCCGCTCCGCCAACGCATTCTGGTAACAATCATACCCATCCGTCATCGAGCATTTCACCCCGTACCGTTCATGTAGTGACTGATACAGCCCCGAGCAATACTGCACGCCGCGGTCCGAGTGATGGATGAGTTCACCGCCGCCACGTCGTTGCTTCAGCGCTTTCTTGAACGCCATCGCCACCGATTCGGCGTGCATCCCTTCGTGCACGTGATGGCCCACTATCTTGCGTGAGTACGCATC